>JAEUMI010000054.1 GCA_016792825.1 Hyphomicrobiales bacterium
CCCATCCAATAGGCCATTTCCTCGCCACAGCCGGTGCCGTCCTTGGGGGCCGCCGGGGCCTGGTTTTTGCAGCCGGCAAAACCCGGAGGGCATTTCATCCGGACGTGGAAGTGATAGGTGTGGTTGTAGTAGGGGCGTACCTTGGCCAGCCATGAGCGGTCGCCCTTGGCCCATTTGCACAGTTCGGCCTTGATCGGCGGGTGTACGAAGATGCGGGCCACTTCCGGGTAGGAGGCGGCGCGCCGGATCAGCCTGGCGCGGGACTCGCTCCAGTTGTCGCGGTTGAGGGTCGAGCGGTCCTTCACCATTTCGACGGGAACGTAAGTTTCACGTTCGGCGCTGGTTAGCACCCGGTCAGGCATCGGCGTGAACCAGACGTCGGCATCGAGGCCAATCTGATGGCTGGCATGGCCGGTGAGCATTGGGCCGCCACGGGGCTGGGACATGTCGCCCACCAGCAAGCCGTTCCAGCCGTCGCTCTGCTTGGATTCCTTGGCCAGTTTTTCCACCAGCTTGACAAGTGCCGGGTGGGCCCAGTTGCGGTTGCGTGAGGTGCGCATGGCCTGCCAGGCAGGGCCGGTCACGGACAGCGCCTTGCCACCAGAGAGGCAGCCCTTGGCATAGCTGCCAATGGCGCGGGCCTGCAAATTCACAGGCAGCTTCTTGGCGCCAAACAACTTCTTTGCGGGCGTGTGCTTGAGGTCAGCGGCGGTCAGCGCGGCCAGCGCCGCCTGGTCCTCGGCTGTCTGGGCCTGGGCAAGCGGTGCCGAGATGAACAGGATTGCAGCGAGGAAAGCTGCAAAGGACATTGAAATCTGCATGGGCCGTCCGGTCCTCATTTCTTGCGGAACGAGTCCAGGGAAACAACCTTGGGCCCGTCCTTGGGTGGTTCATCGGAAGCAGAGGTTTCAGCTCCTTCCAGTTCACGCGTTACCTTGCCGGAGGCAGATTTCTCCAGCTTTCCCTCAGAGTCAACCGGGGCCTCGACGCTGACAACTTCGAATTGCAGGCCAAACTGCACCGAGGGGTCGAGAAAGCCCTTCACTGCATTGAAGGGGATTACCAGTTTTTCCAGGATGTTGTCGAATGACAATTCCACCTCGAAACGGTCTTCCTTGACCACTAGGTTTTCATACTGGTGCTGGAGCACGATGGTCATTTCACGGGGGTAGCGCTGGGCCATGCGTTCGCCGATATCGACGCCGGGAAATTTCGTGTTGAAGGCGATATAGAAGTGATGCTCGCCCGGAAGGCCTGACTTCTCGACGCGTCGCAGGGCCTCGCGCACCACACCGCGGAGCGCATTTTGCGCCAGCTGGTCATACCGCATCAGGTCTTCAGGCATAGGCACGAAATCCTTTGGAAAGGCCGACTCAACCTTCAGATACTACAGGTTCAAGCTTTCCGCAGCCATGAACTCATTTGTCCCACACAATTGAAAGTGCCGGCTTCTGTTGCCAGGTGCCGGCGGACCCCGCCTGAAACGGCTAAGCCTCAGGACTTTGATTTCGGCATTCGCACTGCATTAAGCAGCGAGACGTACCGGAGCATAGTTGTCATTTGCAACTACTTGTTTAGCCCGATAACGTCGGAACCATCACGGGCAAAGCTCCATCCTTTACACCCTCGTCGATCCTAGTTCGCCCCCATCAAAGCCGCTTGCAGCTAAGTTGCCCTATCGCAGATTTAAGGAAATCTGCTGTCGGGCGTCTGCCGTTTGAAGTCAAACGGCTGTGGTGGAGGCGCCGGGTACTGCCCCCGGGTCCGAAAGGTTTATTACGATGGCATTTTATCACCATAGCCGCCCATTGCTGGGTGGCCCCCCAGATATAGGGCTTCCGGGGTGCAAACGAAAGGGGGAGCTAAATCAATGAAACCAGGGGTAAATCCCCACCTGAGGTCCTTTGGCATTGATTAAGATCATTTGCCGAGCATTGATTTCCGGATCAGGTGATCGATGGATAGGACGCCCGCCCCATGGGCCATGATGGTGAGCAGGGCCACGGCCCACAGGCCATGCAGAACATAGGCTTCAGGATAGACAAAAATCTGGATGACCAGGGTCATGCCGAGAAGGGCGGCGGCGGCAAAGCGCGCCGCAAATCCTGCAAAGAGGAGAATGGGCATGGTAAGTTCGGCAAGCGCCGCGAGGTGGGCTGCAAGCCATGGATTGAGCAGCGGCACCTTGTATTCTTCCTGGAACAGGAAAATGGCGGAGTCACTGAGGCCGAAACCATCCAGTTTGGTCAGGCCCGACTTGAAAAACACCAGGCCGATGGCCACCCGGGCGAGCAATGAAATGGCAGACTGGGGGATGCAGTTGAGCAATCCAATGGTGCGGTCGATCAAGTTCATGGGATGATCCTGGCGGTAATCCGTGCGGCGATGAGTCCCGCAAGGTTCTGTGAAAGATTGAAATTGGCTGCCGTTTGCAGGGCCGTGGCGGCTGCTTCGCCCAGGGGCCTTCCATCGCGCAGGGCGGACAGAAAAACCGCCGCTCCGGCGGGAAGGGTTCTTACCTCAACCGCCATTTCGGGCCGGGCTACGAGCGCGTCTTCGGCAAGTGTCAGGTCAACGGGTTGCACTGCCGCGTCTTCCGTGTTGGTCCGCCAGATGGCCACGATTGGGTGGGGTGATGACAGGATGCGGACCGACGGCAGGAACTCGAAAGCAACATTGGCCAGCGTGGCCGGAGCGAGGCTGGCGAAGGCGCCTTGCGGAACCGCAATTGCATCCTTGGCGTGATAGGATTCCCAATGGGCTGAATCCAGCCGTGCCACATCGGCGAGATAGGGAAGCGCGCCGGCCGGCTCAAAGCCTGCGATGAAATCCGGAAAATCGGCCCCGTAGTAAATGAGCACAGGCGATCGCGGCAGGTTGTGCAGGGCATAGTCCCGCGCCATGGCCCGGAAAAATTCCTCGCCTACCAGCCTCTTCACAACTGGATAGCGGACTGCCAGAGCCTCCACGAGGGCGCCCGAGACATTGTTGCGGTAGACGCCGAAGCGCCTGGCTGGCAGTGGCTGGGTCCAGCTAGTCACGCCGTCTGGCACGGGCAAGGCGCGGTCGATCAGCGCCGCGGCAAAATCATTCTGGCCGGGCTGGGTTGTCATGAACTCACTCTGCCGCCACGGCGTGGGAATTGCGCCGCTGTCTTTCCGCATCCAGCACCCTGTCCGCGCGGGCAGCCTCGGCCAGCAGGTCTGCCAGAGGCGGTACATTGGCATCGCGTTCAATCAATGTAGGGACGGGGCCAACCCGGGAAATGGCGCGCTCGTAGAGTTTCCAGACGCGATTGACCACGGGTGAGCCATGGGCATCGATGAGCAGGGGAGCCCCCGTGTCATCGCGGCGTTCATCATGGCCCGCCAGATGGATTTCGCCGACATGCTCCACGGGGAAGGCATCGATGTAGGCGTTGGGATCCATGTTGTGGTTCTTGCAGGTGACGAACACATTGTTCACATCCAGCAGCAGTCCGCAGCCGGTGCGCGTGGCGATCTGCGAGATAAAATCGATCTCGGTCATGGTGCTTTCTTCAAACTGAACATAGGTCGAGGGGTTTTCGAGCAGCATTTGCCGACCCAGGAAATCCTGCGTTTCATTCACGTGGTCGCAGACGCGCTGCAAGGTTTTGCCGGTATAGGGAACGGGCAGGAGATCATCGAGATAGGCATCCTCGTGGGTGGACCAGGCGAGATGCTCGGAAAACAGTCCGCAGTCATATCGTTCCAGCAGGGCCTTGAGCCGCGCCAGGTGATCGCGGTTCAAGGGGCTCTCGCCGCCGATAGAGAGGGCAACGCCGTGGAGCGACAGGGGATAATCCTTCCTGACCGCCTCAAGATAGTGGTGCGGTGGCCCGCCGGCCCCCATGTAGTTTTCGGCGTGGACCTCAAAGAAACCGAAACCGGGACGGTCGCGCAATATCTCCTGATAGTGCTGTGGCTTGAGGCCAATGCCTGTCCGGGCCGGTATTGTCGCGACCGTGATCATTTTAAGCCGGGCGCTCGATGGGCTCGAGGGAACCCTTGCCGAGCGGGGTATCCATGCTCACGCAACTGCCCGTCGGAACCAGCTTCCAGGCATTGCCCTGGTAATCGATGGTGGAGGTGCCGGCGCAGCTTGTGCCTTCGCCAGCCTTGCAGTCATTTTGGCCCTTAAGCGCAACGCCATAGCATTTTTCCATTTCGGCGCCAAAGGCCAAGGGTGCAGTGGCAAGAGCGGCGCCAAGAGCCGAGGCCAGGGCAAGGGCGGAAATCATATTTGTAGTCTTGGTCATGTGGTCTGGTCCTTATTGCTGGGAATGGCAGGGCACGGCGCAGGCCGTGCCCCGGGTTTGGTATTAGCCTTCCATGGGCTTGAGCATGCCCTTCTTGCCATCAGGGGTCATCATGGCTTCGCAGGTGCCGGCAGGAACCAGCTTGAACGAGGCGCCATCAAAGTCGACGGTGGACATGCCTTTGCAGTCATGGGCGCCGGCCTTGCAATCGTTCTGGCCAGCCTTGGCGATGCCATAGCATTTCTCGTCAGCGGCAAAGGCCGGAGCCGAGAAGGACAGGGCGGTTGCAAGCGCGCCGGCAATGCTCAGGGCGGAAACAACGGTGGACTTCTTCATGGATATCTCCTTATTGGTTTGCTCCCGGTCAGTGCGGGCAAGCGGGAAACTCGCCGAAAACCCAATCAACAGGAAATCAACTTGCCGGGAGAAGTTTCGTGATCATCCCGAAAAATGGGGAAAATTCATTTGATCACCAATTTTCACGCAAATGTGTAGCAAGGCATTGACGGCAGCCTGAGCCAAGACTGAAAAGTCAGCACTTTGTTTTGGGCAGAAGAATCGGCTAACTTGGAGCCATGCGCCAATATCTTGATCTCATGCGGCATGTCCGCGACCATGGTGGGGAGAAAATGGACCGTACCGGCACCGGTACGAAGTCCGTGTTCGGCTATCAGATGCGTTTTGACCTCAGCGCCGGTTTTCCGCTGGTGACGACCAAGCGGCTGCATCTGCGCTCTATCATTTATGAGCTGCTGTGGATGCTGCGCGGCGACACCAACATCAAATACCTGCACGACAACAAGGTCACGATCTGGGATGAGTGGGCCGATGTGAATGGCGACCTCGGTCCCGTCTATGGGCAGCAGTGGCGGTCGTGGCCGGCGCGTGACGGTGGCGTCATCGACCAGATCGCCGACACGGTTGAGCGCATCAAGAAAAACCCCGACTCGCGCCGGCTGCTGGTGAGCGCGTGGAATCCCGGCGATGTGGACAGGATGGCCCTGCCGCCCTGCCATTGCCTGTTCCAGTTCTATGTGCACAACGGCAGGCTCTCATGCCAGCTTTACCAGCGGTCGGCGGATATTTTCCTCGGCGTGCCGTTCAACATCGCGTCCTACGCCCTGCTCACCCACATGATGGCCCACGTCACGGGACTCAAGGCGGGCGAATTCATCCACACGCTGGGAGACGCCCATATCTATCTCAATCATCTTGAGCAGATTGACGAGCAGCTGTCGCGTGAGCCCTATGCCCCGCCGCGCCTTGTGATGAAGCGCGAGGTCAAGGCCATCGATGAATTCCGCTATGAGGACTTTGAAATCGTGAACTATCAGGCACATCCGAATATTTCCGGGTCCGTGGCAATCTAGTCACGATGGAAAAATTCGGTACGGACTTCCAGAAATATACTTCGCCCCTGCTTTATGCGCCCAGCAATCCGGCGGGGCTGTGGCTGGCGCTCGCGCTTGCCCTGCTTCTGGTTGTGGCCAACGGAGTGTTCCAGGCTGCTGCCGGAACCACCATTCTCAGTGTGTTTTTTGACCCGGCTCTGGCGGATCAGAAATCCATGATCAAGGCTTACATCATCGGTATATTTCCGGCCTCGCTCCTGACCGTGGTGCTGGCCTGGCAGGTGGCCAAGATTCGCGGCGGCCGCCCGGCGGAGGTTCTGGCCCTGCGCTGGCCCGACCTGGGCTGGCTGGGATGGGCTACAGTCATCGGCGGTTTCATGATCGCGATGTATGCGGCGATCTTCGTTCTCGTTGCGGTGTTTCAGATCGATCTTGCGGACTACACGCCAGGCCCCGACGGGCAGTCGCCCACGTCCGGTTCAGCCGGGCTGGTGAAAGAGGCGATGTTTGACCTGGCCAATGAGCCGCGCCTGTTCTGGCTGGCTTTTCCAGCGGTCGCCATCGGCGCTCCGCTGGCCGAAGAACTGGTGTTCCGCGGCCAGTTGTTTGCCGCCCTGGCGCGAAGCCGGGCGGGATATTCGGGTGCCGTGCTCATCACCTCGGCGCTGTGGTCGCTGCTGCACATCACCGAGCCCTGGCTTGCGGTGGGCATCATCTTCATGATGGGACTGGTCCTGGGCGCGCTGCTGATCCGCTTTGGCAGTCTGTGGGTGACGATTGCCTGCCACGCCATCTGGAACGGCCTCTATTCCCTGGTCATTTTTGAGACCTTGCCGCAATGAGCCTGCTGATCCGGGAAGCGGTTCGGGGCGATGAGCAACTCGTATTCGCGTACATCTGCAAGCTAGCAGATTATGAAAGCCTGCGCCACGAGGTGTCAGCCAGCGCCGCTGACATCGGCGAAAGCCTGTTCGGGCCAACGCCGCGGGCCCATTGCGATCTAGCTTTCTGGCAAGGCAAGCCCGCTGGCTTTGCCTTGTGGTTCTACAATTACTCCACTTTTCGCGGGCGGGCCGGGATTTATCTCGAGGATTTTTTCGTCGATGAGGCGATGCGCGGCCTTGGCATCGGCAAGGCGCTACTGAAACATTTGGCGCAGCGCTGCGTGGCGGAAGGACTGCCGCGCCTGCAGTGGTGGGTGCTGGACTGGAACACGCCGTCGATTGAATTCTATAAGTCCCTGGGAGCGGTGCCACAGGATGAGTGGACGGTGTTTCGCGTTTCCGGCGAAGCCCTGGACAAGCTGGCGGCACAATGATCACGGTGCGCCCGATGCAGCGCGGCGAAGGGGCCGCACTCCTGGAGATGGTTCGCGCCCTGGCGGAGTCGCACAATCTTCTGCATACGGTGCTGGCAACCCCGGAGATGTTTGAAGCGGCGATGTTTTCGGAGGCCCCGATTGTCGGCACCCTCATGGCGGAATATGATGGGAAGCTTGCGGGCTGCGCCGTGTGGCACCGCAGTTTTTCCACTAACCGGGGAGCCGAAGTCATGTATCTCGAGGACCTTTCGGTGCTGCCGGAATTCCGCCGCCGCGGCGTGGCGCGGGCCTTGCTGAAAGCCGTGGCGCGACTGGCGCTTTCAAAAAACTATGCCAGCATCTACTGGCTGATGATGGACTGGAACAAGGACGCGCGCGCGCTTTATGCCAGCATTGGCGCAGAGATCGAACCAGGCACGACATTCTGCCGGATTCGCGATGATGCGTTGCGGGCCCTGGCGACATGAGCCGGATCTCATTTGTCGTTGCTGTGTCGCGCAACGGGGTGATTGGCCATGACGGCGGATTGCCGTGGCATATCTCCACCGACCTGAAGCGCTTCAAGGCGATCACCATGGGCAAGCCGCTCATCATGGGCCGCAAGACCTGGGAAAGCCTGCCGAAGAAACCCTTGCCGGGGCGGCTCAACATCGTGATCACGCGGCAGAAAAATTACCGGGCGGAGGGGGCAGTGGTCGTGGCCGATGGGCCTTCGGCCCTGAAGGCGGCAGGGGCGGTCGAAGAGATTTGCGTTATCGGCGGCGGGGAGATTTTTGATATGTTCCTCACACAGACAGACCGTATCTATCTCACTGAAGTTGATCTGGAAGTTGACGGCGATACCTTCTTCACGCCGCTTGATCCGGCGCAGTGGACTGAAACGGCGCGGGAGATTCATCCGCAAGGCCCCAATGACAGCGCAGGCTTTGTCTTGCGGGTGCTTGACCGGAATGCCTGATCCCTGCACTATTGAATAATGGTTCAAAATCCAGACATTGTTATCGTGGGTGCCGGTGCGGCCGGCATCGGGGCCGGGCTGGGGCTGACACGGCTCGGCATCCCGCATGTAATTCTTGAAGCAAAACAGCGAGTTGGCGGAAGAGCCTTCAGCGATACCTCAAGCATCGGCCATCTCTGGGACCATGGCGCCCACTGGCTGCATTCCGGCGATGTCAATGTCTTGCGGTTCATGGCGGAAAAACTGAAGCACAAATTCCGCCCCGAGACTCCGGCGGTCACCAGCTTCAGGTCATTCATTGACGGCCAGTGGAAGGTTTCGGAGTTTGCCACCGACTATGTCTGGACCAAGCTGGAGGAGATTGTGGAGGCCGGGCGCAACGGACGTGACGTGTCGGCGGAAAGCGTCCTGGACCGTAGCCATGCCATGTATCCATTGCTGCGCCACTGGTGCCAGCTCATGTACTCAAACGACCCTAACGATATTTCGACCAGGGACGCCGCCAACTATTCCGACAGCCATGTCAATCTGCCGGTCGAGGATGGCTATGGCGCGCTGGTGGCGCGCCTGTCGCGGGGCTTGCCAATCAAGCTTGGTGTGACGGTCAAGTCCATTGAGGTTTTGGGCGGCGGCGTTCGCCTCGGGACGAATGCAGGCACGGTCACGGCCAAGGCCTGCATTTTGGCCGTTCCGGCACGCATGATGGAACGGCAGCGCATTGCCATCAAGCCAGGCTTGCCCGCAACCTTGCATCAGGCCTTTGCCGAAGTGACCATGGGCTATGGGGAAAAAGTAGCGCTGGCGTTCGACCGCAAGGTGTTCGATGGCTTCGAAATTCCCTTTGCCGATGTCTTCGATCCGGTGGTGCCGGAGACCAAACCCCTCAATTTCGAGCTGCATCCCTTTGGCCGGCCGATTGCCGTGGCGCATGTGGGCGGCAGTTTTGCCAGGGAGCTTGCGCAAGCCGGTCCTGCGGTAATGACGGCGTTCGCCATCGATACGCTGGTCAAGGCGTTCGGTGCCGATATCCGCCAGCGCATCGTGGCAAGTGCGACCACCGGATGGACGATGGACGCGCATATCGGCGGGGCCTATTCGGGTGCCGCACCCGGCAGGGCCGGGTCCCGGAAGATCTTTTCGGAACCTGTCCACGAGCGCCTTTTTATGGCTGGCGAGCATGTGCATCAGCACTATATGGCAACCGCCCACGGGGCCTATGAAACCGGGCTCGATGCGGCGCACAAGGCGGCGGCTGCGGCGGGCTTTTCTGCAGGTCCAAAAGACCCCCTTTGGCTGCCTTCCTAAACTCGTGGACATTCCGCCGCAGGCTTCCTATATCGGCAGGAACGAAGTTCAAACCATAACAAATGGGGATCCAATAGATGCCGTGGAATAGCGATGAAGGTGGTGGAGGCAAGGGTCCGTGGGGGCAGGGGCCATGGGGCCAGGGTCCCAAGGGCCCGCGCAACACCGGCGGCCGCGGCCCGACCCCGCCCGACCTGGATGAACTGTTGCAGCGCGGCAAGGACAGCCTGAAGAATGTTCTCCCCGCCGGCGGACGCGGATCGTGGCTTTTGCCATTGGTCCTGCTGGCGGCGTTCTGGGTGTTCAACTCGGTTTACCAGGTTCAGCCCGACGAGCGCGGCATTGTCCTGCGCTTTGGCGAATACAACCGGACTGCCGACCCTGGCCTGCATTTCGCCGTATGGCCTGTTGAAACCATGGAAAAGCCCCGGGTCGGCGCGGTGCGCCAGATCAATATCGGCATGGAAGCCAATGAAGGCCAGATGCTCACCAGCGACAAGAACATCATTTCGGTTCCGTTCTCGGTCTTCTGGCGCATCCTGGAGCCGAAGGATTTTCTTTTCAACGTGGCCGACCAGGAACGGACGATCAGGGCGGTGGCACAAAGCGCCATGCGCGAAGTCGTTGGCCAGACACGGGCGCAGATGATTCTGACAACGGGCAAGGACGCCGTTTCAGCCCAGGTCCAGCAGATCACGCAAGACCTTCTCGATGAATACAAGGCCGGCATCATTGTCAGCCAGATCAACCTCGGTGACGTCCAGCCTCCCGCCGAAGTGGCAAACGCCTTTGCTGAAGTGGTGCGGGCGGGGCAGAACCAGCAGCAGTTGATCAACGAGGCCGAGAAATACCGCAACCAGCAGGTTCAGCTGGCGGAAGGCGAAGCTGCCAAGCTGATCGAGGATGCCAATGCTTACAAGGCCCGCGTGGTTTTTGAAGCACAGGGCGAAGCGGCGCGGTTTCTCTCGGTTTACAATGAGTACAAGAACGCCAAGGACGTGACACGCCAGCGGATCTATCTTGAAACCATGGAAGGGATACTTTCCCGGTCCAACAAGGTGATCATTGAAGGCGGGCAGGGCGGATCGGGCGTCGTGCCCTACCTGCCGCTTCCGGAAATCCAGAAGCGCGCCACCGCAACAAGCCAGTAAAGCAGATTTAGGATAGAAACATGAGCAGTTTTAGAAACCTATTGGGCATCGTGCTGGCGATCATCGCCTTCATTGCCTATTCGTCCTATTTCGTAGTGGATGAGCGGCAGAAGGCACTGGTCCTCCGCTTTGGTGAAATCAACCGCACGGTTGAACAGCCTGGCCTGTATTTCAAGGTGCCCTTCGCTGACACCGTGACCTACATCGAGGATCGCATGCTGATCTGGGAAAACAATGACCGCCCGGTCCAGGATATCGCCAGCCAGGTCTATATTGTGAACGCGATTACCCTGGCGCGCATCTCTGACCCGCGGCTGTTCCGTGAAACCCTTGGCGCTGATCTCGTGCAGGCCGAGGCCCGTGTCGCGGCACGTCTGGATTCCGCCTTGCGCCAGACCTATGGCCGCCGCTCCTTTGACGCGGCCCTGTCATCGGACCGGGCCGTGATGATGCGTGAAATCCGCGATGAACTGCGCAAGGAGGCCAATACCTTCGGGATCGATATTGTCGACGTCCGGGTGCGCCGCACCGACCTGAGCGAAAACGTTCTGGAGCAAACCTACAACCGCATGGAATCCGAGCGCAACGCGCTCGCCGCGGATATCCGCTCCAAGGGCGAAGCGACCAAGACCCGGATGAATGCCGAAACGGACCGAACCTATACGACCAAGCTTGCCGATGCCCAGCGCCAGTCTGAAATCATTCGGGGCGAAGGCGACGGCGAACGCAACAAGGTGTTTGCCCAGGCGTTCCAGCAGGACCCCGAGTTCTTCAGCTTCTACCGGTCGATGCAGGCCTATACCAAGAGCATCGGGGCCGATGGCACCACCATGGTGCTGAATCCCGACTCCGAGTTCTTCAAGTATTTTGGCTTCCAGACGAACAGCGGACCTGCCGCGCCTGCCGCACCCGCCCAATGATGCAAGCCCTGCTGATGGCCCTTGGTCTCGTTTTCGTGATCGAGGGCCTTCTTTATGCCTTGGTTCCGGGGCATTTGAAAAATATGATGAAAGCCATGGAGAGCGTTCCGGACGAGACGCTCCGCTTGGGCGGACTGGCCGCCCTCGGCTTTGGCGTTTTCGTTGTTTGGATGGTAAAAGCATTTTTCGTCTGATGGCTTTCGGGAGGCGATTTACATGACGGTACGGATCGGGATTGTGCGGAACCTCATGGGTGGCGCGGCCCTCGGCTTGCTTGCCCTGGGTTTTGTCGGAGTGCCGTTGGCCACGCAGCCGGCACAAGCCCAGTTGGAGCAGCTTCCATCGGTCGCCGACCTGGCGGAGCGCCTGCTGCCTTCGGTTGTCGAAATTTCAGTGCAGTCCAAATCGGAAGTCAGCGGCCCCACCCTGCAGATGCCCGAGCTTCCCGACAATTCGCCGTTCAAGGACTTCTTTGACGAATTCCTGAAAAAGCAGCAGCGGGGCCAGTCGCCGGAACCGCAGGACCGCTCGGTGAGTTCCATGGGCTCAGGCTTCGTGATTGACGCAAGCGGCCTGATCGTTACCAACAATCATGTGGTGGAGGGCGCCTCGGTAATTGAAGTGCATTTCCAGGATTCCACCATCCTGAAAGCGGAACTGGTCGGACGCGATCCGAAAACCGATCTGGCGGTGCTCCGCGTCAAGTCAGAATTGCCGCTGCCCGTGGTCACTTTCGGGGACAGCGACACGCTGCGCATTGGCGAGTGGGTGGTTGCCATCGGAAATCCCTTCGGCCTTGGCGGTTCGGTTTCGCTTGGCATTGTCTCGGCCCGCAACCGCGACATCAATGCCGGGCCCTATGATGACTTTATCCAGACGGATGCGGCGATCAACAAGGGCAATTCCGGCGGCCCGCTGTTCAACCTGAAGGGTGACGTGGTTGGCATCAACACCGCGATCTTTTCGCCCACCGGCGGCTCTGTGGGCATTGGCTTTTCGGTGCCTTCCAACACGGCCAAGGGGGTCGTCGATCAACTGGTTAAATTCGGCGAGACCCGGCGCGGCTGGTTTGGCGTGAAAATCCAGTCGGTGACTGACGACATTGCCGAGAGCATGGCCATGGGCAAGGCGCGCGGCGCGCTGATTGCCGATGTGACCAAGACCGGCCCTGCCGAGAAGGCGGGCATCGAACCTGGCGATGTGGTGATTGAATTCAACGGCAAGGCGGTCAACGCGATGCGCGACCTGCCGCGCATTGTGGCGGACACCGAAATCGGCAAGAAAGTGCCGATCAAGATCTTCCGCAAGGGCAAGGAACTTCAGCTCATGGCTGAAGTGGGCCGGCTGGAGGATGGCGAAAAGGTCGTGGCCCAGCAGGACAGCAGTTCAGGCGCGTCGCCCGCTCCGGCGGTTCTCACCGCACTCGGCATGACAGTCAGTTCGATGACCGATGAGCTCCGGCAGAAATACAAGATAGATGCCGACATCAAGGGCGCCGTCGTGACCGAAGTGACGGCTGACAGCCCGGCCGCCGACAAACGGCTGGAGCCCGGCGACGTGATCACGGAAGCCGGCGAGAAGGCGGTCACCGGTGCGGCAGACATTTCCACCAGCATTGCCGAGGCCGAAAAGGCCGGCAAGAGTTCGGTGCTCCTGCTGGTGTCAAAAGGCGGCAAGAAAGCCGAAATGCGCTTCATCGCCCTGAAGCTGAAGAAGTGATACGTCTTCTCCCGCTTCGCGGGAAAAGAAGTCAGACAAGTCTCCGCTTGCCACCCAACTCTTGAACCTGACCGCTGCTTGGATGGACGCTGCTGAGCCTTCAGCGCAGGGTGTGCAGGGCGGTTGGCGTGGTCTGCGGTTCGGGATCGAGGCGATGGCGGGTGGATTTCATCGGCAGGATCTTGCCCCGCATGGCGGCCTCGATCACCTCCTCGCGGGACCAGGTCCGTTCACTCCACGAGCAAAGCGACAGCCGCGGATCGGCATAGCTGATCAGGATGGCGGGAAGGCGTTTCAGGCCCAGGGCCCTTGCCGCATGGTAGCGGTGGTGGCCATCGAGAATGGCGAGACTGTCAGCTTCGACCAGGATCGGCTGGCGCAGTTCGCCAGCCGACCTGATGTCGTCAGCCAGGGCCGCAATCACCTGCGGATCGGCTGCTTCGGTGGGGCGCAGCGCGTCGATGGGGACAGTGGTTTGGCCGTAGCCGCTCATTCGGCGGCGATTTGCGGCAAGCCGGCAAGCGCCGCCTCAAGGGCCGCCTGGTCGTAGCTCTTGTCCTCCAGCTTGCCCGACATGTAATCCATGTAGGCCTGCATGTCGAAGTGGCCATGGCCGCAGAGGCCGAACAGGATGGTGGGCGAGGTGCCGTGGGCCTTGGCGTGAAGGGCCGCATTGATGGCGCCACGCACCGCATGGGTTGCCTCGGGAGCGGGAATGATGCCTTCGGTGCGGGCGAAGAGAAGGCCCGCTTCGAAACAGGCATTCTGGGTATAGGCCTCCGCTTCAATCAGTCCCAGTTCCTTGAGGTGGCTCACCAGCGGAGCCATGCCATGGTAGCGCAGGCCGCCGGCATGAAATCCGGGCGGCATGAAGGTTGAGCCGAGCGTGTGCATCTTGACGAGCGGCGTGAGGTGCGACGTATCGCCGAAGTCATAGGCATAGCGGCCACGGGTGAGGGAGGGGCAGGCGGCAGGTTCCGCGGCGATGACGCGGACTTTCTTGCCGCCGCGCAACTGCTTGCCGATGAACGGGAAGGTGAGGCCCGCGAAGTTCGAACCGCCGCCGGTGCAGCCAACGATGATGTCGGGATAGGCGTTGGCCTGCTGCATCTGCTCGATGGCCTCGATGCCGATGACCGTCTGATGCATCAGCACATGGTTCAGCACGGAGCCCAGGGCATATTTGGTGTCCGGGTTGGTGGCGGCCACCTCGACGGCCTCGGAAATGGCGATGCCAAGGCTGCCGTTCGAGTTGGGGTCGGCGGCGAGGATTTGCCGGCCGGCATTGGTCTCAAGCGAAGGGCTGGCGACGCAGACGCCGCCATAGCTCTGCATCAGCGCCTTGCGGTAGGGCTTCTGGTTGAAGGAGACCTTCACCATGAAGACTTTCACTTCCATGCTGAACAGCGCCCCGGCCATGGACAGCGACGAGCCCCACTGGCCGGCGCCGGTTTCGGTGACCAGTTTCCGGACGCCCTCTTCCTTGTTGTAGAAGGCCTGGGGCACTGCGGTGTTCGGCTTGTGCGAGCCGGCGGGGCTTACGCCCTCATATTTGTAATAGATCTTCGCGGTGGTGCCGAGGGCCTTTTCCAGGGCGTAGGCACGGTAGAGGGGCGTGGGCCGCCACATGCGGTAGATATCGCGGACTGGCTCGGGGATGTCGATTTCGCGGTCGCGCGCGACCTCTTGCATGATGAGCTGCATGGGGAAGAGAGGTGCGAGGTCGTCGGGACCGATGGGCTTCAAGGTGCCGGGATGGAGTGGTGGCGGCAGCGGAACCGGCAGGTCCGCCATGATGTTGTACCAGCGCTTCGGAATGCGCTCCTCACCCAGAATGAACTTGCGCTGATGGGGCGAGAGGCGGGCGGCGGAGGGTTTCTTGGCGGCAGCCACCTTGCGTGCCGGCGCGCTCCTGGCCATGGGCTTGGCTGCTTTCTTCTTGCTCGCGGGCTTGACGGCGGATTTGTCTTTGGCTTTTGCCTTCACGGGTTTCTTGGTCATCGGTCTCTCCCTGGATGGCGAAAGACTTGCGCAAATCCGGATGCTTTACAAGGCGACTGCGGCAACACGCCCTCAGGCGCCGACGAACTGGTCCTTCCGATAGCCCTGCAGATAGAGAAGGGCCGTCAGGTCGGCGTGGTTGATGCGCAGCATGGAGCTTTCCTGGACATGGGGCTTGGCATGGAGCGCCACGCCAAGGCCTGCTTCCATGAGCATGGCCACGTCATTGGCCCCATCGCCCACGGCAATGGCATCGGCCGCGTCGAGGCTGCGGAGCACGGCGATCTCAAGCAGGGACTGGCGCTTGGCCTCCTGCCCCAGAATTGGCTCGGTGACCGTGCCGGTAAGCTTGCCATTGGCGATCACAAGCGTGTTGGCCCGATGCTCGTCGAAGCCAAGCACGCCCGCCACATGGGAGGTGAAGGCAGTAAAGCCGCCGGAGAGCAGGGCGGTGTAGGCCCCGTTTGCCTTCATGGTGGCTATCAGCACCTTGCCCCCGGGCATGAAAGTGATCCGTTCACGGATGACCTGCCGGATGACTGACTGGTCCAGGCCCCTGAGCAGGGCGACGCGCGCCTTAAGGGCGCCTTCAAAATCGAGTTCGCCCCGCATGGCGCGGGCGGTGATATCCTTGATGAGGCCGCCGGAGCCCGCCATCATGCCCAGCTCATCGATGCATTCCTGGTGGATCATGGTGGAATCCATGTCCGCCACGAGCAGGCGCTTGCGCCGGTTCTCGGTGGAAACGACGGCGGCATCGATCGGGAGGCTCCGCACACCGATGAGGAACTCCCCCAGGCGCGGGAAGAAGTCCACTTCGGCGGCATCGCCGGGGCTGAGCCAGTGGAAATTGCCGGCGCCATGGTCGCGCAGGGCCGCCACGACTTCGGCGGAGATTGCGCCGCTGCCCGGGGCTGCTATGAGAACGACAACGGATGCCATGATGAACCAGACCAAAGCCAAATCTGCGCTGCTTATTGCAGGCCCCACCGCCAGCGGCAAGTCTGCCCTCGCCTTGGCGCTGGCAAGGGAGCGGGATGGCGTCATCATCAATGCGGATGCGCTGCAGGTTTACAAGGAACTGCGCATACTTTCGGCCCGGCCGACCGACGAAGAACTGCACATGGCGCCCCACCGGCTTTATGGCCATGTGTCGGGGCTCGACAGCTATTCGGTGGCGCACTGGCTGGCAGATGCCAGGCGTGAAATCGAATCGGCGTGGGCCGCCGGCAAGCTGCCCATCATTACGGGCGGGACCGGAATGTATTTCATGGCGCTGGAGCAGGGGCTGGCCGAGGTTCCGTCCATTGACCCGGAAATCCGCGAGAAATGGCGGAGCTTTGAGGGCGATCTGTATGGCGAGCTTATCCGCCGTGACAAGGAAAGCGCCAAGGCGTTGAAGCCAAACGACCGGCAACGACTGGCGCGGGCCCTGGAGGTGATCGAGGGAACCGGACAGCCGCTTTCCCATTGGCAGGCGGAGGCGCAATCACGGGCCTTTCTCAAGGATGTCGCCGTCGAGCGCCATGTGGTTGAGGTGCCGCGCGAGGAACTTTACAACCGGGCGGAACGCCGGTTTGACCAGATGATGGCGGCCGGGGCGCTGGAAGAAGTGCGCCCGCTCATTAAATATGGCAGCGTATTGCCCATGATGAAAGCGATCGGTGTTCCCGAACTCACCCGGCATTTACGGGGTGAAATATCCCTTCAGGAAGCCGTGGTTCTGGCCAAAACGGCCACCCGCCAATACATAAAGCGCCAGCTCACCTGGTGGCGGGGCCAGGCTGGCCGGGACCACTGACAGTCATAAGCGATTAACGAATTTCAAGGGGAGCGCTTGATTTCTTGGTCCGGGCTGGGTAGAAGCGCTGTATGAACAGCATTCTTATTGTCGTGGGATCGCGTAGCGCCGCGGAGGGTTAACCCTCCGGGATACCCGGTGTTGCGCGAAACAGGCTCCTTAAGGGGGCCTTTTTTATTGCCTGAATGGCAGGTTCATGTGAAACGAAGTGGCTGGAATGAAGAGGTTTGAAATGGTTACGGGCGAATTGATGTCGGGTGCCGAGATCGTGCTGAAGGCTTTGGCCGATCACGGGGTGGAGCATGTCTTTGGCTATCCCGGCGGCGCGGTGCTGCCCATTTACGACGAGATTTTCCAGCAGGACAAGGTCAAGCACGTGCTGGTGCGCCATGAGCAGGGGGCCACCCACGCGGCTGAAGGTTATGCCCGTTCCACCGGAAAATGCGGCGTGGTGCTGGTCACTTCCGGCCCCGGCGCCACCAATGCGGTCACCGGCCTCACCGATGCGCTGCTTGATTCGATCCCCATGGTTTGCCTCACGGGGCAGGTGCCGACGCACCTCATCGGCAATGACGCGTTCCAGGAATGCGACACGGTCGGCATCACCCGCCCCTGCACCAAGCACAACTGGCTGGTGAAGGACGTAAATGATCTCGCCCGCATCCTGCACGAAGCCTTCTATGTGGCCACCCACGGGCGGCCCGGCCCGGTCGTGGTTGATATTCCGAAGGATGTGCAGTTTGCCAAAGGCAAGTATGTCGGCCCCAAGAATATCGAGCACAAGACCTATCGCCCGCAGGTGAAGCCGAACCAGGACGCCATCCGCGCCGCCGTTGAATTGATCTCCAAGGCCAAGCGCCCGCTGCTTTACACTGGCGGGGGGGTGATCAATTCCGGCGTGATCGCCTCGAAGCTGTTGCGCGAATTCGTGAAGATGACGAACATCCCGATCACCTCGACGCTGATGGGCCTTGGCGCCTATCCGGCGAGCGGAAAGAACTGGCTCGGCATGCTGGGCATGCACGGTACCTACGAAGCCAACATGGCGATGCATGATTGCGACGTGATGATCAATGTGGGAGCACGCTTTGACGACCGGATCACGGGCAGACTCGATGCCTTTTCACCGGGCTCGAAGAAAATCCACATCGACATCGATCCCTCGTCGATCAACAAAACCGTGCAGGTTGACATTCCGGTGGTGGGCGACGTGGCCCACGCGCTGGAAGACATCATCCGCGTGTGGAAGGCCAAGTCCCATGAGCTCGACAAGAAAGCGCTGGCGGCCTGGTGGAAGGAAATTGACGTTTGGCGTGCCAAGGACAGCTTGAAGTACAGGGCCAACAAGGACGTGATCATGCCGCAATACGCCATCCAGCGGCTGTATGAACTCACGCGCGACAAGGAAGTCTACATCACCACGGAAGTTGGCCAGCACCAGATGTGGGCGGCGCAGTTCTTCAAGTTCGAGGACCCGCACCACTGGATGACGTCGGGCGGCCTCGGCACCATGGGCTATGGCCTGCCGGCCGCAGTGGGCGTGCAGATGGCGCATCCCAAGGCGCTGGTTGTCGATATCGCGGGCGATGCCTCGGTGCAGATGACCATGCAGGAAATGTCCACGGCAGTGCAGTACCGCCTGCCGATCAAGATCTTCATTCTGAACAACCAGTACATGGGCATGGTGCGGCAGTGGCAGCAACTGCTCCATGGCAACCGGCTCAGCGAAAGCTATTCGGAATCGCTGCCGGATTTCGTGAAGCTGGCGGAAGCCTTTGGCTGCGTTGGCCTGCGGGCGGAAAAACCAGCCGAGCTTGACGACAGGATCAGGGAGATGATCAAGACGCCGCATCCCGTGCTTTTCGATTGCCGCGTGGCAAGCCTTGCCAACTGTTTCCCGATGATCCCTTCGGGCAAGGCGCATAATGAAATGCTGCTGGGCGAAGATGTGTCCGACGAGGAAGTCGGCACGGCCATCGACGCCAAGGGCAAAGAGCTGGTTTGAGGAGAGAGACATGAACGCACATCAACAACCCACGGGCTCGGCCTATTTCCTCGACACCTCGAAGAAGACAGTGGAAACCCACACGCTGGCCGTGGTGGCCGACAACGAGCCGGGCGTCCTTGCCCGGATCATCGGCCTGTTCGCGGGCCGCGGCTACAACATTGACTCGCTCACGGTTTCGGAAACGATCCACGACAAGCATGTCTCGCGTTTCACCATTGTCACCACGGGCACGCCATCGGTGCTCACCCAGATCAGGCACCAGCTTGAGCGCATGGTGCCAGTGCATTCGGTGGCCGACCTCACGGTGCAGGGCAATTCCATCGCGCGCGAGCTTGCCATGGTGAAGGTTGCCGGCGGCGGCGAGAAGCGCATGGAAGCACTTCGCCTGGCTGACGCGTTCCGGGCCCGGGTCATTGATGCTTCGACCGACAGCTTTATTTTTGAAATCACCGGCAAGCCCGACAAGGTTGACCAGTTCATCTCGCTGATGGTACCCATCGGCCTGGTCGAAGTCTCGCGCACCGGCGTTGCCGGCATCTCGCGCGGGCCGGAAGGCATGAAGGTTTGAAGAGAGCGCTGAGTTGACTTCTGTCGCGCAACAGGCTGCACTCTACGGGTGATTGGTTCAATCAGGCATAAGGCCTTGCAGCGGTTTGCAGAGACGGGTGATCCGCGCGGGCTGCCAGCAGATTGTATCCCAAGGTTGAAACGTCTCGTTTCAGCTTTGAATGCCGCCGAAAGCCTGGAAGAACTGGGTTCGGTGCCCGGATGGCGCCTGCATGTTCTCAAGAGCGATCGCAGCGGATATTGGAGCCTTTCCGTAAGTGGCAATTGGCGGCTGATTTTTAAGTGGTCAAATGGCAGGGCCGAAGAGTTGGATTTTGTGGACTATCATTGAGGTGCATCATGCAGATTCTCAGCCCGGCTCATCCCGGCGAAGTAATAAAGGAAGACGTGATTGGGGCGTATGGCCTGTCGGTCACAGATGCAGCGCGGGTACTGGGTGTCGGGCGTCCGGCCTTGAGCGCGGTTTTGAATGGGCGTGCCAGCCTTTCACCTGATATGGCACTCCGCTGTGAGAAAGCCTTTGGAATTTCAATGGACCTTCTTCTCAAAATGCAACTGCAGTTTGATATCGCGCAAGTCCGCAAGGCGACGAAGAACATGAAAGTGCAGAAATTCAAGCCAGTGGCCTGAAGTGGTCTGACATAATTTATTAAAACCGGACTTTCCGGCATTCCATTTCGCGTCTACATTCCTGCGCCATGAGCTGTAAGCTGTCTGTCAACGTGAATGCCATTGCGTTTCTGCGTAACCGGCGGAACCTGCCCTGGCCGAGCCTTGAGGGGCTGGGGCGCATTGCGCTGCAGGCGGGAGCAGCGGGGCTCACCATTCATCCACGCCCGGACGAGCGCCATATCCGCCATTCGGATGTGCCGGTGCTGCGCGGCCTGATCCGGAAGGAATTTCCCAGCCGCGAATACAATATCGAAGGCTATCCCGACGAGCGCTTTCTCAAGCTGGTGGAGGCCAACAGGCCGGATCAGGTAACGCTGGTGCCCGATGATCCGGCCCAGGGCACCTCCGACCATGGCTGGGACATTGCCAGGAACCACGGGCTTCTCACGGATGTGATCGCTCGGCTTCATGCCGGAAAGATGCGTGTCTCTCTGTTTGTTGATGCCGACCCGAAACTGGCCGAGCAGGCCAAGGCTGTGGGGGCCGACCGCATCGAGATTTATACGGGGCCCTATGGCGGGGCGTTTGACCCCGCATCCCGGGTGCGCGAATTCGACAAGATCGTGGTGGCCGGCAAGGTGGCGGAATTTGCCGGCCTTGGCCTTAACGCGGGCCATGACCTGACGCGGGAAAACCTGCCGGCGCTCGTGGCGGCACTGCCGAACCTCGCGGAAGTTTCCATCGGTCACGCGATTATTGCCGACGCGCTCACTTTCGGCATGTCGGAGACGGTGCGCCTGTTCCGGGAGGCCATTGGCGATGTTGACGTGGCGGCACGCAGAACCGCCTAGGCCAGCGCCAGCGGCGCGTTGGCGCTGCCGATTTTCAGTTCGACGGTGACGTAGGAAACGGGCGTCGCGCCTATGTTCTCAAGGTCGTGGATCATTCTTTCGCCGGCAGCAAACCTGTAATGCCTGGTATCGCCGGTCCTGACGCTGCTTTCGGCTGTTGTGCCATCGCTGTAATGCGAGCGGGTGGCACCCTCGGAGGTGGCGGTCCAGAAATAATTCAGCACATGGCAGTGATAGGGCAGGCGCTCGCCGGGCTTCAGTGATATCACCCACACCCGCACCGCATCGGTTTCAGATACCAGGGTGTGGCCCACCCGGCCGTTGAGCGGAGCCTTTTCCAGTTCGGCGCTGCGCCAGTTTTCGCTCATGGGGCGAGCTCCGCGTAGAGGACGACAAGGGTCACGCAGTCCAGCGGCATGACGGGATTGGTATAGATCATGCGGGTGTGCTGGCCGCGTTCGGCGAAAACCGTGTTGATCAGGTCGGACGCGCCGTTCAGGCATTTCGGGTGTTCGGCAAAGCCCTCGGCCACATTCATGGTGCCTTCGAGGCGGACGACGCGCTTGATCCGGGAGAGATCGCCCGCCGCATCGCGCAATTGGGCGATGGCATTGAGGCAGGAGAGCTGGCAGCATTTGTAGCCGTCTTCGCCGGAAAGCTCGCGGCCGATCTTGCCGGTATAGGCCAGCTTGCCATCGCGCCAGGGCAGGTTGCCCGAGGTCATGATGAGGTTCCCGGTGATGGCCCAGGGCACATAATTGGCCACGGCCGCGGCCGGCGGCGGCAGGACAAGGCCCAGTTCCTTCAGGCGCTGTTCGGGTGTTGCAGATGTCATGTGTTTCTCCACGGGCTGCCAGTATGGGGCAAATCCGGCAAAACCTACAAGTGGAGGGGTTTTTGCGGCGCATGGGGCCCATGCCGAATGAGGCTTGCCTTAAGGGGGCCGGACCGCTAATTCCCGCGCTGTTATTCAAAGAGGGACCTTTCACATGCGCGTTTATTATGACCGGGATGCCGACGTTAACCTCATCAAGGGCAAGAAAGTCGTCATCGTCGGCTATGGCAGCCAGGGCCGGGCGCATGCGCTGAACCTCAAGGATTCGGGGGCCAAGAACCTGGCGGTGGCGCTGAAGGCCGGTTCGCCCACGATCAAGAAGGCGGAGGCCGATGGCCTCAAGGTGATGACCGTGGCGGAGGCCGCCAAGTGGGGCGACCTGCTGATGATGGCAACGCCTGATGAACTGCAGGCCGACATCTACAAGGCCGACATTGCCCCCAATATCCGGGATGGCGCGGCGATTGCCTTCGCCCATGGCCTCAATGTGCATTTCAATTTGATCGAGCCGAAGAAAACCATCGACGTGATCATGATAGCACCCAAGGGCCCGGGCCACACGGTGCGCGGTGAATACCAGAAGGGCGGCGGCGTGCCCTGCCTCATCGCCATCAACCAGGATGCTTCCGGCAATGCCCATGATATCGCACTCTCCTATGCGAGCGGCGTTGGCGGCGGGCGCTCAGGCATCATCGAAACCACCTTCAAGGAAGAATGCGAAACCGATTTGTTCGGCGAACAGGTCGTTCTCTGCGGCGGCCTCATCGAACTGATCCGCGCCGGATTTGAAACACTGGTGGAAGCCGGCTACGCGCCGGAGATGGCCTATTTCGAGTGCCTGCATGAAGTGAAGCTGATCGTCGACCTGATCTACGAGGGCGGCATCGCGAACATGAACTATTCGATCTCGAACACCGCCGAATGGGGCGAATATGTTTCGGGCCCGCGCATCATTACATCCGAGACCAAGGCCGAGATGAAGCGCATCCTGGCCGATATCCAGACCGGCAAGTTCACCTCCGAGTGGATGCAGGAATACCGGGCCGGTGCGGCCCGTTTCAAAGCCATCCGCCGCAACAACGACAGCCACTCCATCGAAGCCGTCGGCGCCAAGCTCCGCGAGATGATGCCATGGATCGCCAAGAACAAGCTGGTGGACAAGGCGCGGAATTAGTTCTTCAGTTCTTCTGCATGCTGATCAATCTGGATACTCCGCTCTCGCGGAGTATCCCGAGCTCTTGCGGTGCGTAGACGTCAGAGTGAGGCGCGGCAGACCACCGGAACCTTGTAGACGACATTGTCATTGTGCAGCGCTGTGCCGTCAATGGTGGGGTGGTGGTTCTTCTTGTTGTGGGCCTTGGAGTCTGCCGAAGCGGAGAATGCGACGAAGGCCGCCGCCATTGTCTTCCGGTCGTTCTTCAGGACATCGGTCTTGCTCATGCCGCCCGAAACCTTTTCCTTCAGCATGTTGTCGCACGCCGTCTTGGGCGTGGTGAGCCAACTCAGGCTGCTCGGCTTGGCATGGACTTCATGGCTCTTGCCATAGACTGCCCAGCCCTCGGATTTGCCGACGTTCTTGCTGAACAATGCGACACCCTTTCCGATGCCGTAGATGGATACTCTCCAGACGCGGTTCTGGCCCTTGGCCTTGGCGAAAACGCGAACCATGTATTTGTGGCTCTTGTTTTCCGATCCGGTGTAGCCGTTGGCATTGGCGTTCACATAAATGGGATTCAGGTCGATGCCTTCGGTCACGATATCGACTTTTTCCATGTTGCTTGCCAGAGCGGCAGAAACAGAAATGGAGAGTGCGGCTGCTACGATAAGCGTCGAGAGGCCATGCTTGGCCGCGTTCAGATTCAGGTTCGTGTAGGACATGATTACTTCCTTGGTTTGGTTGACGTTGCCCGCTCCTACTGGCGGCCAGGTGAACCAAATCTGAAATGCGCATTCATGTACCATCTATGCGGCAAAAAGGGCCCGATGAGGGCCCTTTCGCTATGTGAAAAAATTTTTAACCGAGGAAGGCCTGCTTGTTTTTTGCGAGCCAGCTTGCGAACGGCGTATTGTCGTTGCTGGTGAGTTTCTTGTAATCGCTGGTCACGCCGGAGAGGCCACCTTGGGCGATGTTGGTGTCGAAGGAAGCGAAGACGCGGGCAACCGGTGCTGGGAAACCGGCGCCGACCAAACCTTGAATGAGGCCTTCGAGCGGAACCTGGACAACGGCAATGGGCTTGCCAACCGCATCGCTTACAAGCTTGGCGATTTCGCCCGTGGTGTATTCCTGTGCACCGGTCAGCGTGTAGGTGTTCTTGCCGCCGTTATCGGAAGCAAGTGCTGCGGCAGCGGCGCGGGCGAGGTCTTCCCTTGCAATGTAGGCGATCTTGCCTTCGGCAGCGGCCGTGTACAGGGTGCCGGACTTGATCGCTGAGGGCAGGGCATAGAACAGGTTCTCGAAGTACCAGTTGCTGCGCAGAACGGTCCAGCCCTTTAGGCTGGACGCCGCGAGTGTCTTTTCGGTTCCCACATGATCTGGTGCAAAGAGAATGGCTGAGGTGTCAGGCTTCGGCAGGGATGTATAGAGAATGTGGTCTACGCCAGCCTTCTCGGCTGCGGCAATGGCATTCTTGTGCTGCTCAAGCCTGTGGCCGGGGCGGTCCAAGGCGTCGGTGCTGATGAGGAGGAGGCGGGTGGCGCCCTTGAAGGCCTTCACCAGAGTGGCAGTGTCATCAAAATCCGCAGCGCGGACGTCCACGCCCTTGGCTTTCAGCGCCGCCAGGGTTTCCGGCTTGCGGGTGGTGGCGATGATTTTATTGGCTGGAATCTTGTGGGTTTCCAGGAGATTGGTGATAACGAGCTGGCCCAAATGGCCGGAAGCGCCGGTGACGAGATACATGGTTCAAATCCTTCTGTTGCAATGGTCTCTTTTTGAGAGTAAGTCTCAAATAGAGCATCTTGAACTGGGCGCAAGACGGCACTTTCAGCGCCTCTGGTTACACGGAAGGAACCACCACCATGACCACAGCTCTCTCGCTCCAGCTTTCAAACCGGCTTGATCCGGCGCTCACGGCGGCCTGTCCGATCCGTGATGTGCTTGATAGGATCGGCGACAAGTGGAGCGTTTTGATCGTCGGCCATTTGAAAGACGGCCCGGTGCGCTTTGGCGCATTGCGCCGCGGGATCGGTGATATCTCGCAGCGCATGCTCACCGAGACGCTGCGCCATTTGCAGCGCGACGGGCTGATATACCGGAAAGTCTATCCCACCGTGCCGCCAAGCGTGGAATATGGCTTGACGGATTTGGGCCAGTCGCTTCTGGTGCCGCTGGACAAGCTGGTTGAATGGTCGGCGCAGAACCACGACGTGGTGAAAGCGGCGCGCAAGGAATTCGACAAGGCGGTCTAGGGGAGAAAATTGCGTGTCACTTGAAAGCGATATTGAGCGGCTGAAGTTTCAGGAACAGAAGCTGCGCTTTGAAAAATTCGATGAAGCCGATGCCTGGAGACTTGGCACGCTGATGCGCGATGCGGCCATTTCGCGGAATCTGCCGCTGGTCATCGACATCCGCATAGCTGGGCGGCCCTTGTTCTACACAGCCTTGCCTGGCACCACGCCGGACAATGCCGAATGGGTGCGGCGCAAAATCAATGTGGTCATGCGGCTTCACAAGTGCTCTTACCGTGCGGGCCGCGAAATCGCGCTGAGCGGGCAGGCCCTGGATGACACGCGCGGCGTGAACCCGATCGATGTGGCGCCCCATGGCGGCTGCTTTCCCCTGCATATCATCGGCACGGGCGTTGTCGGCAGCATCACCGTTTCCGGAATTCCGCAGCGCGAGGATCATAATTTTGTCGTGAGCTGCCTCAGCGAGTTCCTTGGCGTCGATCATGCCCAGGTTGCGCTTCCGGCCGAAACGGCATGATGACAGGTGACGTCTGGTTCTGGGTTCTGGCGGGCCTCGCCACGCTATTTGTCGGCAGCGCCAAAGGCGGCCTGCCGCTGATCGGCACGCTGGCTGTGCCGCTCATGGCCCTGCAGATCTCGCCCGTCGTTGCGGCGGGCCTGCTGCTGCCCATCTATATCATCAGCGACATGTACGGCCTGTGGATCTACCGCAAGTCTTTCGACAGGCGCAACATCGCCATCCTCGTGCCGGCCGCCGCCATCGGCATCATATTCGGCTGGGCTACAGCTTCGGTCACGAATGAGGATGTTGTGACGATCCTGGTCGGCCTCATTGGACTTGCCTACTGCATCGATGCGTTTCTGAAAGCGCGCCGCAATCTGCCGCCGAGATCCGCCGATGTGCCGCGCGGCATTTTCTGGGGTGCGATCGCGGGTTTCACAAGTTTTGTTTCGCATTCGGGCGCGCCGCCTTACCAAATGTATGTACTGCCGCAGCGCCTGGAGAAGATGGTTTACGCGGGAACTTCAACCATTGTCTTTGCGATCATCAATCTTCTCAAGCTGCCGCCCTACTGGTTCCTGGGGCAGGTCAATCTCGGCAGCCTGGAAACGGCGCTGCTGCTGTCTCCGCTGGCGATCATTGGTGCCTTTGCGGGTTACCGGCTCACGCTCATCCTGCCGGAGAAAATTTTCTTCCGCATTGTGGAGGTGGCGCTCTTCCTTGTCTCGCTGAAGCTGGTTTATGACGGCGTGGCCGGATTGACAAATGGCTGAACGATCTGCCACCTTGGCTCCTGAGTGGGCAAGGGAGTCGCAGACATGAATTTCCGCACCGTTTTGCTTGCTGTCTTTCTCATCATTTCTGCACTGGTCCCGGCGAAGGCCGAAGACGGTTCGCGGGTCATCCTGGTGCTCGACGCTTCGGGCTCCATGTGGG
>JAEUMI010000070.1 GCA_016792825.1 Hyphomicrobiales bacterium
GTTTGGCACCCAGGAACTTTCCGATACCATGCTGAAAGCAATGGAAGGGCGCACCGGCTGCCTGCTTGCCAACCATGGGCAGATTTGTTTTGGGCCAAGCCTGGCAAAGGCCCTGTGGCTGGCGGGCGAAATTGAGCACCTATGCCACCAGTATTGGGCGGCGGGCCTGGCGGGCAAGCCGGTCATTCTGGATGAGGCCCAGATGGCGAGTGTTCTCAAGCGTTTCAAAACCTATGGCAAGCAAGCCGGCGACATGGTGAAAGGCGATGTCCCTGCGGTTCTTGCGCCGCGGCTGATGCCGTCCAAGAGCAAGAAGAAAGGCAAGTCATGATTGCCAATGTTTCGGCGTTCGTCAACGAACTGAATGCGCGCGCCGAAACGGGAAAACCTGTCACCATCGGCCTTGCGGGAGCAGGCCAGATGGGAACCGACATCGTTGTGCAACTGTCGCTGATGCCGGGTTTGCGGCTTGGGGCAATATCGGAGGTGAATACCTCGCGTGCGGTTGATGCGGCACTTCTTGCCGGCCATGGGCGCGAGAGGCTTGCCATGATGAAGTCGGCGGCTGAAATTGACAGCGCCATTGAGCGCGGGCGGCTGGCGATCACCGATGACCTTTCCGCGCTGGTTGCGGCGGGGCGCATTGATGTGGTGATCGATGCCACGGGCAATCCGAATGTGGGCACGCGCTTTGCCCTTGATGCCATCAACCATGGCAAGCATGTGGTGATGCTGAATGTCGAAGCCGACATCACCATTGGGCGCCATCTCAAGGCACAAGCCAAGAGCGCCGGTGTTGTCTATACAGGGGCGATGGGCGATGAGCCGGCCTGCGCCATAGAACTCATCGGCTTTGCGCAATCGCTGGGTCTGAAAATTGTCTGTGCCGGCAAGGGCAAGAATAATCCGCTCAAGTTTGATGCGGTGCCCAGGGAATATGAGGCGGAGGCGCGGGCCCGCAATATGAATGCCCGCATGCTGGTTGAATTCGTCGACGGCTCCAAGACGATGATTGAAATGGTGGCGATTGCCAATTGCACCGGGCTTGTGCCCGACGTGCCGGGGATGCATGGGCCTTCAGCCACACGCGAAGAACTCAGTTCGGTGCTGGTGCCCAAATCGCATGGCGGCGTTCTCTCCAAATCCGGCTGCGTGGATTATTCGATCGGCAAGGGGGTGGCGCCCGGCGTGTTCTGCATCGTGGAAACCGATCATCCGCGCGTGCTGGAACGGATGATTGACTTGAAAGTCGGCAAGGGGCCGTTCTTTTCCATCATGCGCCCTTATCACCTGACCAGCCTTGAAGTGCCGCTCTCGGCGGCCAAGGCAGTGCTCCATGGCCAGGCCGACATGGTGCCGCTGGACCATCCGGTGGCGGAGGCGATCACGGTCGCCAAGCGCGATCTCAAGGCGGGGGAGATGCTGGGCAAGATCGGTGAGACGGAATACCGGGCCTGGGCCATGACGGCGGCGCAGGCGCGAAGCTGCAATGCGGTGCCGCTGGGGCTTGCCGAACAGGCCCGCGTCATCAAGCCGGTGAAGGCAGGGGAATACCTCACCTATGACAATTGCGTGCCTGACGATTCACTGATCGTCACGCAAATCCGCAAGCGCCTTGATCAAGCTGACGCCCGGTACCACGAAGCAGCCGCCTGAACGAAGGCAGCGCCGCTTCCGTTAATCCGTAAGCGGATTAATAGGAGGTGATTGCTTTCCGGCGCAGCGCGCTAAGCCTTCAGCAGCCACTCGTGTTCCTTGGCGTTGTGGAATTTCCAGGTCCGCCTGGGTCCAGCCATGACGTTGAGGTAGTAAAGCTCATAGCCATGGATCGCTGCGCAGGGGTGATAGCCCCTGGGCACCAACGTCACGTCGCCATCCTCCACGGCGATTGCCTCATCAAGCTCGCGGTCATCGGTATAAATCCGCTGGAAGGCAAAGCCCTGAGGCGGCTTGAGCCGGTGATAATAGGTTTCCTCCAGGGCCGACTCATGGGGCAGGTTGTCCTCGTCGTGCTTGTGGGGCGGATAGGACGAAGTGTTCCCGGCCGGCGTCAGGACCTCCACCACCAGCAGATTTTCCGCCATTTCCCATTCCGGCAGGATGTTGGTGACATGGCGCGTGTTGGAGCCCTTGCCCCTGGTTTCCTGCACAAGGACATCAGGCACAATCACGCGCGGCGGAAATTTTCCCTTGCCCGGGGCGGAACACACGGCCAGCACCAAATCTTCGGTTGCCTCCACCGACCAGACCATGGCGGGCGGCACATAGACGGACCAGGGCCTGCCCTCAAAGGGTGAACTTCTGCCGCCCAGAATCCCATATTCCTCGGCGCCAACGCGGACGCTGCCGCGGCCGCTGACAAAAACCAGACAGGTTTCGCGGTCGCCATCGGTGCCGGTGGCCAGTTCGCCTGCTTTGCGCTTCCACAGGTCAAAGCCCACATGGGTCCAGCGCGCCGTTTTCGGCGTCACATGGTGGACACGGCCGCCGCCGGCGCGGGGCTTTACAAGAAGTGGTGACATTCAGGTCAGGCCCGCCTCGCTCATGAAACGTTTAAGATTGTCGCATCCCATCTTAGCATATTTTGCCGGCGGTGCCTTCTCCGGATCCTGCTCGGCCTCAACCACCACCCAGCCGCTGTACCCCTTAAGCTCCTTGAAAACCGAAACATAGTCAATGGAGCCGTCGCCGGGCACGGTGTAAACGCCGGCCAGCACGCTGTCGAGAAATGACCAGTCGTTTTTGTCGGCTTTGGCCTTCACGGCAAGGCGCACGTCCTTGCAGTGCACGTGGCTGATACGAGTCCTGTAGGTCTTCGCCAGGCGGACGGGATCATCGCCGCCCCATTTGGCGTGGCCCGTATCAAGCAGGAGATTCACCGCCGCACCAGTTCCCTGCATCAGCCGGTCAATTTCGGCCGGCGTCTGCACCACGGTTCCCATGTGGTGGTGGTATGCAAGCTGGAAGCCGTCAGCCTTCAGCAGTTCGGCAAGCTTGGTGAGGCGCGTGGTGAAGGTCTTCCACTGGGCTTCGGTCATCACAGGACGGGTGGAGAGCGGGGCCTGTTTGTTGCCATGAACCGTGCTGGTGCATTCGGCGGCGATGAACACATTGGTGCCCATGTCCTTCAAGAGCCTGCGGTGATCGGCGGACTTTGCGAATTCGGTTTCCGCATCATGCTCGAGCAGGAAGGTTGAATACCAGCCGCCCACCAGCACAAGGCCATGAGCTTCAAGAATGGGGCGCAGCCTGCTGGCCACGCGGGGAAACTTGTTGCCCAATTCCATGCCTTGAAATCCTGCGGCTTTCGCCTCGCTCAGGCATTGCTCCAGCGGAATCCAGCCGCCGATTTCCTGCATGTCGTCATTGGACCATCCGATGGGGTTGGCGCCGATCCGTATCGTCATAGGTGCTGCTTTCTCTCAATTGCCGATGCGTTGTTTGGCTTTCGCCTTGTCGTAATTTTTGCGCGCGGCGCGTACCGGGCTCCGCGATGAGACCTCAGGGATCGCCACATCCCACCAGTGGCCGCCCGCGTCGGTGGATTTCATCGGGTCCGTGTCAATCACGATGAAGGTGGTGCGGGTGTTGCTCCGGGCCTTCTTCAGGGCGCGTTCGAGATCGGCGAGAGAGGATACTTTTTCCGAGAGCGCCCCGAGGCTCTTGCCATGGGCGGCGAAATCAATGTCGGGGGAAACCTCCTGCACCGTGTTGTAATCAAACAGGTTGTTGAAGCGCTCGCCGCCTGAGGCATGCTGCAGGCGGTTGATGCAGCCGAAGCCGCGGTTGTCGAGCAGCACCACAATGAGTTTCACCCCGAGCATCACCGAGGTTGCAAGTTCGGAGTTCATCATAAGATAGGAACCGTCGCCCACCATCACAACAACTTCGCGGGTTGGCTGGGCCATCTTGAGGCCAATGCCGCCGGCGATTTCATAGCCCATGCAGGAAAAGCCATATTCCATGTGGTAGGACGAAGGCGGGCCCGCCTGCCAGAGCTTGTGCAGTTCGCCGGGCAGGCCGCCCGAGGCGCAGAGCACGGATATGTCACGGCCAAGGGCGCGCTGCACGGCGCCGATCACCTGCGAGTCCGCTGGGCGCTCCACATTGCTGGCATCGGTGTATTTGCCTGCGGTTTTCATCCAGGCGGCAAATCCGCTTTGCGCCGCTTTGGTCCAGGCGGCAGGCGCTGCCCATTTTCCAAGATTGATGGAGAGTTCCTCAAGGCCTACACGGGCGTCGGCAATCAAGGGCAAAGCGCGGTGCTTGGTAGCGTCAAAGACCTGGGTGTTGAGTCCAATGATGGTCTTTTTATCATTCTTGAACAGAGCCCAGGAGCCGGTGGTGAAATCCTGCAGCCGCGTGCCGACCGCCAGCACCACGTCCGCATCTTCGCATACTGCGTTGGAGGCCCCGGTGCCGGTGACGCCCACCGCCCCCATGTTCAAATTATGGGTGAAGGGCAGGGAGGATTTTCCGCCCTGGGTTTCAACGACGGGAATGCCATGAGCATCGGCGAATTTGGCCAGGGTGTCGGAAGCCTCCGAAAACAGCACGCCGCCGCCGGCGATGATCACGGGTTTCTTCGCGCTCTTCAGAACGCGAATGGCTTCGGCCAGTTCGTCCTCATCGGGGCGGGTGCGGCGGTTGGCCCAGATTTTTTCCTCGAAGAAGCTTTCGGGATAGTCGTAAGCCTCGGCCTGGGTGTCCTGGCACATGGAGAGCGTCACCGGCCCGCACTCGGCCGGATCGGTGAGCACCACCATGGCACGGTTAAGGGCGGGGATCAGTTGTTCGGGACGGGCAATGCGGTCGAAGTAGCGTGACACGGGCTTGAAGCAGTCATTCACCGAAATGGTGCCGTCGCCAAAATCCTCAATCTGCTGCAACACGGGATCGGGCAGGCGGTTGGCGAAGACATCGCCCGGGAGCAGCAGTACCGGAACGCGATTGACATGTGCAACGGCGGCGGCGGTCACCATGTTCAAGGCGCCGGGACCGATGGAGGAGGTGCAGGCCATCATGCGGCGGCGGCGCGAGCCCTTGGCAAAGGCAATGGCCGCATGGGCCATTGCCTGTTCGTTGTGGGCGCGGTAGGTCGGCAGTTCCTTGCGTGCGCCATAAAGCGCCTCGCCAATTCCCACAACGTTTCCATGGCCGAAAATGGCCCAGACGCCGGCAAAAACCGGGAGCTTTTTGCCATCCACCAGGGTCATCTGGCGGGTCAGAAACTTCACCAGGGCTTGCGCGGTGGTCAGGCGGATTGTCTTGCCCATGATCTATCCTCGTTAAGGGTGCGATTTATTCCAGACATTTACCAGATTGGCAAAGCGTTCCGCCATGTCTGATGTCGCTTTATCGTCGTCAATTTTCCCGGCCAGCCAGCTTTCCGCTACGCTGCTGAAAATCGTGCGGCCCACGGCAAAGCCCTTGACCGCTAAATGACCGGCGGTGGTTGCAAAGGCACGGGCCAATTCTTCCTCGGGCGCATCAAGTCCAAGCAGGACAATGCCACGGCAATAGGGGTCGTTGGTCTTGATGACTTTTTCGATATTGCCCCAAGCGTTGCCAGTCGCTTGCGGCTCCAGTTTCCACCAGTCAGGCTTGATGCCAAGGGCATAGAGATCGGCCAAGGCGCGCGAAACCGTATCGTCCGTCACGCTGCCATGCTTGCCGGCGATGATTTCAACCAGCAGTTCGCGGCCGATTTTTCGGGCGGCTTCATAAAGGGTGCGGAGTTTTTGCGCCTGCTCCGCCTTGAGTTCAGCGGGATCATCGGGATGATAGAAGGCCAGGCACTTTATGGTGTGGGTGACCGGCCATTCCACCAGCCTTGCGCCCACGTCCTGGGTGAATTCAAATCGGAGCGGCCGCGAGCCCGGCTGTTCAAGGGGGCGCGCCACCCAGAGGCCGAGCTTTGCTGCTTCAAACATGGCATCCCGGCCATAGGTATCATCGAGAAGCGTTCCGAAGCCCGGCTTGCCGCTTGCCACTTTGCCGATGGCGGCAATGGCCAGGCGCTTGAATGGGGCAATGCGTTCGCGAGGTGCGCCTACTTTGTCGGCAATGGCTTCGAGCTGGATGCGGTGATCGATGGCGAGCGCCAGAAGTTTTGGCGCCTGTTCACGCCGGGTCGTCGCCCAATGCACATGATTGATGGCTTCGTCCTTGCGCAAGGCCTTGTGCGGGCTGCCGTGCTTGAGAAAATACTGCAGTTCATCCCAGGTTGGAATTTCGGGCGAGCACAGGAGCCTTGAGACCGCGAAGGCCCCGCAGGCATTGGCATAGGTGGCGCAGGTTTCAAGTGGTTCATCTTTCAACCAGCCGCGCAGGAAGCCGGAGAAGAAAGCGTCGCCGGCGCCAAGCACATTGTAAACCTCGATGGGAAAGCCCTGGCCCACGATGCCGTCTTCCAGGCGGTTGGGAATGGTGCCGGGATAGACTACGCAGCCCATGGGCCCGCGCTTCAGGACGATGGTTGCCGAAGAAAGGGACCTGATCGTTTTCAGCGCTTTCAAAGTGTCCTCACTGCCGGCGGCAATGTGGGCCTCTTCTTCCGTGCCAACGATCAGGTCACAGTCAGGGAGAACCGTCTTGATATGCTCCGATACCTTGTCGGACTTGATGTAGCGCTCTTCACCGGCGCCGTGGCCGGCAAGGCCCCAGAGGTTGGGGCGGTAATCAATGTCGAAACAGATCTTGCGGCCATTCGCCTTGGCGATTTTCATGGCCTTGCGCTGGGCCGCGTCATTCAAAGGCCTGGCAAAATGAGTGCCGGTCACTAGCAGGGCGGTGGAGGAAGCCACGAATTTTTCGTCGATATCGGCCTCGCAGAGCGCACTGTCGGCGCAGTTGTCGCGGTAGAAGATTAATGGGAATGTCTTGTCGTTTTCAACCGAGAGCAGGACCAGCGAGGTCAGCCGTTGCGGGTCGGTGGTGATTCCCTGGGTTGAAACGCCTTCGCGCGCCATCTGCTCGCGCACATAGCGCCCCATCTGCTCGTCGCCGACGCGGGTGATCACCGCGGATTTGAGGCCGAGGCGGGCGGTGCCGATAGCGATATTGGAGGGGCAGCCGCCCACCGACTTGGCAAAGGAGGCGATGTCCTCAAGCTTGGAACCGATTTGCTGGCCGTAGAGATCGACGGAGCAGCGCCCCATGGTGATGACGTCAAGGGCGGCTTTGCTGCCGGTTCCAGACGCCATTTCTGCCTCCTCAGGATTGTGTTAGCTTGACAAGACGAAACAACAATTCCAAAATGAAGTCAAGTTGGAATGTTTGTTCTGTTTTGCTCGAGGCGGCCTTTTCAGTGCTTTCCGGGCGGTTTTTTATGGTTTGGGAGAGCAAAATGATCAGGTTCGGGATACTCGGCGCAGGGCGGATTGGCAAAGTGCATACCGCCACAATCGGCGCGTCCAAGGCCGCAAAAGTCGTCTATGTGGCTGATGCCATGGCGAAAGCCGCCAGCGATCTTGCGGCCACGGTGGGGGCAAAGACCGCAAGCGTGGAAGAGATCATTGCGGCGAAGGATGTTGATGCAATCCTGATTGCAACGCCTACCGGCACCCATGCTGACCTGATCGAGGCGGCGTCGAATGCTGGCAAGGCCATTCTCTGCGAGAAGCCGGTTTCATTGTCGGTGGAGCGGATCCTGAACTGCCTCAAGGTGGTCGAAAAGAACAAGTCGAATTTGATGATCGGCTTCAACCGCCGCTTCGATCCGAATTTTGGCGCCCTGGAAAAGCGCATCCGCAACGGCGACATCGGCACGGTGGAGCTTGCCACCATCATCAGCCGGGATCCCGCGCCGCCGCCAGTTGATTACATCAAGGGTTCCGGCGGCCTGTACCGCGACATGATGATTCACGATTTTGACCTGGCGCGTTTTCTGGTGGGCGAAGAATTTGTCGTGGTGCATGCGCTGGGCGCCTCGCTGGTCGACAAGGCCATTGGCGAGGCGGGCGATGTTGATACAGCGGCAGTGCAGATGCAAACGGCGTCCGGCAAGATCTGCGTCATCACCAATTCGCGCCGCGCCACCTACGGCTATGACCAGCGCCTGGAGGTGCACGGTTCTAAGGGCATGCTGCGGGCCGGCAATGTGCACAACACCACGGTTGAGCTTGCCAACGCGCAAGGCTTCGCGGGCGATCCCATCATGCATTTCTTCACCGAGCGCTATGGCGCCGCTTATGCCAATGAGGTGAACCACTTCATTGACGGCATTGCGAAAGGCGTGTCGTCGCGGCCCAATGGCCAGGATGGCTTGCAGGCGCAGAAGCTGGCGGATGCAGCAACCGAATCGTGGAAAACGGGTAAGCCGGTAAAGGTGGCGTGATGAATATGGATTCCCTCTCGAAGCTTTCCATGGATGGCAAGATCGCCGTCGTTACCGGTTCCACCCAGGGTCT
>JAEUMI010000090.1 GCA_016792825.1 Hyphomicrobiales bacterium
GCAAGGCCCGGGCGGCGTAAAACTGGCCTTTCTGCAGGATGGCGCCGCCGATGATCTGGGCCGCTGCGGCTTCTTCTGGCTGGGCGGTTTCATGTCGGACATGCTGGGCAGCAAGGCCGAGGCGCTCGCCGCCCTTGCCCGTGAAACCCGAAGGCCGGGCCTCCGCTTTGACTATTCCGGCCATGGCCAGTCCGAAGGCCTCTTCACCGATGGCACCATTTCCGACTGGCTTGAACAGTCCATCCACATGTTCATCACCAAGACCCACTCCAAACGCATCATCGTCAGCTCCAGCATGGGCGGCTGGCTGGCGCTGCTGCTGGCCAGGGTCCTGCTGCGTGATGACCCCCGCGCCGCCAGGCGCATGGCCGGCCTCGTGCTCATTGCCCCCGCCGCTGACATGACCAGCGATCTGATGCTGAACAACTTCCCGCCCGAAGCCCTCCAGCAACTCAAGGCCCGGGGCGTCTATGAGCGCCCCTCGGACTATGGCGATCCCATGCCGATCACCTTCAAGCTGCTGGAGGACGGCGCCAAACACCTGCTGCTGAAAACCGGGCTGGAACTGCCCTGTCCCGTGCGCATCCTGCAGGGCAGCAGCGACCCGGACGTGCCGCCCTCCCATGCCCTCAAGGTGTTCGAATCCCTCTCAGGCCCGGACATCACCATGACCCTGATCAAGGGCGGTGACCACCGCCTGTCAACACCCGGGCAATTGACCCTCATCCGCGAAACCGCCTTGCAACTCGCCGAACGGGCTGACGGCATCACGCCGTGAAGAGCACATGGAAACTGATGTATGCGCTATCTCCTAATTAAATCGCCATGATGAATTTTTCGACAGAACGGAATTATTCCGGCATTTGAGGGTTTGCAAAGTCCAGGTTCCGGATATGCACTCAACCAGTTCAGGAGACTTTCGATTTTCCCGCCCAACACAGGTTCATCGGTTACTTCAAGCGTGAGGGATTGGAGCGCATAGCCCGCGCCGAATGTGGCACCGAGATTTGCGGGATTAACTTCCTTCACGCTCTTAGGATCGTTGATGTCGGTGAATGTCACCAGCATCGGAAAATGTTTTGGAGGCACCTCAAGGGGACCGCTTAATGCCTTGGCGCGCGTGATGGCTTCAAGGCTCCACACAAGCTGGTCTCTATCCACGACAATGCGCGGCGCAAGTCTAGCCATATATCCGGAATCGTCGGCATGGCTGAGAAGGGCAAACAAATAATGCCCGCCGCCAAGATCAACTACCGCGGCTTCTCCCTTGATCGAACTTTGAAGAGCCGCACCATCCTTGAAAAACTCGTTCTTCCACCATGAGACGGACGTAATAGCCGAACCGGATTTCACACCGAGCGGTGTTTCGACTTCAACTGTCATCTTCTGATGCCAGTCGTAGGTGCCACATCCGCTTAGGCCCAGCGACGACAAAACTAGAAATACGGCAACAAGCATACGGTTCATAGACGGCCTCCAGCACGTATTTGCATACTAATGAGTAAAGGCTCGGATCGTTAATAAACGGGTAATGTTTGCAGTAAAGCACGCAAACCTTCGCGATAATTCGGAAAGAGCAAATTGTAACGCAGCTCAGTCTTCATGCGCCCGTTCGAAACCCGCTTCGACTCCGCATAAAAACTTTTGGCCATGGGCGAAAGCTCCGCCTCTTCAAACGGAATTTCCGGTGGAACAGGCAAACCCAGAAGATCAGCCGCATACGCCACCACCTCCTGCGGCGGGCAGGGCTCGTCATCGCAGACATTGTAGACCCGGCCCGGATTTGGTTTTGCGATGGAAGCCGCTAGCACGCCTGCGATATCCTCCACATGGATGCGGCTGAAAATCTGCCCCGGCTTGATGATGCGCCTGGCGCTGCCATCCCGCACAGTGAGAAGCTGGTTCCGTCCCGGCCCGTAAATCCCGGCCAGACGAAACAGATGCACCGGCAGTCCATAATCCTTGTGAAGCATGAGCCAGCTCCGCTCCGCCTCCAGGCGCCGCTGGCCCCGCGCCGTAGTGGGTTCAAGCGGGCTGTCCTCATCGACCCACTCACCGCGCCGGTCGCCGTAGACCCCCATGGTTGAGAGATAGCCCAACCACTTCAAACTTTTTGAAAGCTCCTGCAATTGCGCCTGAAACCACTGCAGAACCGGATCGCCGTGTTCACCGGGAGGTGCCGAAATCAGGAGATGCGTCACATCGGCTGCAATCTGCAAGCTGCTGGCAAACGGCAGCCCGTGGAATCCCTGCGCATTGATCTCGGCAATGCCTTCCGCATCGCGGCTGGTGGCGAAGATTTTCCATTCCCGCCTGTCCAGCCGCGCCGCCAATGCCCGCGCCGAAAAGCCAAAGCCAAAACACAGGAGATGATTCACGGTGAACTCCATTCGGCTTTCACCGTCAGATCAGGTTCAGTCATTTCATGCTTATCGCGCGCATGCCGGAAGTCATCGTGCGGCATCAGTTGCCTCAAAGCCCACACCGCCATGGCGCGCACCAGAGGCGATGCATCACCCAAAAGATGTTGCGCCACCGGAATGAAATCCGCATTGCCGCTGTTGCCAATCGCAATCAGAACATTGCGCACGAAACGGTCACGGCCCAGGCGTTTCACCGGCGACCCCACGAACAGCTTGCGAAAACCCGCATCATCCAATTGAGCCAAATCATCCAGTCCCGGCGCTACCAGATCCTCCCGCGCCCGCAGCTTCGCCTCGCTCGCCTCGCTGGCAAACTTGTTCCACGGGCATACCGCCAGGCAATCATCGCAGCCATAGATGCGGTTGCCCATGGGCTTGCGGAACTCCCGGTCGATATGGCCCTTGTGCTCTATAGTGAGATAGGAAATGCAGCGCCGCGCATCCAGCTGGTAGGGTGCTGGAAAAGCCTTGGTCGGGCAGATATCGAGGCAAGCCCGGCAGGAGCCGCAATGATCCGTCTCGGCGTCGTCTTTGGGCAGGGCCCTATCGGTCAGAATCGTGCCGATGAAAAACCACGATCCCAATTCCCGCGACACCAGATTGGTGTGCTTGCCCTGCCAGCCGAGGCCCGCCCTATGGGCCAGCGGCTTTTCCATCAGCGGCGCCGTATCCACGAAGACTTTCACCTCCGACTTCGTAGCACTCGCAAACCACGTGGCAATTTTCTTGAGCTTGCCCTTGACCACATCATGATAGTCGCGGTTCAGCGCATAGACGGAAATCACCCCCTGCGACTTCCGCTCCAGCCGTTCGAATGCATCAAGCCCCTGCCCATAGCTCATCGCAAGCATGATGGCAGACCTTGCCTCCGGCCACAGGGCCCTGGGCGCCACGCGGCGCTCCGCCGTTTCGGCAAGCCAGTCCATCTCGCCGTGGTAACTCTTTTCAAGGAAGCTGCGCAGTCTTTCCCCTTGTTCGGGGCCGGCATCGGCTGAGGCAATCCTGATCCCGCTGAAGCCTTCCTGCGAGGCCCGGGCCCGCAGCCGTTCAGAAATCGAGGTCGGCATAGGAAGCAGATGCCGGCACGCCGCGCAGCGTGTCGCCGAGCAGCGGGCGGAATGACGGGCGCGACTTGATCCGCTGGTACCACAGCTTGGCCACCGGAAAGTCCGTCCACGGAATATCGCCGAGATAATCGATGACCGAGAGATGCGCCGCCGCCGAAAGGTCGGCAATGGAAAGTTCATCCCCCGCCAGCCACGAGCGGTGGTCCGCCAGGGTTCCCATGTAGTCGAGATGGTCCCTGAGCCGCGAAAGCCCGTAGCGCACCCGCGCCATATCGGGCGCCCCGCCGCCGGTTTCACGCGTCATGAAGCGCCGGATGATCTTTTCCGTAATGATTGGCTCTGAAACCTCCGCATAGAACTTCGTGTCAAACCAGCCGGTGAGCCGCCGCACCTCGGCGCGGCCGCCCGCCTGTCCCGGAATAAGCTTGGTTTTTCCCGCGCGCGTCTCTTCCAGATATTCGGTGATCGCCTCGATGCCGCTGATCGCCG
>JAEUMI010000170.1 GCA_016792825.1 Hyphomicrobiales bacterium
GGGGGTGACCTGGGTTTCCGCCTGCTTCTTGGCCAGTTCCGGGCGTTCGGATATCTGCCGGGCAATATGCGCTAACTGCTCAAATACCCGCGCCAGATTCTGGGCAAGTTGGACAGGGTCCGTCAGCTTGAAGTCGCCCGGCTTCTGGGGGGTGGAATCGCTCATCAATCCTGTCTGTTCTTTGTTGCCGGCAGTTTAATGGTGGAGGCCCGGAACGCCAACAATAAACAGCCTTTCTTGCAAAATCATGTCTGTCTAGGCATAAGACAAACCACCCTTAACCTGAAAGCCCCGGCGGACAATATGACTAACGCTTTGCGTCTCGGAATAGCCGGTCTCGGCAATGTGGGCGTGGGCGTGCTCGATATCGTTAAGAAGCATGGCGCCCTGCTGGCCGACCGGGCCGGGGTTCCGATCAAGGTGACTGCCGTTGCCGCCCGCCGCAAGGGCAAGGACCGGGGTCATGACCTTTCCGGCATCAAATGGCATGATGACCCCGTGGCCCTTGCCAGATCCCTCGATATCGATGTCTTCGTCGAACTCATGGGCGGCGAAGGCGATCCGGCCAAGGCAGCCGTGGAAGCAGCTATAGCGGCGGGCAAGCACGTCATTACCGCCAACAAGGCCTTGCTGGCCCATCATGGTGCGGCCCTTGCCCGGGCCGCCGAGGCCAAGGGTGTCGGCCTTAATTTCGAGGCCTCCGTCGCCGGCGGCATTCCTATTATCAAGGCGCTCCGCGAAGGCCTGATCGGCAACCGCGTCAGCAAGCTCTTCGGCATCATGAACGGGACCTGCAACTACATTCTCACGAAAATGGCCAATGAGGGTCGAAGCTTCATGGACGTTCTGAAGGAGGCGCAGAATCTCGGCTACGCCGAAGCCGATCCAACCTTCGACATCGGCGGCTTTGATACCGCTCACAAACTGGCGATTTTGACTTCGCTGGCCTTCGGAACCGAGGTGAACCTGGATGCTATTGAGATCGAAGGCATTGAAGCCATCACTCTGGATGATATCCGAAACGCCAGTGACATGGGCTACAAGATCAAGTTGCTCGGCGTCGCCATTGCCCACGCCGAAGGCATTGAGCAGCGCGTCAATCCCACCCTCGTTCCCAAGGGCGCGCCCGTCTCGGACACCGATGGCGTATTCAACGCCATCGTCGTGAAGGGCGATTTCGTCGGCGATCTCATGCTGGAAGGCAGGGGTGCGGGCGCCCATCCCACCGCTTCGGCGGTTCTTTCCGACGTTGTCGATATCGCGCGCGGTAACCGGCGTCCGGCCTTCGGCATTCCCGCCGCCAAGCTCACACCTTACAAACAGTCGCCGAAGAAGGCGCACGAGGGCGGCTATTACGTGGCCCTTGAACTCGTGGACCGCCCCGGTGCGGTGGCTTCCATCGCGCAAATTCTGGCTGATGAAAAAATCTCCATTGAAAGCATCGTCCAGCGTGGCCGCCAGGGCCAGGAAACCAAACGGGCCACCGCAACATTCATCCTGATAACTCACGACACGCTCGAGACCTCCATCCGCACTGCGCTTCAGCAGATCGAGAAGAACGGCCACGTTGCCTCAAAGCCTCGCGTCATCCGCATTGAGCGGCTGTGACGGAGCGCAATTTCCTTGACGTACGGCGTTCATTGAGCGGCAGGCGCTGGATCGCGCGCCTGCAGGATGAGCGCCTGGCCCAAGCCATTGCCGAACGATATGAACTGCCGGAAATTCTCGGCCGCGTCATGGCGGCGCGCGGTGTGGGACTTGAAGATGCTGAAGCCTTCCTCAATCCAACGATCCGCAGCCTCATGCCGCAGCCTTCGGCCCTGAAGGATATGGAGAAGGGGGCGGCGCGACTTGCCGAGGCAATCATCGCTCAAACCCGCATCGGGATCATCAGTGACTATGATGTCGATGGCGTTTCCTCCGCTGCAATCTTCCAGTTGTTCCTTCGCTCAGTAGGCTCCGGCGCCATCGTCCACGTGCCCGACCGGCTGACCGAAGGCTATGGCCCCAGCGAACACGCGGTGAAACTTTTGAAGGAGCAGGGCTGCGACCTGCTGCTCACCCTGGATTGCGGTGTCCTTGCCCATGATCCTCTGGCCCACGCCGCCGAGCTCGGCATGGAAACCATCATCGTCGACCATCATCAGGCCGGCGAAATTCTCCCTGAGGCCCATGCGGTGATCAATCCCAACCGCCAGGATGATGTTTCCGGCTTCGGTTATCTCTGTGCCGCCGGGGTGGTGATGATCCTCATCGCCACCGTCAACAAATTGCTGCGCGCCATGGGCTGGTACTCAGCCGAACGCCCCGAACCCAACATGCTGCAATGGCTTGAACTCGTGGCCCTTGCCACTGTCTGCGACGTCGTCCCCCTGAAGGGCCTGAACCGCGCCTATGTCACGCAAGGGTTGAAGATCATGTCACGCCGCGAGAATCTTGGCCTTGCCATGCTGAGCGACATCGCCCGCCTGAAGCGCAGCCCCGATGTCTATGCCCTGGGTTTTGTGCTCGGCCCGCGGCTCAACGCGGCAGGGCGCATCGGCCATGCCGACCTGGCGCTTGAGCTTCTCACCACGCGCGACAAGGGCCGGGCCAACCAACTGGCCCAGGAACTCGAGCAGCTTAACCGCCAGCGCCAGGCCATCGAAATGCGCGTCGTCGATGCCGCCGCACTTCTGGCTGAAGCATCGCTCGGCAAGGAACATCGCAGTTCGGTGATCGTCGTGACCAATGACAATTGGCATCCCGGCGTCGTCGGATTGGCTGCGGCCCGGCTCAAGGAACGCTTTCAACTGCCGAGCTTTGTTCTCGCCAGCAATCCGAAGACGGGTTTTGCCAGCGGCTCGGGTCGCTCCATTGCTGGCGTCGATATTGGCAGCGCCGTCCGGATCGCACTTGAAGCCGGCGTCATTGTTAAGGGCGGCGGCCATGCCATGGCGGCAGGCATCACCGTTGAAATCGCCAGGCTCGTGGAATTCAGGAGCTTTCTCGAACACAGGCTGGCCTCCGCCGTCGCCGGCGCGGCAGAGAATGCGCTTCTCATCGACGGCGCCTTGACCGCTTCAGGCGCTACCCTTGAACTGATAGAGCTGCTGGAGCAGGCAGGCCCCTATGGCTCGGCCCATCCCGCCCCGGTGTTCGCCTTTCCAGCCCACAGGGTAGTCTATGCGGACCCGGCCGGCAGCGACCACATCCGCTGCACCCTGGCCTCCGCCGATGGCACCCGAATCAAGGCTATCGCTTTCCGTGCCATGGGCACCGAACTCGGTGAAACGCTCCTCACCGAGCGTAAGTTGCCGCTGCATTTCGCTGGCCGCCTGACCATTGATGAATGGGGCGCAAAGCGCGTTCCGTCGCTCCAAATCGAGGATATAGCCCATGTTTTGTGAGGCTTGCCAGCGCAGCCGAACCTCTCTATAGAACCCCGCACCGCGCCCTTCGTCTATCGGTTAGGACGACAGCCTTTCACGTTGTAAAGACGGGTTCGACTCCCGTAGGGCGCGCCATTTTTCTCATAATGAAGCACGCGTTGCTGACGCGACCAATCAAATCAAAGATTGGTTGGCGCGGGCTTACGTCCCGCGCCAACCTCAAACTCAAGCCTGAAATACGCAACTTAACTCGATAACCCGGCGCCCGTTATTGCGTTGTCGTGGCAGGCGGCGTGGCTGGCGCAGCAGGTGCTTCCGTCGCTGGAGCCGCAGGCTGTTCGGTTGCAGGCTCCGGAGTCATGGCTTGTTCCGGGGCCGGTCCGCCAAACCAACCTGAAGCCCATCCGATTATGGCCAGCACGATGACCACGGCGACCACGGCAATTATGGTGTTCTTGTTGTTCTTAGCTTCGGCCATTTTGTCCTCTCTTTCGTGAATTGTTGCAAGCGCCCGACTATACCGCAAAATATGGCAACAAAA
>JAEUMI010000258.1 GCA_016792825.1 Hyphomicrobiales bacterium
ATGCGTGCCCTGCGCCACGTAGTAGTCGTCAAGCGGTCCCAGCACCGGCCCGAAGGAATAAGGATCAATGACGTTCCATTTTCCCCCGGCATTGGCGGCCTCGAAACGCAAGGGCTGGCGGTCCTTGAGCTTAACCGCGCCCTCAAAGAATCCGGCCTCATGGGTTTTTGCGAGATCGCCGATCTTCTCGCCGGCGAGCGTATGGGCGGTGAGCGTGTCCGCCCCGCTGACAAAGGCCCGGGCCACGAAGCTCCGGCCAACCTTGTGCAGGCCCAGGACGGCGAAGGGGTCATGGTGCTGGCCAACGACAAGAGCGTCAACTTCAGCCTTGCTTAGGACACCTGCGGCCATCGGGTACTCACACTCGTTGTACTCACTATGGAATGCCGAATGGAATGGGGCAATGGCCAATCACGCAACCGGAATGGACCAAATCTCCCGGGCATAGTCGCGGATCGTCCGGTCGGCAGAGAACCAGCCGAGCCGGGCCGTGTTATGCACTGCCTTTTTAGTCCAGGCATGGCTGCTGTCGCGCCACACCGCATCCGCCTTGCCAAGGGCATCCGAATAGGCGGCAAAGTCGGCCGCAACCATGAAGTAGTCGTGGTCCAGAAGGTTTGCCACCAGCCCATGGTAGCGGCTGGGTTCGGAAGGCGAGAATATCCCGGTGTGGATCGATTCAATGACCTGCTTCAGATGCGGCGAATGGTCGATGATGTCGCGCGGAACCGGCCCCGACTTGCGCTGCTCTGCCACCTCGGTGGCGGTCAGTCCGAAGATGAAGACATTGTCCAGGCCCGCATGCTCGGAAATTTCCACATTCGCCCCGTCCAGCGTGCCGACGGTCAGCGCCCCGTTGATCGCCAGCTTCATGTTGCCGGTGCCGGATGCTTCCATCCCGGCGGTTGAGATCTGTTCGGAGATGTCGGCGGCAGGCACGATTGTTTCCGCCAGGGTGACGTTGTAATTCGGGATGAAGACCACCTTCAGCAATCCGCGCACCGCCGGGTCGGCATTGATCACTGTGCCCACATCATTGATGAGCCTGATGATCGTCTTGGCTTCCCAGTAGCTTGCCGCCGCCTTGCCGGCGAATATCTTCACCCGCGGCACCGTGACCCGGCCCGGGTGGGCCCGGATGGAATTGTAAAGGGCGATGGTTTCAAGAATGGCCAGCAATTGCCGCTTGTATTCGTGTATGCGTTTGATCTGCACGTCAAACAGCGCCGAAGGGTCCGTGGGAATGCCGGTGCGCTGGAGGATGAGCTGGGAAAGCTTCTGCTTGTTTGCCCGCTTGATCGCGGAATATTTTTCGAGGAAGCCCACGTCATTGGCAAAGCGGTCCAGGGTGATGAGTTCCTCGGCGTTGTCGAGGAACTTGGGCCCGATCGCCTCGCGCACCAGATGCGTGAGGCCGGGATTGACCTGCTGCAGCCAGCGCCGCGGCGTGATGCCATTGGTCTTGTTGTTGATCCGGCCGGGATAAAGCGAGTTCAGTTCCTTGAACACGGTTTCCTTCATCAGGCCGGAATGCAACGCGGAAACGCCATTGATGCTGTGGGTGCCAGCAAAGGCCAGTTGCCCCATGCGCAGGCGCCGGCCATTGTTTTCGTCGATCAGTGATATGGCTTCCAGGAAGGCGAAATCAACCATACCTTGCTTGTGCGCATCGGCAATGATGCCGGCATTGATGGCGTAAACGATCTGCATGTGGCGCGGCAGCAGGCGCTCGATCAGATGCACCGGCCAGCTTTCAAGCGCCTCCGGCAAGAGCGTGTGGTTGGTGTAGGCCGTGGTGGCGCGGGTGATTTCCCAGGCCTTGTCCCAGGCAATATTATGCTCGTCGATCAGCAGGCGCATGAGCTCGGCAATGGCGATTGCCGGATGCGTGTCATTCAACTGGATGGCAGCTTTCTCGGCGAGATTGAGCAAGCTGCCGTACTGATTGAGATGGCGCCGGAGCAGATCCTGCAGCGAGGCCGAGGTGAAGAAATACTCCTGGCGCAACCGCAGTTCCTGGCCCGCCGGCGTGGCATCCGAGGGATAGAGAACCCGCGTGATGCTTTCGGCCTGTGTCGTATCCACCTGTGCGCCGATATGGTCGCCCTGGTTGAACTGGTCGAGCTTGATGGGGTCCACCGGCCGTGCATTCCACAGGCGAAGCGTGTTGACGCGCTTTCCCTTCCAGCCGCAGATCGGCGTATCGAACGCCACGGCCAGGATTTTTTCCGACGGCTTCCACTTGTAATGGGCCACGCCGTTGAGCTGGGCCGAGGCTTGAACCGTTCCGCCGAAGCCGATTTCAAATTCCCGTTCGCGCCGTTCGAACTCCCACGGGTTTCCGTGAACCAGCCAATCTTCCGGCAACTCGATCTGCACTCCGTCGATGATTTTCTGCCGGAACAGGCCGTGGCGATAGCGGATGCCATAGCCGAACGCCGGAATGCCAAGGCTTGCCATGCTTTCCATGAAGCAGGCCGCAAGCCGCCCCAATCCGCCATTGCCCAGTGCTGCGTCCGGTTCCAGCGCCTCGACCAGATCAGCCTCGACGCCAAGATTCTCGAGCGCCGCCTGGAGCGTGTCGAACAGCCCGAGGTTCGAAGCTGCATCGCGCAAAAGCCGCCCGATGAGGAATTCCATCGAGAGGTAGTAAACCCGCTTGCCCTGGTTCTGGTAGGTTTCGCGGATCGAGGCCATCCACTGTTCGATCACCCGGTCGCGCACCACCAGAATGGCGGCCTTCAGCCAGTCATGGCCGCGCGCCGAGCTGGCATCCTTGCCTACCGAAAACGCCAGCTTGTTGATGATTTCGAGGCTCAGCCCCTCAACTGTTGCTGCCTGCAGTTTTGGCAAGGATAAGTTGGAGCCCATGGTTATACCTTGTTTTGTAGCTTGCACGCGTCCCCCTGTTTGGGCAATTGATCATAATTTGAGCAAATGTATAACTTGTTCCTGTTGCCACGCAACAGTGCTTAAAGCATGGACGGCAGGACCCGGTCGGGCGGATTATGGCCGTCCACCCAGGTCTTGATATTGATGATCACTTTTTCGCCCATGTCGATGCGCCCTTCCAGGGTGGCAGAGCCCATGTGGGGCAGAAGCACCGCCTTGCTGGATTTGAGCAGCCGCGGATTGACCGCCGGTTCATGCTCGAACACGTCAAGCCCTGCGCCGCCGAGTTCATCGGCCTCAAGCATCCGGGCCAGCGCGTTCTCGTCGATCACTTCGCCGCGCGAGGTGTTGACGATGATGGCGTCTTTCTTCATCAGTTTCAGCCGCCGCGCCGAGAGCAGGTGATAGGTCGCCGGTGTATGCGGGCAATTGACCGAAATGATGTCCATCCGCGCCAGCATCTGGTCCAGGCTGTCCCAATAGGTGGCTTCCAGTTCCTCTTCGATTTTGGCCTGGACCGGCTTGCGGTTGTGGTAATGGATCTGCAGGCCGAAGGCCTTGGCCCGCCGTGCCAGGGCCGTGCCGATGCGCCCCATGCCGATGATGCCGATGCGCTTTCCCCACAACCGGCTGCCAAGCATCCAGGTGGGCGACCAGCCCTGCCACGTATTGTCGCTGCCGATCACCTTGGAGCCCTCGATCAGGCGGCGCGAGACCGCCATGATCAGCGCCATGGTCATGTCGGCAGTGTCTTCGGTGAGAACGCCCGGCGTATTGGTCACCGTAATGCCCCGCGCCACCGCTGTTTCCACATCGATGTTGTCAACCCCCGTGCCGAAATTGGCGATGAGTTTCAGTTGCTCGCCGGCCTGCATGAGGATGGCCTTGTCGATGCGGTCCGTGACCGTCGGCACCAGGACATCGGCTGTTTTGACCGCTTCGATCAGATCCGCCTTGCTCATGGCCTGGTCGGTGGCGTTGAGCTTCGTCTGGAAAAGCTCCATCATCCGCGTCTCAACCACTTGGGGGAGCTTCCGCGTCACGACAACAACCGGCTTGTTCTTACTCATCGGGTCGCGCTCCAGCATTGAAAAATTGACATAAAATTAACCCAGGATGGCCAATCGTGTTTAGGGGGCAAATGTTGCAGTTTCATGGGTATGATGTAGACTCATCGGGCCTGCCGCCACAATAGGGGAACGCCGCAAAACATGGCGAAGCGCAGTTTGGAGAAAAAGCGGATCGGATCCGCCGTTTTGGGCCTCGCCTGCCTCGCGGTCGCGGGTGCGGTTGTCTGGTCGCTGTTCGGTCCCAAACTCGATACCCAGGCCAACGCCGCGGTGGATGCAACCACGACCGCTTCAATCGCCCCGGAAAATTCCAGCCTCGGCCCCTCGGGCCTGCCCGTGCCGCGCTTTGTCTCGCTCAAGGCGGAAAAGGTCAATGTCCGCCGCGGACCCTCGAGTGACCACCCCGTGGCCTGGGTTTTCCAGCGCAAGGGCCTTCCCGTGGAGATCGTCGCCGAGTTTGAAAACTGGCGCCGCATCCGTGACAGCGAAGGCGAGGAAGGCTGGATCCTGCAAAGCATGCTGGCGGGAAAACGCACCGCCGTCGTCGCTCCCTGGCGCGGCCAGCAATTGACCCAACTTCATTCCGCCCCCAACCGGTCAAGCTCCGTTTACGCCCAGCTTGCGGCAGGGGCCATGAGCGAGATTTCAAACTGCAGCGGGGACTGGTGCGAGATTTCGGCCGGCGGCTATGACGGCTTCGTCGAGCAGGACATGCTCTGGGGCGTCTACCCCGGCGAAACGGTCAATTAGGCGGCGTCACGCCTCAAGTGTTCAGAAGTTGTTTTGCAACGATGTCCAGAAATGATCCGGGCACGATTTGCTGAAGGCCTTGACGAGAGAGACAGCTTCCAATTGCCGCATAGAGCGCCTTCAGACGACGCGCGATTTGCCATCCATGGGCTTCTTTGCTCATGTGCTATCGCGACTTGGAGGATGAAATGCCGGCATTGAAAAAACGCGCCTGGGTTCCTGAACACTGCGAAACCTACATTCTGCGGCTGGCGCAGAACGTGGTTCAATCCGGTATCCCGGAAATATCGGCACGGCTGGATTTTCTGATGGCGCAAAACCGGGAAATTCATGAGCGCGATTGCTTTAACCTCAACCCGGCCACCAACGTCATGAATCCCAGAGCCGAAGCGGCACTTTCGGCCGGGCTGGGTTCGCGGCCGTCGCTTGGCTATCCCGGCGACAAGTATGAAATGGGTCTCGAGGCCATTGAAGAAATTGAAGTGATATGCGCCGAACTTTGCGCTGAAGTTTTCAAGGCAAAATACGCGGAAATCCGCGTTTCATCCGGGGCCATGTCAAATTTGTATGCCTTCATGGCGACCTGCAAGCCCGGAGACCATATCATCGCGCCCCCAGCCTCAATCGGTGGCCATGTCACGCACCACAATGCCGGATGCGCCGGTCTCTATGGCTTGATAATTCACCAAGCTCCGGTTGACGCGAATGGCTATACTGTTGACGTGAACGCCCTGCGTGACATGGCCCGCAGCGTGAAGCCCAGACTCATCACAATTGGCGGGAGCCTGAACCTGTTTCCGCACCCGGTGAAAAAAGTCAGGGAAATTGCCGATGAGGTTGGCGCCAAGGTCCTCTTCGACGCCGCCCACCAATGCGGCATCATCGCTGGCGGCGCCTGGCCAAATCCACTGACCGAGGGCGCCCATCTCATGACGATGAGCACCTACAAAAGCCTCGGCGGGCCGCCGAGCGGCCTGATTGTGACAAATGATGCCGATCTTGCGGAACGCCTGGACGCAATTGCCTATCCTGGCCTCACCGCAAATTTTGATGCGGCAAAGGCGGCTGCTCTGGCGATTACCATGCTGGACTGGAAGTCCTGCGGCGCCGCCTACGCCCAAACGATGATCGATGTTGCCAGGTCGCTGGCAAGGGAACTTGATTTATTGGGCGTGCCGATCTTTGCAAAACAGGCCGGATTTACGAATTCCCACCAGTTTGCAATCGCGGCGGCAGCCTATGGCGGCGGTCAGGCAGCGGCAAAAAAGCTCCGCAAATCTGGATTTCTGGCCTGCGGGATTGGCTTGCCGATTGACCCGGTGGCCGGTGACTTGAATGGGCTTCGCATCGGCACGCCCGAGCTCGTGCGCTGGGGCGTGACGCAAGCCCACACAAAGCAGCTCGCAGGTTTGATTGCCCGCGCCCTGAACACCAATGATGAAGCGCCGCTAGCCGGGGAAGTTGCTGAAATGCGCAGGCAATTCCAGACCATCCATTTCCTGCACGGGGAAAAATAGCCGGCTGGCCGGCCTAAGCCTTGCGCAGCCGCACAATCACGTCGATCCGGTCAATCTCCGTGCCCTCCGGCGCCGGGGGCAAACCTTTGATCTCAAGGGTTTCCGTGCCGAAATCAAATAGCCTGCCATCCTTTTCACTGTAGAAATGAAAATGGTTGGAAGTATTGGTGTCGAAATAGCTGCGGTCGCCTTCAATGGCGACTTCACGCAGCAGCCCCGCTGCCTTGAATTGATTGAGCGTATTGTAAACCGTCGCAACCGAAACCAGCACCTTTGCGGCACAGGCTTCCTGGTGAAGCTCCTCCGCCGAGACATGCCTGTCGCCGCCGGAAAACAGGATTCCAGCCAAGGCCAAGCGCTGCCGTGTGGGCCTGAGCCCCGCGGCGCGCAGTTTTTCGGCAATCATGCCGAGTGTGTTCGTTGTCAATATCGCTGTGTGCATTCTTAATTCAGTATAGTCTTTTAGGGGTGGTTTGTGCAATATCATCGGCAATTCTATGGGTTCGGGGCTTTTAACCGATTCACCAGCAGCAGATGGGGCCGGAATGACTGAGCGGAAATCGAGTTTTCTTTACGATGAGCTGCTGGCCTGTGGCCGCACCGAACTGTTTGGCCCCGGCAACGCCCAGCTTCCCCTGCCGCCCATGCTGATGTTTGACCGCATCACCCATGTCTCCGAAGGTGGCGGCGCCCATGGCAAGGGCCGGATCACCGCCGAGTTCGACATCAAGCCCGACCTCTGGTTTTTCGCCTGCCATTTCCAGGGCGATCCCGTCATGCCGGGCTGCCTTGGCCTTGATGCGCTCTGGCAATTGACCGGCTTCTTCCTCGGCTGGCTGGGCGAGCCCGGCCGCGGCCGCGCCCTGGGCGTGGGCGAAGTCAAGCTCACCAACATGGTCACCCCCGCAGTCAGGAAGGTGACCTATGAGGTTGACATAAAACGCCTTATACTGCGCAAGTTGAAATTGGCAGTGGCTGATGGCTTGTTGAAAGCCGATGGTGAGACTATTTACACGGCAACCGATTTGAAAGTCGGCTTGTTTCAACCGGCATAATCATAGGAGACCCCCGCAATGCGGCGTGTCGTCGTCACCGGACTAGGTATCGTTTCAAGCATCGGCAACAACACCCAGGAAGTCCTGGCCTCGCTGCGGGAGGCGAAATCCGGCATCGTCAAGGCCGATGACTATGAGCGCCTCGGTTTCCGCTGTCAGGTGCATGGCGCGCCCAATTGCGATCTCAGCCAGATTGACCGGCGGGCCCGCCGCTTCATGGGCGATGGCGCGGCGTGGAATTACATTTCCATGCAGCAGGCAATCGCCGATTCAGGCCTCGAAGAAAAAGACGTGAAGAATGAACGCACCGGCCTGATCATGGGTTCGGGAGGCATTTCAACAAGAACCCTTGTGGCCGCCGCCGACACCACGAGGGAAAAGGGCCCCAAGCGCGTTGGCCCCTTCGCCGTGCCCGCCGTCATGTCCAGCACCAACTCGGCCACGCTGGCCACGCCCTTCGGCATCCGCGGCGTGAACTATTCCATCTCCTCGGCTTGCGCCACCTCGGCCCATTGCATCGGCAATGCGGCGGAAATGATCCAGTGGGGCAAGCAGGACGTGATGTTTGCCGGCGGCGGCGAAGAACTCGACTGGACCCTGTCGGTTCTGTTTGACGCCATGGGCGCCATGTCCTCAGGCTACAACGCCACGCCGGAAAAGGCGTCCCGCGCCTATGACAAGAACCGCGATGGCTTCGTGATCGCCGGCGGCGCCGGCGTCGTCGTACTCGAGGAACTTGAGCGCGCCAAGGCGCGCGGCGCCAAAATCTATGCCGAACTCGTGGGCTACGGCGCCACCTCCGACGGCTATGACATGGTAGCGCCCTCGGGCGAAGGTGCGGCGCGCTGCATGAAGCTGGCCATGTCGACGGTGAAAGAAAAAATCGACTACATAAACCCGCACGCCACTTCCACGCCCATCGGCGACAGCAAGGAAATAGAGGCGGTGCGCGACGTCTTCGGGAAAAACATTCCGGCCATTTCGGCCACCAAATCGCTCACCGGCCATTCGCTCGGCGCCACCGGCGTGCAGGAGGCGATCTATTCCATCCTGATGATGAAGAACAACTTCATCTGCGAAAGCGCCAATATCGACGAGCTCGATCCGGAGTTCGAGGATATCCCCATTATCCGCGAGCGCCGGGATGACGCGAAGATCGACGTGGTGATGTCCAACAGCTTCGGCTTCGGCGGCACCAACGGCTCACTTATTTTCCAACGCTACAACGGTTGACCAGATGACAGATGGATTGATGAAGGGCAGGCGCGGCCTGGTGATGGGCGTCGCCAATGACCATTCCATTGCCTGGGGCATTGCCAGTGAACTGCGCAGGCACGGGGCCGAACTGGCCTTCACCTATCAGGGCGAGGCCTTCGGCCGGCGGGTGAAGCCGCTGGCTGATTCCGTTGGCTCCAATATCCTGCTGCCCTGTGATGTCGAGGACATTGCCACTGTCGACAACGTCTTCGCCGAACTGAAGAAGGTCTGGGGCAAGATCGATTTTCTCGTTCATGCCATCGCCTTTTCCGACAAGAACGAGCTGAAGGGAAAATACGCCGATACCAGCCGCGACAATTTCATCCGCACCATGGTGATCTCCTGCTTCTCCTTCACCGAGATTGCCAGGCGCGCGGCGGCCCTGATGCCCGATGGCGGCGCCATGGTGACCCTCACCTATGGCGGCTCGGTCCGCGTCATGCCGAACTACAACGTGATGGGGGTGGCGAAAGCCGCCCTCGAAGCTTCCGTGCGCTATTTGGCCGCCGACTACGGCCCGCAGGGCATTCGCGTCAACGCCATTTCCGCCGGACCCATGCGCACCCTGGCCGGAGCCGGCATCGGCGATGCCCGCGCCATGTTCAATTACCAGAACAGCCACGCGCCGCTCCGCCGCACCATCACGCTGGAAGAAGTGGGTGGCGCCGGCCTCTACCTGCTCTCGCCGCTCTCCGGCGGCGTCACCGGCGAAATCCACTACGTCGATTCCGGCTACAACATCATCTCCATGCCAAGGCCGGAAGACCTGCCCAACGGGATCAAGTAGGGTTCCATCGCTCTATTTCTTCTCGTCATGACTGTTAGCACTCACTCAATATCTGTCACCCCGGCGGACGCCGGGGCCCAGACATTCGGCATGCGGATTGGTCATGAGTCTGGGTCGCGGCTTTCGCCGGGATGACCGAAGTGGGGTGGTTGGCATTTTAATCCGTATACGGATTATCAGCTTGTGTCGGGCATCGCGGCGCGATGGGCGAGCCACTGGCATTCGTCGAGCAGCTCGTCGACGAGATGAACCGCCCGCCTGCGGGAGCCCGGCGGACGGCCGGGGCGGAGCGGCGTTTTGTAACTTGGATTTTCTGACTTTTCCTCCCGCATCCGCCAGCGGACGAGGCGTTTGGCCTGGCGGGGAAGGTCCGCAAGGGCGGACTCGAGGGCCTCCAGCCTGCGGATGACGCGGGCGGCATTCACCATGCCGTCAGCGGATTTGGTCCGGGCGGGAGCCTTTGCCGGCCGGATCGGCGGCCCGATGGTTATAAACTCGCCATCGGTATTGAAAAAGTGGATGCGCGGGACAGCCCGCGGAGTCCTTTTCCGGCGCGGCAGCACGATGCGTGGCTGCGGGTCGAAGAGCTGGAAGGAGGGACCAAGCAAAACTCCCTTTTTCCTTGGTTTTACTGCCCCCGCCATTCTGGGACGGGAAACCATGGGCTTCACCACAAGGCCCCGTGCCGCAACGACAATCAACCGCCGCAGGGCGCTTTCGGCGGGCCGGAGAACCCGGAGCACCGCGCGGTAGGCAGGCCACGAAATCCGCGAAACCGTAGCCTCGCCCACCAGCCCCAGCATCACGAAGAGCGTTTCAACGATCCCCGCAAGAACTTCACTGTTGCGTTTGATGGCGTGCTCCCAGTCCATATTTCCCTATCCCGTCCAAAGAACAAAACAGGAACACAAATGCCATGCTAGGAATAGAGTGTCAAGGGGCGCCTCTTCACATTTTTGCAGGGCCTCCTTTTTTCCTCATTAAGCCCGCACTCGATGCGGGCATCTTCTTGGCAGATCAGAAGATGACCGGATCAAGCCCGGTCAAGATGAGAAATCTACGTTCTTCGCCAGGTCGGCCACATGCTCTTATACATGGGCCCTCGGCTTGTAGTGCCCAACCTCTATCGCGCGCCCGCCTGGGTCAGAAGCATTTGCAGCAGGCCGGCGTTCGGAGCATAGAGCTTGGCATTGTCCAGCGGCGTTAAACCATTAACGTCCTTGGCATTCACATCGGCGCCGCGGTCTATCAAGAGCTGCGCCACTTCCAGATGGCCCCGCGGCGCATACCATATTGCATAGTGCAGGGGCGTCCCGCCATAGAGGTTGTCCTTTGCATTCATGTCCGCGCCAAAGGCAATCAAAAGTTCGGCCACATCCGCACGACCATGCATTGCAGCATAGTCCAGCGGGTGGTAGTTCACTGGTCCGTCGAGGAGATTTGGATCGGCTCCGGCCTCCAACAGGGCAATGAGGGTGCTGACGTCAGCGGTATGACCGGACATGAACGAAAGAAGCGGGGTCCGCCCGGTGTTGTCGCGGGAATCCACCTTTGCGCCATTCGCAAGAAGTATGGACACGACCTTTGCCTGACCCGCCAAGGCAGCTGAATGAAGGGGACGAATACCCCCGAAACCGGAAAGCTCCACGTCTGCCCCAGCCTTAATGAGAATGGTGGTTATTTCAGCCGAACCGATCCGAGCCGCGTCGTGCAGGGGACCATTGTAAGAAGACCGCTTGTTTGGATCTGCGCCGGAATCCAGCAAGATCCCAACACGGGCCACGTTTCCGGCTCTGACGGCATCAATCAAATCGGCGGCAAGAGCTGGTCCAATCTGATGGAAAGCAATCATCGCCGCGAAGCAGAACACCGGGAAATTCGACCGCCGCAATTCCATTGCAAGTCGCTCCAAATCTTAGTCGCACGCGATCACGAGTTGGGAAGGGGAGCTTCGCAGGATCGGGCTTCAGATACAAGTCCATCTGCGCCCGGAGCTTTCTTGGCTTGTTGCAGCCGGCGGAGGGTTTGCTCCTACAAAATAAACTTGCTCAAGTCCGCGTTCTTCGCCAGATCGCCCACATGCTTTTGCACATAGGCCTCGTCGATCGTCACCGCTTCGCCGGAGCGGTCGGTTGCCGTGTAGCTGATGTCGTCGAGCACCCGTTCCAGCACCGTGTGCAGCCGCCTCGCTCCGATGTTTTCGATGGAGGCATTGATCTCGGCGGCGATATTTGCGATTGCCGCAATGCTGTCCTCGGTGAAATTTAGCTCAATTCCCTCGGTTCCCAGCAGCGCCTTGTATTGTTTGATCAGGCTGCATTCCGGCTCGGTGAGGATGCGGCGGAAATCTTCCCGGCCCAGCGCCTTGAGTTCAACCCTGATCGGCAAACGGCCCTGCAATTCCGGCAACAGATCGGAAGGCTTGGCGATGTGGAAGGCGCCCGAGGCGATGAACAGCACGTGGTCGGTTTTCACCGGGCCGTATTTCGTTGAAACCGTGGTGCCTTCAATGAGCGGCAGCAGGTCGCGCTGCACGCCCTCGCGGCTCACATCGCCGCCCTGGCGCTCGGCCCGGGCACAGATCTTGTCGATCTCGTCAAGGAAGACGATGCCGTTGTTCTCGACAAGGTCGATGGCTTCCTGGTTGATCTGCTCCGGGTCCAGCAGCTTGTCGCTTTCCTCGGCGATCAGAAGTTCGTAGCTCGCCTTCACCGTCATGCGCCGCGTCTTGGTGCGCCCGCCAAAGGCCTTGCCCATGATCTCGGAGATGTTGATCACGCTGGCCGAACCCCCCGGCATCCCCGGAATGTCGAAGGCGGCACCGGCCGTGTCGGCCACCTGGATTTCGATTTCCTTGTCGTCCAATGAATTGCTGCGCAGCTTCTTGCGGAAATTCTCCTTGGTGATTTCCGAGGCATTGGCGCCGACGAGGGCGTCGAGCACGCGGGACTCGGCGTTGAGATGGGCCTGCGCCTCCACATCCTTGCGCCGTGTTACCTTCACCATGCCGATGCCGGCCTCCACCAGATCGCGGATGATCTGGTCCACGTCGCGGCCCACGTAACCAACCTCGGTAAATTTCGTGGCCTCGACCTTGAGGAACGGCGCATTGGCGAGCCTCGCCAGCCGCCTGGCGATTTCGGTTTTGCCGACGCCGGTGGGCCCGATCATCAGGATGTTTTTCGGCGAGACTTCCTCGCGCATCACGCCGGTGAGCTGCTTGCGCCGCCAGCGGTTGCGCAAAGCCACGGCCACCGCCCGCTTGGCATCATTCTGGCCCACGATGTAGCGGTCCAGTTCGGAAACAATTTCACGGGGGGAAAAGTCGGTCATGGCTTATCTCGCTTTATATCCGTCATTCACGTTCATCTCACTTCAGATCCGTCATTCACATTCATCTCACCTTAGTTCCGTCATTCCCGCGAAGGCGGGAACCCAACTTGCTTTCATCGTAGAACACAGTTGGATCAATATCGTCATGCAGGTCGATCCAGTTTGGATTGAACGCTTCAATCATATTGACCTTCCAATCCCTGTTCCATTTCTTGATCTGCTTTTCCCTGCGGATTGCAGCATCCATGCTCACATGGTGTTCATACCAAACCAAGCTCTTCACATCATATTTTGAAGTAAACCCGGCGATTGATCCATCCTTGTGCGTGGCAACGCGGTTCCAAAGTGCCGAGGTTACACCAACATAAATGGTTCCCCGCGGGCCATTCGCAAGGATGTAGACAGCGGGAAATTTTTCTTCACTCATGTTGCAGGCAAAGTTGGGTTCCCGCCTTCGCGGGAATGACGGTTGGCTGGTTGTTTTCCACGTGTTGTCATGCTGCTGCTGGCGGAACTAGATTGCGAACGTGCTGCGGAAGGATGCCGAGGACAATCCGGCGCAGGGGCTGCCAGGCGACGGATAATACCAGCACTGTGCCGCCGACGATCAGGATGGAAAGCCCGGCATTTTCCGAAGCCACCCCCGACCACGACAGGAACTTCGAACTGGCATA
>JAEUMI010000337.1 GCA_016792825.1 Hyphomicrobiales bacterium
TACGACATTTGTTTCCAATCTTGCCTTTGCGGCGAAGGCGTTCAAAAAAGAAAACATCCTGCTCATCGCCGAGGCCATCAACTTCCATGACATTCCGGGATTTTTCCTGAACCGCTCGCAAGAGGCTGTTCAGATCATGGATGACGTGGGCTCCGACAATCTCAAGTTCCAGTATGATGTCTATCACATGCAGCGCATGGAGGGCGAACTTGGGGCGACGCTCACAAAGCTCATGCCGCGCATCGGCCATATCCAGATTGCCGACAATCCGGGACGGCACGAGCCGGGCACGGGCGAGATCAACTACGCTTACATTTTCAAGCTGATTGATTCCCTTGGCTATGGCGGCTGGGTCGGCTGCGAATACAAGCCGAAGGGCACGACGGTTGACGGCCTGGGCTGGATGAAGTTGATGACATGACGCCGGAAGCCACGCGTAAAGTCCTGCGCTCCATGTTCGATGCGGCAGTCGCTGCGGCGATGCCGGCGCAATGCGTGCCGCAGAACCTGCCGGCAAAACCGAAGGGCCGGACGATTGTCGTCGGCACCGGCAAGGCTTCGGCGGCCATGGCGCAGGTGCTTGAGAGATCCTGGGATGGCCCGCTCTCCGGCCTGATCGTCACGCGCTATGGCCATGCGGTTCCCTGCAGGCAGATTGAAATCGTCGAAGCGGCCCATCCGGTTCCTGATGATGCGGGCACTATGGGCGCGCGGCGGATGCTGGCCATGGTGCAGGGGCTCAGCAAGGATGATCTCGTCATTGCGCTGATCTCGGGCGGCGGCTCGGCGCTGCTCAGCCTTCCGGCGGAGGGGATTACCGTTGAAGACAAGCGCGCCGTCAATCGTGCCCTGCTCAAGAGCGGCGCGCCGATTTCGGAAATGAATTGCGTGCGAAAGCATCTCTCGGCCATCAAGGGTGGGCGGCTTGCGGCGGCGGCGCATCCGGCCCGCGTGGTGAGCCTGGTGATTTCCGATGTGCCGGGCGATGATCTCGCCGCCGTTGGCTCCGGCCCCACGGTGGCTGATCCCACGACCTTCGCCCAGGCCCGAGCCATCATTGCGAAATATAAAATCGATGCGCCCGCCTCTGTCATCCACCATCTCGAGCAGGCGATTGATGAAACGCCGAAGCCCGGTGATCCGCGGCTTGTTGGCGTCGAAACAAAGCTCATCGCCTCGCCGCAGAAATCGCTTGAAGCAGCGGCGGCCATCGCGCGCAAGGCCGGCATCACCCCGCTTATTCTTGGCGATTCCATTGAGGGTGAGGCGCGCGAGGTTGGCTACGTGATGGCGGGAATTGCCCTGCAGTCGCGGCGTTTCGGGCAGCCTTTGCCAGCACCTTGCGTTCTAATCTCGGGCGGGGAGACGACGGTCACGGTGCGGGGCACAGGTGCCGGCGGGCGCAATGTGGAATTTCTTCTGGCGCTGGCGCTGAAGCTTGACGGGGCCGAAAAAATCTTGGCGCTTGCGGCCGACACGGATGGGGTTGACGGTGCGCGTGAAGTGGCGGGCGCTTTCATCACGGCGGACACGCTTTCCCGGGCCCGGGCCATGGGGATTGATCCCTGGGCTTCGCTTGCCAATAATGACGGGCATGGATTTTTTGAAAAGCTGGGCGACCAGATCATCACCGGGCCGACGCTGACCAACGTCAATGACTTTCGCGCCGTGTACATAGGATAGGATCAGACATGACCAACCGCACCTATTATGCACCCCAGGGCGGATTGCCGCCGCAGACCGCGTTGCTCACGGACCGCGCCGTGTTCACGGAATCCTATGCGGTGACCCCCAAGGGTGTGCTGCGCGATATCACGGTGAGCTATTTTCCCTTCTGGGAAAAGACGCGGGCCTGGGTGCTGTCGCGGCCCCTGTCGGGATTTGCCGAAACCTTCTCGCAATACATCATGGATGTGAAGCCGGAGGGCGGCAGCGACAAGCCGGAGCCCGATCCACACGCGGAAGGCGTGCTGTTTGTGGTGGAGGGGGAACTCAATCTCACGCTGTCCGGCAAATCCCATGTGATGCAGCCCGGCGGCTATGCCTATGTCCCGCCGGGAGCGAAATGGAGCTTGCGGAACAAGGGCGCGAAGTCCGTGAAGTTCCACTGGATCCGCAAGGCTTATGACTTCGTCGAAGGGCTCGATGTGCCGGAAGCCTTCGTGGTGAATGAAAAGGATATTGCGCCAATCCCGATGCCGGATACCAACGGCGTGTGGGCGACGACGCGCTTTGTAAGC
>JAEUMI010000029.1 GCA_016792825.1 Hyphomicrobiales bacterium
GACCTCAACCCCGGCGAAGTCGTGGGTCTCCTCGGCCATAATGGCGCGGGCAAGTCCACCCTCATCAAAGTGCTGTCCGGCGCCTACAAGCGCGATGCCGGGCAGATATTCATCAAGGGTGAGGAAGTCAGCATCAACAACCCGCGCGATGCCAAGGCCCTTGGCATTGAAACCATCTACCAGACACTTGCGCTGGCCGACAATGTGGATGCTGCCGCCAATCTCTATCTTGGCCGTGAACTCAAGACATCCTTCGGCACGCTTGATGACGTCGCCATGGAGGCCGAGGCCCGCAAGGTGATGGGCAGGCTCAATCCGAACTTCCGCCGCTTCAAGGAGCCGGTGAGCAAGCTCTCCGGCGGCCAGCGGCAATCGGTTGCCATCGCCCGTGCCATCCACTTCAACGCCCGCATCCTGATTATGGACGAGCCGACGGCAGCTCTTGGCCCCCAGGAAACCGCCCAGGTCGGTGAACTCATAAAACAACTGAAGGATGAAGGCATCGGCATTTTCCTGATCAGTCATGACCTGCACGACGTGTTTGACCTGGCTGACCGGCTGGTGGTGATGAAGAACGGCCGCGTCGTCGGAACTGCCCACGTCAAGGATGTGACCAAGGACGAGGTGCTGGGCATGATCATCGCCGGCAAATGCCCCAAGGGCGCGATTCCGGGCCCCGGCGCCTTGCGCGATGTGGCGGCCTAAGCCAGCATCGCGTGCTGCAGCAGGATGATGGTCTTGGCATCCACGATCTCGCCCGATGCGATCATCGCATAGGCTTTGGCCAGCGGCAGTTCGATGACCTCGATGTCCTCGCCTTCCGTTGCAACGCCGCCGCCAGTGGTGATTTTGTCTTCTGGTGAATAGCTGCCGGTGAACAGGCTCACCCGTTCGGTGAGCGCTCCGGGGCTCATGTACACATGGGCCACCTCACGCAGATCATGCACGCGGAACCCGAGCTCCTCCTCGGCTTCCCGGGTGGCACAGGTCCTGGCGTCATCGCCATCAAGCAGGCCGGCGCAAACTTCGATCATGGCTTGCCCGTATCCCGCCATGTGCGCGGCAATGCGCATCTGCTTGACCAGCAGAACCGTCTTTCGCGCGGGATCAAGCGCCAGGACCGCCGCCGCATGGCCATGGTCAGTGACTTCGCGGACCAGCACCTCGGAACGTCCGTCCCGGCGGGTGTAATGCAGCGTCACCTTGCTCAGGGTAGACCAGAACTTCGCGAGGACTTCCTGTGCCAGGATTTCGACCTTATAGGAACTACCCATTCTTGCCGCGTCCCGTCTTTTGAATGGCATCTGCCACTGTTTTGGAAGTCGCTAGGTCCGCTATCGCCTCAACCGCAACCGAAAGCCGCCTGCGCCAGTTCGGCCGTTCCGTGTCGGTGCCCGGCACATTGAGCGGCTCCGTCTCCTGCGTGAGGTCGTCCGCCTGCACCAGCATGATGGCGCAGGGCGTTTTGGCAACAAAGGCATGCGCATCGGCAAGGAGATCGCCGCTGTTGACGCCCGCCTCCGTAATGGCGCTTTCAAGCTTTGCAATATATTCGTGGCTGGCGCACTCGCGCCATCCCTTGAAGGGCGCCAGATCATGGGACGACAGGCACACTGCAGCGCCCTCCGGGTAGCTCTCCGGCGGCTGGAAGCGCGCCGAATCCTGCTCGAACCACAACACCCGGTAGGACAGGATGTTGGCCTGCGACAGGCGTTCGCGCAATCCCTCCGGCACCGTCCCCAGATCCTCGCCGATCACCAGGCATTTTGCCCGGGCACTTTCGGCCGCCGTGATGGCAAGAAGCCTTTCCATCGGCATCGTGACGTAGGCGCCGTCGGCGCCAGAGGCACCACGCGGCACCCAGAACTGGCGCGCAAGGCCGAGGATGTGGTCGATGCGCAGAACTTTCGCATGCCGCATGTTGGCCCGCAGAATCTCCGCGAAGGGCTCATAGCCTGCCTTGGCCAGTGCAAGCGGATTGAACGGCGGCAGGTTCCACACCTGGCCGTCGCGCGCAAACGGGTCGGGCGGCGCGCCCATGGAAACGCTGCTGGCGAAAAGCTCCGGCCGCGCCCAGACCTCGCCGCCTTCATAGGCGCAGCCAAGAGCAAGGTCGCGGTAAATGCCAAGTTCCAGTCCTGCCGTTTCCGCCCACTTCGCGGCGGCGGCAAGCTGTCCGTCGGCGATCCATTGCAGCCACTGGGCATACCTGAAGCGCCGCCCATCCACACGCGCTTCAAACCGCGCGTGGTCTTTCAGGGCGCTGCCGCCATCCGCGATGAAAGCTTCAAACTCCTTGCTCGATTCGAATTTTTCATAAACGGAAATCAGCACATCATCCTTGATGCGCCAGACGGCCTCATAATCCACATGGCTTGCCGCGCGCAGCTGCGACAGCTCCTTTTCATGTTGCTGTGCTGAAGAGCCGAACATTTTTTGCACTGCATTGATGTCAATATAAATGGGATCAATGAAACGGCGGTCGGAAGGCTGGTATGGGCTCGCGCGGCGGCGGTCATCGCTGAACATGTGATGCAGGGGGTTGATCCCCGCCAGCGAGCCGCCGAGCCGGGCTGAGGCCTCGCAAAACCGCGCAAGGGTTTCCAGATCGCCAATTCCGCTGTCGCCTTCATGGCGCAGCGCATAGAGGTGGGAGGTGAGCCCGTAGACCCGCTTCGCCGGAGTGAGAAAATCCGGCTGATAGCAGCGCCCACCCGCCGCCGCGGCATCTTTGCTACGGGCCGCCGCAAGCTCTTTCAGCGATCGGAGCGCCTCATCTTGCGTGGCGATTGGAAGTGCCATGGCCGCAAGCAGGGCGCGCTTTGTCTCAAGGCTGACGCGGTGATGGGCTCCGCTCACTTCCCACCATTCGTTATGGATGCCTGCCGCCGCGGCGAGATCATGGATCAGGCCATCGTCCGGAGCCGCAGATTTTCTTTTCGCGTCGATGGCCTCGAGCAGCATCGCAACCGAGCGCCCTTCACACACCAGCCCGTCTTCCGGCCAGCGAAATCCCGGCTGCGCCTTGGGCGGCGTCACACGAACGCTGTCGTGGCTCCGGTTGAACCAGATGAGCAGGCGTCCGCCGCCGTCCGAGCTGCTCAGCACCAGGCCAAACGCGTCATGCGAGGGGCTGGCCCAGTCCAGGGCCTCGCCGCTTGTTGAAAGCCATTGAATGTCCGGCTGCGCCTGGCCATCGGCGATTTGTCCGGTCAGGAAGCGGTCGGCGAAATACGATGCGTGCTTGCGGCGGAACGCAGCGAGTTCGGCCACATGGTCGATGAGTGTCTGGTCCGCCTTGCTCCAATCCAGCCAGGTCGTTTCATTGTCCTGCGCATAGGCATTGTTGTTGCCGCGCTGGCTGCGGCCAAACTCGTCGCCCGCCGTCAGCATGACTGTGCCGCGCGAAACAAAAAGGCTCGCCAGCAGGGCCCTCACATCGCGCCCAGGATCTTTCGAAATCCAGCAGGGTTCCCGAGAATTTCCGTCGCGGTTGCCTTCGCCATTGGCAAAATTGTCCTTGTGGCCGTAGCTCACCGCATCACGCAGCGTGAAGCCATCATGCGCCGCCAGATAATTGATGCTGCTCGAAGGCTTGCGCCCCACCCGTGCAAAGATATCCGATGAGCCCGCAAGGCGCGTGGCGAAATTGCCGGTGGCCCCCGCATCGCCCCGCCAGAAATGCCTGACGTCGTCACGGTAGCGGTCATTCCATTCCTGCCAGGTATCGGGAAAATGTCCCAGCTGATAGCCGTGCGCGCCAACATCCCAGGGCTCGGCAATATGAATGAGCGGTCCCAGCAGCGGGTCCTGCTGAATGGCCTGGAGCAAGGGAGCCTTTGCATCAAAGCCATTGGACCCGCGCCCCAGCACCGTGGCCAGATCATAGCGGAACCCGTCAAGCCCGGTCGCCGTCACCCAATGGCGCATGGCAGCCAGTATGAGCCCCATGACTGGTGGACTGTTTGTGTCCAGGGTATTGCCGCAGCCCGTGTCGTTTACCAGCGCGCCATTTGCATGGCGGTAGTAAAGCGCGTTATCGAGGCCGCGGAGCGAAACCGTTGGTCCGCCCAGATCGCTTTCACCCGTGTGATTGAACACCACGTCGAGGACAACGCGCAGCCCCGCGCCATGCAGCGCCGCAATGGTATCGCGGATTTCCGATAGTCCGGCCGGCGCCAGCCGCGGGTCCGGGGCGAAGAAGCTGATGGGGTTGTAGCCCCAGGCATTCGAAAGCCCCTGCCGCGCCAGGTGCCGTTCGTCGGCCCAGGCCATCAGCGGCATCAGCTCAATCGTATCAACGCCCAGCTTCAGAAAATGTTCGATGCAGGCGGGATGCGCCAGGGCCGCAACGGTGCCGCGGATGTTCTCGGGAATCTGCGGATGCAGCCGGGTGAAGGCTTTCACCGCCACTTCATAAATGAAGCGGGGCGCAGCGTGGGGCAAATGCTGCACTGTCGGCAATGCTGCCGCAACGATGCAATGGGGAACGAGATGCGCTGATTCAGCGCCCTTGATGGCCAGATCCTCATGCCAGGTAAAGCTCCGGTCAATCGCCGTGGCATAGGGGTCGATCAGCAGCTTGGAAACATCGAAAAGATTGGCAGAGTCGTAAGGGCCTTCCGCCCGCAAGCCGTAGTGCTGGCCAGCCTTTACGCCAGGAATGAAGCCGAAATGCACATCGCCCTGGCGGGACGCCAGTTCAAACCGTGTTTCCATGCTGCCTTCGAACAGGCAGAAAAATATCCGCGCCGCATGTCGAGAAACAACGGCAACATTGACCCCGCCTTCAACGGGAGTGACGCCGGGCGGAAACGGCGAGCCGGAATGCGAATGAGGCATATCAGGTAATCACAGTCGGTTCCGTGCGGCCCGTGCGCTCCGCAATGCCGGCAAGGCCCCGCGCAAACCCGATGAGATCGGAAAGTGCCGCCTGCGTTTCAAGCCCGAGGACTTTGGCCTCGTATTTCTCGATATAGACGCGGAGCGTGGCTCCCGCCGTGCCCGTGCCGGAAAGCCGGTAGATCACCCGCGAACCGTCGTCGAAAATAATGCGGATGCCCTGGTGGGCAGTGTCGGAACCGTCGACGATGTCATGGTAGGAAAAATCATCGGCCGTCGCCACCGCCAGCGCCCCCGCTTTTTCACCCTTGAGGCTGGGCAGCTTGTCACGCAGGAATGTCATCAGCCTGTTTGCCGCATCCAGATCCACTTCCTCGTAATCATGGCGCGAATAATAGTTGCGCCCGTATTCCGCCCAATGCTGCCTGATGATGTCCGCCATGCTTTGCCGGCGCCTGGCCAGGATATTGAGCCACAGCAGGACAGCCCAGAGGCCATCCTTCTCGCGCACATGGTTTGATCCCGTTCCCGCACTTTCCTCACCGCACATGGTGATCAACCCGGCATCGAGAAGATTGCCAAAGAACTTCCACCCCGTCGGCGTTTCGAAGCATTTGATTCCCAGCTTGGCGGCAACCCTGTCCACCGCGCAGCTCGTGGGCATGGAACGCGCCACACCCGCAAGACCCTTGGCATAGCCCGGGGCCAGATGGGCATTGGCAGCCAGCAGCGCCAGTGAATCGGATGGTGTTACAAACTGGTTCTTGCCGATGATTAGGTTGCGGTCGCCATCGCCATCGGACGCGGCGCCGAAATCAGGACCGCCTGCCGACATCATCAGATCATAAAGTTCCTTCGCGTGAACCAGATTGGGGTCCGGATGATGCCCGCCGAAATCCGGCAGCGGCGTGCCATTGACCACCGAGCCCTTCGGGGCCCCAAGCGCATCCACCAAAATGGCATGGCCATAGGGGCCGGTGATGGCATGCATCGCATCGAAGCGGATGCGGAAACCGGACTTGAACAAAGCCCTGATGGCGTCAAAATCAAACAGGGTTTCCATCAGCTTCTGGTAATCGGAAACCGGATCGATGACCTCAACCGTCATGCCCTCGACTGTGCTCATCCCCAGTTTGTCGAGATCGCAGTCAGCGCCATCGGAAATTTTATAGCTGGAGATTTTCTGTGTGTTGGCGAAAAACGCGTCCGTCAGTTTCTCCGGAGCAGGGCCGCCATTTTCCGCATTGTACTTGATGCCGAAATCGCCGTCCGGTCCACCGGGATTGTGGCTGGCCGAAAGGATGATGCCGCCGAAGGCCGCCCGCATGCGGATAAGATGCGAGGCGGCCGGCGTCGAAAGCAGCCCGCCTTTGGCCGTCAGCACCCGGCCGAAACCATTGGCCGCCGCCATGCGGATG
>JAEUMI010000052.1 GCA_016792825.1 Hyphomicrobiales bacterium
AATACCTGAAACCCGGCGACAGAATGCGCATCGGCATTGATGGCCTGGGCGAACAGAACCAGAAGGTTGTGCGCGACAAGTAATACAACTAATGTTATCGTCCATTTGCCGTGAAGCAAAAAATGGAGATAAAAATGAAAACCTGGTTTTTCTCATTCGTTCTTGTTTGCATGTGGTCGGGGTCGGCATTTGCGGCTGATCCCGTAGTTCCAAAATGTCAGGGTTCCACCGACCAGCGCATAAGGTGCCTTGAGAAAGTGATTGCAGGCCTTGAACGGACATTTGACGCAAAACTGGCAGCTCTTTCAGAATCGGTAGACTTGAGGATTGAGGAAAAGCTCGCAGGTCTGGATACAAGATTTGACCAAAGATATCTGGCCTACGATGCTGTTGTATCGCTCAAGTCAGAGCGGCAGATTCCGTCATTGGGTGAATTAAAATGCCTAGACTACGATACGAACAGTGCAACAACAGTAAAGGCTTGGCGGTGTAACAACGGCCACAACAATCACCAGGCGCAATATTGGCGGTTGATCAGGCCTGTTTCAGGCCCCTAGTATCTATTTCAGTTATTTGGCAATTGTGAGCTTCAGGCACCAGAACCAGAAGGTTGTGCGCGATAAGTAAGGGCGCTAGAAGCCCTCAACAAACGGGTTGAGACAATGGCTTCCAGTGACAAGCAAAACCGCCCCAAGGCGCGCCTCGCCAAGGGTTTCCGCGATGTGGACGCGAATGAAATTCGTGGCCTCAAGCGCATGCTGCGTATCATCGAGGGGGTGTATGAAAACTACGGCTTCGAACCCGTGGAACAGCCCTTCATTGAATATACCGAGGCGCTGGGCAAATTCCTCCCCGATCAGGAGAGGCCGAACGAAGGCGTGTTTTCCTTTCAGGATGATGACGAGCAGTGGCTGTCGCTCCGTTATGACCTGACCGCACCGCTTGCCCGCTATGTTGCCGAAAACCAGCAATTCCTGCCCACGCCGTTTCGCAGCTACCGGCAGGGCTGGGTCTTCCGCAACGAAAAGCCCGGCCCCGGCCGCTACCGCCAGTTCATGCAGTTCGATGCCGACACCGTAGGCAGCGCATCCCCCGCCGCCGACGCCGAAGTGTGCATGATGGCCGCCGATACTATGGAAGCGCTGGGAATTGGCTCAGAGGAATATGTCGTTCGAGTTAGCAGTAGAAAAGTTCTAGACGGTCTAATGGAAACAATAGGGCTAAGTGGTACACAATTCGCGGGCAAACGGCTTTCGGTCTTGCGAGCGATTGACAAACTCGACCGCCTTGGGACTGAGGGTGTGCTTCAGCTCCTTACAACTGGCAGAACTGATAGCAGCGGAGATTTCACTGCTGGGTCTGGATTGACAGGACCAAATGCAGCCAAAATCATTCAGTTTCTCCATGGAACCAGAGATACATCGCTTGGAACTTTCGTTGAGCTATCAAGAATTACAGACGGATCAGCAATAGCTAAAGAGGGCTTAGACGAGCTCTGGCAAATGCAGCAGTTAATCGAGTCAGCTGGGTACGAAGGCAAAATACAAATCAATCCATCAATTGTTCGTGGTCTCGAGTATTACACCGGTCCGGTCTTCGAATGCGAATTGCTGATAGAAACGAATGACACAGAATATTCTAATGTGCGTTTCGGTTCCGTTGGTGGCGGCGGGCGTTATGATGATCTGGTTGCGCGCTTTACAGGGCAATCAGTTCCGGCAACCGGATTCTCCATAGGCGTATCGCGTCTCTATTCCGCGCTGAAGCTTTTGGGCAAAACTGAGGATAAGGAAACGACGGCTCCCGTGGTTGTTCTCGTCATGGATAAGGAGCGTCAAGGCGATTACCAGAAAATGGTGCAGCAATTGCGCGCTGCGGGTATCCGCGCCGAAATGTATGTGGGCACCTCCGGCATGAAGGCCCAGATGAAATATGCCGACAAGCGCGGCAGTCCGCTTGTGGTCATTCAGGGCGGCGATGAAAAGGCCAAAGGCGAAGTGACTCTGAAGGATTTGGCGCTGGGTAGCCAGCTCGCCAGTGGCGTTGAATCCCGCGAGGAATATGCGAGCCAGCGCCTGGCCCAGGTTTCGGTCGCGGAAGCCGATCTCGTTAAGGCCGTCAAGGAAATGCTAGGCCGTGGCCGGTAAATCCAAGCCCGAGCGCGAGGCGCTGGAACGGCAGAATGCGGCCATCATGGCGGTGTTCGAGCGCGCCGGGTTTGACTACATCGCCCCCGACATCATCCAGCCCGCCGATATTTTTCTCGAGCGCTCCGGCGAGGATATCCGCGCCCGGACCTTCGTCTTCACCGATCCCTCCGGCGCTGAAATGTGCTTGCGCCCTGATCTTACCGTGCCCGCCTGCCGCTATCACCTGAGCCATGCGGAAAAGCCGGACGAAGAAGCAAAATATTGCTATCTCGGCCCCGCCTTCCGCTTTCCCAATGAACACCTGAGCCCGCAGGAATTCTTGCAGGCTGGCCTCGAATGGTTCGCCGCCCCCGATGCGGCGGCAGCCGAAGCCCGTGTCCTCAAGCTGGCGATCGGTGCGCTTGAAGCAACGGGCCTCACCAAATTCCGCGTGACCCTGGGCGACCTCGGACTCTTTTCGGCACTGCTGGAAGACACCCCGATGCCGGAGCGCTGGCGCAATCGCCTGAAGCATCACTTCTGGCGGCCTCATGCCTTTCGCGAGGTGCTGGAAAGCTTCACCACAAATCGCGGCGCAAAACGCAGCAGCATTTCGGCCCTTATCGACCGCCTGGCGACGGAACCCGTGGCGGAGCTTGTGGCGCGGGAGATCGAAAGCAGGAATCTGCCGCTTGTCGGCGGCCGCTCGCATGAGGAAATTGCCGTACGCCTCGCCGATAAATCCGCCGACCGCTCGGAAGCAGCTCTCGATCAGGCGAAGGTCGATGCCATCACCAGCTATCTTAATATCGTTGAGCGTGCCGACAATCTTGAGGGGCATTTGAACCGCACCGATCCGGGCCGCAACTTCAACGAGGCGCGGAAATATTTTCAAAGGCGCCTGGCCGAAATGGAAGAGCTTGGCCTGAACGCCAAGCGCTTCGAATTCAAGGCGACCTTCGGCCGGGAACTCGAATATTACACCGGCTTTGTCTTTCAGATTGATGTTGAAACAGCGGATGGTTTTGTCGCCGTGGCCGGCGGCGGGCGTTACGACAATTTGCTCTCAGACATGGGTTCGCCCATGCCTGTTTCCGCCGTGGGCTGCGCCATCCACACCGAGCGCCTGAAGGCGGTGCTGGGATGAGGACCCTCACTCTTGCCATTCCGTCCAAGGGCCGCCTGATGGAACAGGCAGCGGCGGTTTTGGAGAAAGCAGGCTTAAGCATCATGCGTTCCGGCGCGGAGCGTGGCTACCGCGGCAAGTTGCAAGGCATTGACAGCATCGAAGTCGCTTTTCTTTCGGCCGCCGAAATTGCCCAGAACCTGCGCGAGGGAAAGATTGATTTCGGCATCACCGGCGCGGACCTTCTCTGGGAGAAATCCGCACCGGGAGAAAATCTTGTGTCGGTTCTGGCGCCGCTGCGATTCGGCTATGCGGATGTTGCCGTGGCCGTGCCGGAATGCTGGCTCGATGTGGCCTCCATGGCCGATCTCGATGAAGTCTCCGAAAGCTTTTATCTGCGCCACGGCCGCAGGCTCAGGATAGCCACGAAATATCTTAACCTCACCCGGAGGTTCTTTGCCGAAAGGGGCGTGACCGGCTACCGCATCGTCGAGAGCCTGGGGGCCACCGAAGGGGCGCCCGCGGCCGGAACCGCGGAGGTGATCGTGGACATCACCACCACCGGTTCAACCCTTGCCGCCAATCATCTCAAGGTCCTCGATGACGGCATAATCCTGTGTTCCTCGGCGGTGCTGGCGGCAAGCCCTGCCGCACTTGGCGATCCCCGCGCCGGCCTTCTGCAGAACCGCCTCAAAGCGGCTGAATGATTGCTCCGCCACCCCGAACCCTCCCTGAATTTGCAGGGGGCCCTGTGAAAAATTTGCCGGGGAACGGTTCAATTCAGAGAGAAACTGGCTATATTGCGCCCCATTCAGGGCTAGGGCGGGACCATGCACCTGAGTTCCGCACTTGCGAGAGTCTGGTATCGCCCCCGGTTCAGATTTTCGTGACGGAGTGTGAATTCGGGAGGATGGTTCTCCAGCCTGAGCGAGGGGTCGTACTTTGTACGGCCCCTCGTGATCTTGCCAGCCCGCCGCATCACAGCCATAAAACAGGGCCTTGATTTTGACTCAAGCGATGAATAATCAGGCAAAAAACCAGGGAGTCTCGGAATGTTGAAATCGATGCGTTTGAGCGCCGTGGCCTGTGCCAGTGCGGTATTTCTAGTGGCAGGTTCTAACGCCCGGGCTGCCGATTGCGGGAACTCAGGCAGCGGCTTTTCCGGCTTCATCAAGGAATTTCACCGGGAAGCCCAAGCCCAGGGCATTGGCCGCCAGGCGCTTTCCGTGCTCGATGGCATTACCTACGATCCCGGCATCATCAAGAAAGACCGGGCGCAAAACATCTTCTCCCAGAGCTTTCTCGAGTTCCAGGCCCGCATGATCACTGATTACCGCATCAAGCGCGGGGCGGAATTGGTCCAGAAACACAAGGCCACCTTTGCCCGCGTCGAAAAGCAGTATGGCGTACCCGCTCCGGTGATTGTCGCCTTCTGGGCTTTGGAAACCGATTTCGGCGCCAACATCGGCGATCTCTCGACAGTTAGGTCGCTTGCCACGCTCGCCTGGGATTGCCGGCGGCCGGAAAAATTCCGCCCGCAACTGATGGCAGCGCTTGAACTCATCGACCGTGGCGATTTGCACCCCGACGAAATGCGCGGCGCCTGGGCCGGAGAAATCGGCCAGACGCAGTTCCTCCCCTATGACTACAATGAAAGTGCCGTCGACTTCGATGGCGATGGCCGGCGCAATTTGCGCGCAAGCATTCCCGATGTGCTGGCCTCTTCGGCCAATCTCCTGCGCAAGCATGGCTGGCAGCCGGGCCAGCCCTGGATGCAGGAGGTGCGCGTGCCGCGTGACATGCCGTGGGAGGAAGCCGATATCGCCATCCAGCATCCCCGCTCGCAGTGGGCCAAGTGGGGCGTGAAGATGGCCAACGGCAAGCCCATGAAGGCCGACAGCTTCCCCGCGTCCCTGCTGCTGCCCATGGGCAAGGATGGCCCGGCCTTCCTCGTCTATGAGAACTTCACTACCGCCTATCTCAAGTGGAATGAGTCGCTCGTCTATTCCACCACCGCTTCCTATCTCGCTACCCGCATTGCCGGTGCGCCGAAGGTGAGCCGTGGAAATGCCGAGGTGACGCACCTCACCTATCAGCAAATCGTGGCGCTCCAGAAAAAGCTGCAAGCCCGTGGCCATGACGTGGGCAAGCTGGACGGGAAGATTGGCGCGGGAACCCGCGCTGCCGTCAAGACAATGCAGATCGAGCTGGGAATGCCCGCGGATTCCTACCCAACCCTGGAGCTGCTCCAGCAGCTCTGAGCGGGCGCCGCTACTCGTGGCGCAGCGCCTCGATCGGATCGAGGCGCGCCGCGCGCCTTGCCGGGAAATAGCCGAACACCACGCCGATCAGGCCGGAAAACACAAAGGCCAGGGCGATGATGCTGGGGTTGGTCGTAAATGGAATGGCCATGGCGTAGGCGGCCCATCCCGCCAGGGAAAGGCCGAGGACGATTCCGATGATGCCGCCAAAGACCGCAAGGACAATGGCCTCGACGAGGAACTGGGTCAAAACCTGGATTTCCAGGGCGCCGACGGCAAGGCGGATCCCAATCTCGCGGGTGCGCTCGGTGACCGAGACAAGCATGATGTTCATGATGCCGATCCCGCCCACAAGCAGGCTGACAGCCGCAACGGCGCTCAGCAGCCCCGTCATCAGTGTCGTCGTCGAACTCAGTGTACTGACGATTTGCGACATGTCGCGCACCGAAAAATCATCCTCCTCGTTGGCCCCGACGCGGCGCTGTTCGCGCAGGATGTCTTCCGTCGACGATTTCACTGCGTCGACCGCATCGGCGGACGCCACTGAAATATAGATTGTCGCGATGCGCTGGCTTCCGGCGATCCGGCGCTGAAAGGCGCGGAGCGGCATGAATACAACGCTGTCCTGATCGGTGCCGAACGCCGATTGCCCCTTGCCTTCCACGGCGCCGATGACTTCGCACGAAACATTGCCAAGTCTCAGGCGTTGGCCCAGTGGATCGGCCTGCCCGAAGAGGTCCGTTTTTATTGTCTGGCCGATCACGCAGACGGAGCTGCCTGAACGGATATCGCCGTCCGAAAAAGGCCGGCCCGATTCAAAGGTCCAGTCCTGCGCCACGAAGAACTCGGAGTCCGTGCCGGTTACGGTTGAATCCACGTTATCAGCGCCATAGACGATTCTGACGGATTTTGTTGACGAGGGTGCCAGTGCCCTGACCTGGGTGAGGTTGTCACGCAGTGCCGAAACATCGCGCTCCGTGAAGCTGCGGACTTCGCCGCTGCCGCCCGGGCCAAATGTCTCCCGTTCCGGCCGTGCAATGAGCATGTTGCTGCCGAGCTTCGACAGGTCAGCGGTCACTTTCTGTGTGGTGCCGTTGCCGATGGTGACCATGGCAATGACGGCGCCAACGCCGATGACAATGCCGAGCAGCGTGAGGATGGAGCGCAGCGCATTGCGGCGCACCGACTGGTTGGCAAGTTTTATCGCTTCCCACAGCATCAGGCGGCCTTTTGCAGCGTATCGGATTCGATTTTGCCGTCAACGAAACGGATTGTGCGCTTGGCGAAAGCGGCCATGTCGGGTTCATGGGTCACCATCGCAATGGTAAGCCCGCGCGACTTGTTCAGTCCCGAAAGCAGCTCCATGATTTCGTTGCTGCGGGCCGTATCGAGATTTCCCGTAGGCTCATCGGCAAGCAGCACGAGTGGGTTCGTGACGATGGCGCGCGCAATCGCAACCCGTTGCTGCTGTCCGCCGGAAAGCTCGGCCGGCGTGTGGTTTTCCCGCCCCTCCAGGCCAACGAGATGCAAGGCACCAATAGCCTGTTCGCGCCGTTCGCGCTTTGCGGTGCCCCGGTAAATCAAGGGCAGCTCCACATTTTCAATCGCCGTCGTGCGGCTCAGCAGATTATAGCCCTGAAACACGAAGCCGAGGAAATTCCGCCGCAGCAGGGCGCGCCCGTCCCGGGTAAGCTTGGTCACGTCAACGTCATTGAACAGGAACCGTCCCTTGGTGGGGGAATCCAGGCAGCCCAGGATGTTCATGGCGGTGGATTTGCCGGATCCGGAAGGCCCCATGATGGCAACAAATTCACCCCCGTTGATCGTAAGATCAACACCATCGAGGGCCCGCACCATCCCGCCGCCCTCGCCATAGGTCTTGCTCACGTTTTCCAGGGCCAGTAACGCAGTCACGGTCATTTACCCGTTTGCTTCGCGGCGATGACCAGCTGGTCATCTGGGGCGATGTCGCCTTTGACGACTTCAGTCATCTTGCCGTCAGATGCTCCCGTGGTAATTTGCACCGCCTCCGGAACACTGTTTTTCAACACCCATATAGTGCGCTCACCGGCAGTGGTCTCGGTCCGTGCCGACTTTTGGTTGCGCGGCATGCGCGGCAGGAAAAGCCTTGAGAGGCTGAAGCTCTGCTGCGGTGCTGCAACCGGCGGCGAATAGCGCAGCGCCGCGTTGGGAACGAGCAGGGCATTGGGAATTTCCTGAACGGTGACTTGCGCCGTGGCCGTCATTCCTGGCCGGAGCGCCAGATCGGAATTGTTGACGCTGAGTATGGCCTTGTAGGTTACCACCCCATCGGTGGTTTCCGGATAAAATTCAACCGCTTCAATGAGGGCCGGAAAATTGCGGCCAGTAAAAGCATCAACTGTGAAATTCGCCTTCTGCCCCAATTTAACGGTTCCAATGTCCGCCTCGTCGATGTCGGCTTCGAGCTGCATGCGTTTCAGGTCCTCGGCCAGCGTAAAAAGCACCGGGGCCTGCAGCGAAGAGGCCACAGTCTGGCCGGGTTCAACCGCCCGCTTCAGGACAATGCCATCGACCGGCGACAGGATTTGCGACTTGTCGATGTCAATTTGCTTCAGTTCCAGATTGGCAATGGCGACTTGAATGTCGGCCTGGGCCGAAACAACCGCGGCGATCGCCCGCTGCTGGGCGGCTTGCGCAGCTTCCAGATCCTGGGTGATCGCCAGGCCTCTTCTCTGCAGGGATATCTGGCGCGTGTAGGCAAGTTCGCTGGCCTTGAGGGTGGCCTGGGTATCGGCGAGCTTCGCCCTGGCGCTCTCAACGCTGGCCTGCAGGCTTTTCAATTGCCCCCTGAATCGCTCTGAGTCGAGTTCCGCCAGCACATCGCCTTTTTTGATCAGGCTGTTGTTGTCCACATTGACCGACCGCACGACGCCTGACATCTCGCTCGAAACATCGATTTGGGTCGTCGGCTGAATGGTGCCCGTGGCGGTGACGGTGACCGTCAGGTCGTCGCGCCTTGCCGGGCTTGTCTCATAGGTCACGGCATTGGCGGTGGTTTGCGAACTCTGGTACCACAGATAGCTGCCGGCGATGGCAAGGGCCAGAACTGCCAGCCAAATTCCCCGCTTCGCCCAGCGCTTCGCCTGGGCCTGTGGCCCCAGGCCCAATACCGTCTCGATTTCCTGTTTGTCCGGCAAATTCTGGATGTTCATGGACCTCAGCTTTAATCTCTGCGCATATATAGGGATAGGACGCCGGGAAAGCCAATTTCCGGCGTAGCCTATGCCGTAAGCTTGCGCAGCTTAAACCAGCCATTTGAGTGCGCATTGCGCAAGATCAGGAATCCGCAGGGAACGAGACCCACAAGCGCGACAATAATGGCGGGCCGGAGGCCGAAGGAAACCATCAGGTTGGCCTGGGCGATGCGCCAGGGATCGACTCCCGTGGCCAGTCCATACCAGGCAAACTCGGTTAACGCCGTAAGCAGCCCGGCAAGTCCGGCGCTGATGGCCAGGACGAGCGGGGTGAGAGCCATCCGCCGGCTGATGAAACTGCGGTAGATCATCAGCAGGATGAAGAAGCCGGCCATCAGCGTGGCGGGGCTCACGTCGATTTTCGATTGAATGAAGTAATGCAGAAGCCCCAGCACCGCAATCCCATAGACGAGGCGGTGGATCGTCTTCCATGTCTTGCCCAGCTTGCGGATGGCGGAATCAAAGGAGGTGGCCGCCAGCAGGCTCAAGCCGATCAGCGCCACAAAGCCAATGGTGAGATAGAAGCGCAGGACGATTTCCGTGACGACGAAGACCAGGTCGAATTTAGACTGCACGATGTAAAGCAGGAAATGGGTGAGCCCATAGGCAAAGGTGGTGACCCCCAGCATGCGCCGGATGAGTGCAATTTTTGGGTAGTTGAGCACCCGCTGCAGGGGGGTGAGCGCCAGCGTGATCACCAGCAGGCGGATGGTCCAGTCTCCAACCAGGTGCAGGGCCGTCTTGACGGGCAGGGGGCCGAGCTGGCGGGTAAAGAACCAGTAGGCAATGACGGCCGCAGGCAGCAGCGCCAGGGCCAGCGTTGCGGCCTTGAGCGGCGAAAATCTTCCCTGCCTGTCGGTAAGAGGGGTCATGGCGGCTCTCTACCAGCCCTTCCTTAAACTGTCTTTACACAAGCTTTCACCTTTTTGGGAGAAGCGGTGAAATCAGGAAGAGGGTGGGACCTTCAGTTCCACCAGCCCTTGTGCTCACGCTTTTTCTGCCGCAGCACCCCGCCTTCGCCCGGCGGTTCGATCTCCATCAGATAGCGGTGGACCGGGCTCATCCGGTCATAGAGCGCTTGCGTCAGGTGATCGATCTGCACCAGCTGCTGCGGCAGGTCGCGCCGCGTATAGGTGAGATGCAGCATGCGCCGGTGGGCGGACGATTTCTTCAGCGTGCCGCTGTGCCACATCGATGAATTGCAGATGATGGCCGAACCCGCCGGCGCCGTCACATAAACTTCTCCGGGATAGGGCGCGTCGAGGTCCGCCGGAATCCGCTTCTGGTCTTCGGCGGAAATGGGTTCCGGCTCCCAGTCGCCCTGGTTGACGTAGGGCACATTGATCGGCGCCCACCACTGTGAAGTGGGCACCACGCGGGTGGGGCCATTCTCCAGCGTCATGTCATCGAGCATGAGCATGGCATTGAGCACCCACCAGTCGTCCACAAATCGCTTCGGCACATCCACATGCAGCGCCTGGTGGCCGTAGCCCTGGTTGGGATCGCGCAGGTTGGCGCCATGAACCTTGATTTCGCCCAGCAGATAATGCGCCGCGGCCAGCACCGGCGGCAGGTTCAGGCAAATATCGAAAGCCGTGGTCTTGTTGAAAATGTTGGAAATGCGCCGTGCCCCCGGCTCCACATGAACCTCGTGCCCGCCCTTCTCGGCCTCGGCCGCATGGATGCGCTCGAATTCGTCGCGCAGGATTTTAACCTCGTCTTTTGACAGGGCGTTCTCGACGATGAAGAAGCCCTGCTCGTCGAGCTGGCGCTTCTGCGCGTCGCTGATGGCGTTGCTCTTGATTCCCAGTTCATGCAGGGCCTGCTTCGTGTACATGGCATGCTCCTCCCGATGCGGGAGGCTAACACACTATTCCGCTGACGCAACGGGATGCGGCCGGGCACGGGAAAAGCGTTCACCCTTGAGGGCATTGAGCACCGGCTTTTCAATGGCCAGATGGATGCGCCAGCCGAAAAAGGCGCTGGCCGCCATGCTCGTCGCGATCATGAGATCGGTAGGCAGGGGGAACACTTTCCAGATCAAGAAGAACACCGGCATGAAAAGCGCGTGGGTGAGATAAAGCGAGTAGGAGGCATCGCCCTGGCCGGTCCAGAAACTTTTGCGGCCCTTGAACTGCATGGCGCCCCAGACGATGAGGGCCGCGGGCAGGCCAAAGACGGCCACGCGCTGCAAGGCCTCGTCGCCGCGTAAATACGCGAGCGAATTGCCCAGGGGCGCGAGGTCGAAGAATCCGGCCCCGATGAGCAGTGCCGCGCCGAGCGGAATGCCCCACCTGGCGGGTTGAAAGACGGGCGCGTAGGCAATGGCAACGCCAAACAGGAATTCAATGATCAGGGGATTGCCCAGGAACTGGAATACCGCGCCGTGCTGCCGCAGCGCCATGGCGGCCACGAAAAGGCCGAGCACCGGGTAGAGCCAGCGCCGGTCGGCAAGGACCAATGTGGCGGCCACATAAAACAGCGCCTCGTAGCAGAGCGTCCAGGCCACGGGCAGGAGGGGGAGCGTCATTACATCCGTCGCGGGCCAGAGAAGAAACGAGGCAAGCAGGTCGCGCCCTGTGATGGCAGCGCCGGAGCGGGAAACGATCAGCACAGAGAAGATGCAGACCAGAAAGTAGAAGGGAATGATGCGGCGGAAGCGCTTCCAGGCAAATTCCTGCCAGGTCAGCCCCACCGCGGTTCTGGCGATGATGACTCCGGAAATGACGAAAAAGATGTCAACCCCCGCCTGGCCCGCCAGCGGTAGTTCGCGTGGGAAGATGCCGTAGGAACCGGTCTGTTCGACAGCCAGCTGCGCCGCATGGACATAGACGACCATGAGGGCTGCCACAAAGCGCAGGTTTTGCAGGGGCCAGATCACCGCCGCAACCTATTACCCAATGGTTACCAAAGAATTTCAAGGGAGAGCGGCCCCTGTTAATGAAAAACCCCGGTGTTTCCACCGGGGTTTCGCATTTCGTAAGGGGGTGTCTGGACTTAGAAGTCCATCCCGCCGCCCATGCCGCCCATGCCGCCGCCGCCCATGCCGCCTGGCATGCCGCCGCCGGACTTGTCCTTGGGCTTCTCGGCGATCATGGCTTCCGTGGTGATCAGGATCGAGGCAACCGAGGCCGCGTCCTGAAGCGCTACACGAACAACCTTGGTCGGGTCGATGATGCCCGCGGCAACCATGTCGCAGTACTCTTCGTTCTGTGCGTCAAAGCCGAAGTTGCCTGACTTCTCAAGCAGCTTTCCGACCACGATCGAGCCTTCAACGCCGGCGTTCTCAACGATCTGGCGGATCGGCGCTTCCAGCGCCTTCGACACGATGTTGATGCCTGCCTGCACGTCGGGGTTCTTGGAGGTTACCGCATCAAGCGCCTTCTTGGCGCGCAGCAGGGCAACACCGCCGCCGGGAACGATGCCTTCTTCAACGGCAGCGCGCGTGGCGTTCAAAGCGTCGTCAACGCGGTCCTTGCGTTCCTTCACTTCGATTTCGGTGGAACCGCCGACGCGAATAACCGCAACACCGCCGGCGAGCTTCGCCAGGCGTTCCTGGAGCTTTTCACGGTCGTAGTCCGAGGTCGTGTCCTCGATCTGTGCCTTGATCTGGGCAACCCGTCCGGCGATGTCGGCCTTCTTGCCCGAACCGTCGATGATCGTGGTGTTTTCCTTGTCGATGCGGACCCGCTTGGCGCGGCCCAGCATGTCGAGGCCGACATTCTCGAGCTTGATGCCGAGGTCTTCGGAAATGACCTGGCCGCCCGAGAGCGTTGCGATGTCTTCAAGCATGGCCTTGCGGCGGTCGCCGAAGCCAGGAGCCTTGACGGCCGCAACCTTGAGGCCGCCGCGCAGCTTGTTCACGACAAGCGTTGCAAGGGCTTCGCCTTCAATATCCTCTGCGATGATCAGCAAAGGCTTCGAAGACTGAACCACGGCTTCGAGGATCGGCAGCATGGCCTGGAGCGAGGAAAGCTTCTTCTCGTGGAGAAGAATGTAAACATCTTCCAGTTCGCACAGCATCTTGTCGGCATTGGTGATGAAGTATGGCGAGAGATAGCCACGGTCAAACTGCATGCCTTCAACAACTTCAAGCTCGGTGTCGGCTGTCTTGGCTTCTTCAACCGTGATCACGCCTTCATTGCCGACCTTCTGCATCGCCTTGGCGATCATGTCGCCGATCGACTTTTCGCCATTGGCTGAAATCGTGCCGACCTGGCCGACTTCTTCCGATGACTTGATCTTCTTGGAGCGCTTCTTGAGGTCTTCGACCACGGCGATGACCGCCAGGTCGATGCCGCGGCGCAGGTCCATCGGGTTCATCCCGGCGGCTACGTTCTTGGCGCCTTCGCGCACGATGGCCTGGGCCAGGACCGTTGCGGTCGTCGTGCCGTCGCCTGCGATGTCATTGGTCTTGGAGGCAACTTCGCGCACCATCTGGGCGCCCATGTTTTCGAACTTGTCTTCCAGTTCGATTTCCTTGGCGACGGTGACGCCGTCCTTGGTGGTGCGTGGCGCACCGAACGACTTGTCGATGACAACGTTGCGGCCCTTGGGGCCGAGGGTGACCTTCACCGCGTTAGCGAGAATGTCAACGCCGCGGAGCATTCGCTCGCGGGCTTCGCCGCCGAAGCGGACTTCTTTTGCAGCCATGTGAATATTCCTTTGATTGCTTAAATTGGTTGTGGGCCGGAATTACTTGTCGAGCACGCCCATGATGTCGGACTCTTTCATGATCAGGAGCTCGTCGCCGTCGATCTTGACTTCGGTGCCTGACCATTTGCCGAAGAGGACGGTGTCGCCCTTCTTCACATCGAGCGGAACCAGCTTGCCGCTTTCATCGCGGGCGCCAGGGCCAACGGCGATGATTTTGCCCTGCATCGGCTTCTCCTGCGCCGTTTCGGGGATGATGATGCCACCCTTGGTCTTGGTGTCTTCATCGACCCGCTTCACCACGACCCGGTCGTGCAAAGGACGGAATTTCATGCGGTAACTCCTATAACATATTGATTTTATTTATATTTAAAGCCGAAGCGGGAACCCGGTCCGACCTCTGTTAGCAGTCAATATGGTTGAGTGCTAACAGTTGCGCTCCAAATAGGTCCGTTGCGCTTGCCAGTCAAGGGCCAATGCTCGGGCGCCGCCACAATTCGGTAGCCTTGCCTTGTCAAAAGCCCCTGCAGTTAACGGACGGGTGATTTGGTGAAAGCGCGGATCTTACATTTTCTGATGGCGTTTCTTTGCCTGCTGGTGGCCCCGCCTCTTAAGGCCCAAACCCTCAACACCACGGATTTCCAAATCGAATGGAAGGTCGTTAACCGTTTCCGGCTTTTCAATGACGCCAGCTTCTTCAGGCTCCACGAAAACGCCTGGCGGCAATATCTCATCCACGTGAACGAGCAGCAGATCCCCGATGAGCTAAAATCCCTGCTCATCAACAGCGCCTCGGTGCTGGGCAGCGAGCATGTGCTCAATGACCGCTACATAGCCTTTTCGCGCATCGAGCGTTCGAAGTTTGACTGGCGCGGCTGGGCAGCCCAGGGCCAGGGCCGGCTGTGCTGGAATCCGAAGAGCCGCCTGCATGATCTCTGTGGCGATGTCGATGGCTATGTGAATCCCAAGGCCCATGAGATTGAAATCAGCCTTCGCCCCCTCAGGAAAAATCCCCTGATCAGCGAATATAATTGTGAATGGCGCGTTGGCGACGCTCCCGTCCAAATCGCGCCCTGCGACGGCACGGTCACCGCCTCGCTGCCCTATCCGGGCGGCGCTGATATTTCCGTTGCCGTGGCCGGCGAACAGCCCATTGCCCTGAAAGCGAAAGTGCGTGACCTGCTGATTGTCGGCATGGGCGACAGCTTTGCTTCCGGCGAAGGCAATCCCGACATGCCGGCCGAGTTCAGCGAAACCCAGCGCCACAATAATCTTTACCCCCGGCGCAAGAACAATGATGCCAGCGGCTCCGCCCTATGGACTGATGAACTCTGCCACCGCTCGCTATACGGCCATCAATTGCGCGCCGCCCTGCAGATCGCCATTGAGAATCCCCAGTCGGCGGTGACCTTTTTGGGCTACGCCTGTTCCGGCGCCGG
>JAEUMI010000072.1 GCA_016792825.1 Hyphomicrobiales bacterium
CAGCGTGAAAGCGCCGGTCAAGTTCACCTTCGTCCATCCTCAATCTCCCGGAAAATCCATGCTGGCCAACAGCAATTTCTTCTGTCATGTTGTCACAAAACCGTCATAAACAAAAGTCTGAACTGGGAGGAAAGCATGACCCTAATCACCCGAAAATTCTTTAATTCCGCGGCTGTTTTGGCATTTGCCGCACTTGCGTTCGGCTCGAGCGCACAGGCCGAAGGCAATCTCACGGTTTATTGCTCAGTGCAGGAAGAATGGTGCCAGAGCATGGTCAACGAATTCCAGAAGGCCACCGGCATAACCGTGGCGATGACGCGGAAAAGTTCCGGCGAAACCTTTGCCCAGGTGAAGGCGGAATCGGCCAATCCCAAGGGCGATGTCTGGTGGGGCGGCACGGGCGACCCCCATCTGCAGGCGGCTGAAGAGGGGCTTACGGAAGCCTACGAGTCCCCCATGCTTGCCAAGCTCCATCCCTGGGCGGTGAAGCAGCATGAAACCGGCAAGGGCGCAACGGTCGGCATTTATCTTGGAGCGCTGGGTTACGGCTACAACAGCGAGCTGCTTGAGCAGAAAAAAATCGCGGCACCCGCCTGCTGGGCCGATCTCATCAAGCCTGAATTCAAGGGCGAAGTGCAGATCGCCAACCCAAACTCATCGGGCACGGCTTACACTTTCCTTGCCACGATGGTGCAGATCCTTGGCGAAGAGGAAGCCTTCAAATACATGAAGGCGCTTGATGGCAACATCAACCAGTACACAAAATCCGGCGCGGCACCGGCCCAGGCTGCGGCGCGCGGCGAAACCCTGGTCGGCATCGCCTTCCAGCACGACGTAATCACGCCAACAATTACATCAAACGCGCCGATCAAGAACGTGAGCCCCTGCGAGGGAACCGGATTCGAGGTCGGCTCCATGAGCATCATCAAGGGTGCGCCCAACTTGGACAATGCCAAGAAGTGGTATGACTGGGCGTTGACGCCGGAAGCGCAGAAGCTCGGTGCGGCGTCGAACAGCTACCAGAACCCGTCCAATTCTGAAGCTCCAATTCCGAGGGAAGCTCCAAAAATGGCGGATATCAAGCTGATCGATTATGATTTTGCCAAGTTCGGATCTTCGGCCGAGCGCAAGCGCCTGCTGTCGCGCTGGGATGCTGAAATCGGAGCCAAATGACATCGGATAGGGATCCAGCGGCAACCCGCCGCCGGATCCCATAACCATGGCAGAGCTTTCCAAACAATCGCGCCATATTTTGCTGCTGGCCATCGTCGGCCTGATAGGGACCATCGCCTTGCCGTGGTATGTGGTGCCTTCAGGCTTTTGGAATTTCGCCTGGACCGGGCAGTTGGGCGAGGCGAGCGCCGCGCCCCTGTTTCTTCAGGCGTTGGTGCACGGCAGGTGGCAGCTCCTGCCCATTGGGCTTTGCCTGCTGGTTGTGCTCATTGAACTTTTCCGGGGTAGGGGGCCGCGTGGAACGGTCGTTGCCGCGGCGGGTGGCGTTGGCCTGTTCTGGATGTTTGCGCAGGGACTCCTCATCGGGCTGAGAGGCTGGAACGCCAACCTGTTTGAACAGGCCTTCGGG
>JAEUMI010000131.1 GCA_016792825.1 Hyphomicrobiales bacterium
TGCACGTCGCTCATCGGCTCACTTTATGACCGGCAGCGTGTTGAACTGATGGAATGGCGGCGGTGAAGAGAGCGTCCATTCCAGCGTGGTCGCGCCTTCGCCCCATGGATTGTCGGCCGCCTGAACCTTCTTGGCATAGGCGGAGAACACGCCGTAGAGGAATATCAATACGGCGAAGGCGGAAATGTAGGAGCCATAGGACGAGATCTGGTTCCAGCCGGCAAATACATCCGGGTAATCGATGTAGCGCCGCGGCATGCCGGCAAGTCCGAGGAAATGCTGCGGGAAGAACAGGACGTTCACGCCGATGAAGGTGACCCAGAAATGCACCTTGCCGATGGTTTCATTGTACATGTAGCCGGTGATTTTCGGGAACCAGTAATACCAGGCGCCGAAGATCGCAAACACCGCGCCGAGCGAGAGCACGTAGTGGAAGTGGGCGACCACGTAGTAGGTGTCGTGCAGGGAGCGGTCCACACCGGCGTTGGCGAGGACGACGCCGGTCACGCCGCCAATGGTAAACAGGAAAATGAAGCCGAGGGCCCAGAGCATGGGCACCTTGAATTCAATGGAGCCGCCCCACATGGTAGCGATCCAGGAGAAAATCTTGACCCCGGTCGGCACCGCGATGATCATGGTCGCGGCGACGAAATAGGCCTGCGTATCGGCATCCATGCCGACGGTGTACATGTGGTGGGCCCAGACGACGAAGCCCACAAGCCCAATGGCAACCATCGCATAGGCCATGCCGAGATAGCCGAAGATGGGTTTCTTGGAGAAGGTCGAGACGATCTGCGAAACGATGCCGAAGCCGGGAAGAATGAGGATATAAACTTCCGGATGGCCGAAGAACCAGAAGAGATGCTGGAACAGGATGGGGTCGCCGCCCTTTGACGGCACGAAGAAGGATGTGCCGAAATTGCGGTCGGTGAGCAGCATGGTGATGGCGCCGGCCAGGACAGGCAGCGACAGCAACAGCAGGAACACGGTAACCAGAATGGACCAGACGAAGAGCGGCATCTTGTGCAGCGTCATGCCGGGGGCGCGCATGTTGAAAATGGTGGTGATGAAGTTGATTGCGCCGAGAATCGACGAGGCGCCGGCGAGATGGACCGAGAGGATTGCGTAGTCCATGGCGGGACCGGGCTGTCCGGTGGTGGACAATGGCGGATAAAGCGTCCAGCCGCCACCCACACCCATGGCACCCGCGGGACCTTCGGCAAACATGGAAATCAGGAGAAGTCCCAGCGCCGGAGGCAGGAGCCAGAAGGAAATGTTGTTCATGCGCGGAAAGGCCATATCGGGTGCGCCGATCATCAGGGGCACGAACCAGTTGCCGAAACCGCCAATCATCGCGGGCATGACCATGAAGAAGATCATGAGCAGGCCATGGCCGGTGACGAACACATTATACATGTGCTTGCCCTGGTCGAGGGCTGCCTCAGCCGTTGTGCCATAGGCCATCTGGGCGAGGCCCGAGAAGATCTGGATGCCGGGCTCGGCCAGTTCAATGCGCATCAAGACGGAGAGAATGCCGCCGATAAGCCCGGAGATAATGGCAAACCAAAGATACATCGTGCCGATGTCCTTGTGGTTGGTGGAATAGACGTAACGCCTCCAGCCGGAAGGCAGGGCGTGGTCGTCGTGAGCGGCGGTTGCATAGGACATGGGTTGTTAGCCTCTCAATGAATTCAGTTTTGCGCCAGCTGGCCCTTGGCCTTCAGCATGGCAACGAGAAAATCGCGCGCTTCTTCAATGCTGGCCGTCTGGGCTTTTTGCGACCAGGCGGCGAAGTCCGCGTCAGATACAACATGCACTTCGATGGGCATGAATGCGTGGTCCTTGCCGCACAGCTCGGAGCATTGGCCGTAAAACACGCCTTCCTGGGTGGCCCTGAACCAGTCTTCGTTCAGGCGGCCCGGAATGGCGTCGATCTTCATGCCGAAGGAGGGAATGGTCCAGGCATGAATAATGCCTTCGGGATCAGAGGTCACAATCAGTTTCACCGTCTTGTTGACGGGAACGACCACCGGCACGTCGGTTGCCAGCAGATAGGGGACATTGTCCCTTTCGGCATCCGCCTTGGGCTTCAGGTAGGAGGTGAAGGTCACCTTGGCCGAACCATCGTCATTGAGCCCGAGATCGGGATACTCATAAGTCCAGTTCCAGCTTGGATTGCCGATGACCTTGACGGTCATGTCGGCTACCGGAATGTCGCGCTGCAGATAGAGCAGGCGCAGGGACGGAATGGCGATGGCGACAAGAATCAGAATGGGGATGACGGTCCAGGCCACTTCAAGCAAGGTGTTGTGGGTGTTCTTGGAGGGAACCGGGTTTGCCTTGGCGTTGAAGCGCAGCATGATGTAGAGCATCAGGCCCAGCACAAAAAGGGTGATCACGGTGATGATTACCAACAGGAAGTTGTGCAGCCAGGCGATGAACTCGGCAACCGGGGTTGCGGCATCCTGCAGGCCCAATTGCCAGGGTTCGGGCTGGCCGGCAGCGGCCCAGGCCGTGACAGAAGCGAAAAAGACAAGCATTCCCGCCATCGTTCCCGCCAGCCTGTTTACAAATGTCATTGATAACCCTCTCATTTGGTCCCTTTTTCAGCTGGTGTTGGCCAGCCCCGCCGTGTCATTGGCAAACCTCAAGAATACTCCAATGACGGGCTGAATGTGAACCACATTCGTATCCCACCCGCAACTCATGCGGGCGCGGCATAACGTCATTGTAATCAGGCGCTTCGCCCAATCCTCCGGAGAGGCTTGGCAGAGTTCGAAATTCCGCCTTATTTATCCATGAAATGCAGCAGCAAGCTTTTAACCCCCTAGGCCAAATCGGTGTTGTTTTGCACCCAACTCGGCTGTAATAGCCGCGCTTCGCATACGAAAGGTACCGTTCCCGTGAGAATCACCACCCTGTTTTGCACATTTGCAGTCGCCGGCCTGTTGGGCCTTTTCCATCCGGTTCCAGCGCTGGCACAGGAGGAGCAGCAACCCTCTCCTCCGGGAACAGCCTTTGG
>JAEUMI010000147.1 GCA_016792825.1 Hyphomicrobiales bacterium
CTCGCCTTCGAAACCGATTTTCTTCACGATGGGCGCAGTGGCGGCCCTGGCATTCATGGCGCAGCCCTGGTGGACGGGATCAACAAAGGTATCAAGGCCAACCTTGGTGAGCACGCCGGGACGTTTGGCTGCGGCTTCACGCTGCATATCGAACATGATGCCGGAGGGCACGTTGTAGGCGGCGATCTGGTTGGCGCCGAGCATTTGCCAGATCAGCGGCGGTTCCGCCGATGACGGGCCGGAGGGATAGGAACCGCCGATGATGCGGCTTATCAGTCCCGGTTTGGCGATATGGTCTACGCCCTTGATGCCCGACATGTCGCCTGCCGCTATGGGATGCAGCATGGTGAGGTTTTGCGGATGCTGTTCGCGGTCAAAGCGCTCGCCAAGGGCTTTCAGGACCGCATCGGGGCAGCAGAGGCCGGATGATGAGTTCACTGTGACGGTGGCGCCGTCGGCGATTTGCTTGACGGCTTCGGCGGCGCTGACGATTCTGGGCATCTATCTGTTGCCACGGATCAGGTCCGCAGCCCTTTCTGCCATGGCAATGGTGGGAGCGTTGGTGTTGGTGGAAACGATGCGCGGCATGGTGGAACTGTCGCAGACGCGAAGCGCGTCAATGCCGCGCACCCGCATTTTCGTATCGACCACCGCCAGATCATCGGTGCCCATTTTGCAGGTGCCGACGGGATGGTAGGAGGAGCGGGCGTTGCTGCGGGCCACGTCTTCGTAATCTTTTTTCGTTTTGCAATCGGGGCCGGGGAAATGCTCATGGTCCACATAGCGCCGCATGGAACGGGTGGCGCCCACTTCCTGGGTTATTTTTATCGCGTCAATGTGGCGGGCGAGATCATAGGGCTCGGCAAAGGAATTGGGATCAACAAGCGGCGCATCGGCGGGATTACCGGAGCGGAGCGTGACCTGCCCGCGAGAACGGGGGCGGGTGTGATAGGAATTGCAGGTGGCACCATTGCCGCCGGGGACGGTGCCCACACCTTCCTCAACGCCAGCGCCGGCCAGAAAATGAAATTGCAGATCGGGGATTTTCTCTTTGCGGTCGCTCCACCAGAAAGCCCCGGCTTCCACGATGTTGGACGCAACTGGCCCGGATTTGTAGAGTAGATATTGCAGGCCGGCCCAGGCTTGCCAGTGCTTCTTCTTATACTTGTCATAGGAGTGGGGGCCGTTCAGCACCCAAGTGACGTCGGTTGAGAAGTGGTCGTGGAGATTTTGGCCGACGCCCTTGAGATCATGGATGACTGATACATCCTTCTCCCTGAGATGCCTTGCAGGGCCGATGCCGGACAGCATCAGGAGTTTGGGAGAGCCAATGGCGCCGGCCGTCACAATGACTTCGCTTGTGGCTTCCAGCCGCTGCAACTGGCTGCCGCTGACGACTTCAACGCCTGTGGCGCGGCCCTTTTCAATGAGCAGACGGGTGACAAAGAGATCGGTGCGCACCGTAAGGTTGGGGCGTTTCATGGCCGGCCTGAGATAGCCGACTGCCGCGCTGCAGCGTTTGCCGTCCTTGATGGTGGTCTGATAGAGGCCGGCGCCTTCCAGCTTGCCCGAATTGAAGTCAGCATTGTGGGGCATGCCGAAGTCCATGCAGCCCTGGACATAGGCCTGGGAAACCCGGTTGGGACTGCCGGGACTGGTAACGCCAAGCGGGCCGTCAACGCCGTGTTCGCTGCCGCCCAGGCTGGTGTTGCCCTCTGACTTCACGAAATAAGGCTTGAGATCCTTCCAGCTCCAGCCTTTGCAGTTCATTTCGCTGGCCCAGCCGTCGTAGTCCTCGGGGCAGCCGCGAGTGTAAATTTCCGCATTGATCGAACTGCCGCCACCCAGTACGCGGCCCTGGGGATAGACCGCGACGCGGTTGTTGGCATGGCGGAGGGGTGCGGTCTCATAGCCCCAGGTGAGGGGGCCACCGGTCATCTTGAAGAAGCCCACGGGCATATGGATGAAGGGATCCGTGTCCCGGGGACCAGCCTCGACCAGAAGCACATTGGCTTCGGGCATTTCAGACAACCTGGCGGCAAGGACACAGCCTGCCGATCCGCCACCCACGATGATGTAGTCGTAACCGCTCACTTGCAATGCTCCCGCTCCTCGTCTAATTATAAATAACTAGATAGTTATTTCAAGCCCCTTGAGAGTGGACGTGGCGGCACCGGCAAAAAAACCGCGAAACCCCTATGATACGAAGCGGCGCATCCTTGCCGCGGCGAAGGTGGAGTTTGCCAAAAAAGGGCTTGGCGGAGCGCGGGTTGACGACATCGCCGCACGAGCCAAGGCCAACAAGCGGATGATGTATCATTACTTCGGCAACAAGGAAGAGCTGTTCAGGCAGGTGGTGGAAGACGCCTATGGCGAATTCCGCGATCGCGAGGCGGCCCTTGAACTGGACAGCCTGGAGCCGGTGGCGGCGGTCAAGACCCTGATCGCCTTCATCTGGAAATATTTTCTCGCCAATCCGGAGTTTATCACGCTGGTCAACAGCGAGAACCTGCACAAGGCGCGGCACATCAAGAAATCCCAGCGCATGCAGGAGATGAACCGGTCATTCGTCCGGCGCATGCAGCGTTTGCTGGAACGGGGCGTCAAGGCGCAAGTCTTCCGCAAGGGCCTTGACCCGGTGCAGGTCAATATCAGCATTGCGGCGGTGGGCTATTATTACCTCACCAACCGCTTTACCGGATCAATCGTGTTTGAACGCGATCTCATGGCAGAGGACGCCCTTGCGGCACGACTGGAGTTCAACACGCGCACGATCCTGCGGATGATCTGCACGCCGCAAACGCTGGAGAGGATAGACGCATGAAAGCACTTGTAACGGGTGGCAGACGCGGCATCGGACGGGCCATTGCGCATGCCTTGGGGGGTGCCGGATTCGACGTGGCCGTGAATGATGTTGAGGACAGCGCCGAGCTCCGTGCCACGGTTGCGGAAGTTTCAGCGCTTGGAGTGAAAGCCGTCGCGGTGATCGGCGACATTTCCGATCTCGATGCGCACAAGGCCATGCTGGATGCGGCGGAAGCCGCGCTGGGGCCGCTGACCACGCTGGTCAACAACGCCGGCGTTTCAGTGCAGAACCGCGGCGATCTGCTGGATGTCACGGCGGAAAGCTATGACCGCTGCCTGAATGTGAACACGCGGGGTACTTTCTTCCTGACCCAGGCCTTCGCGCGCCGCCTCCGTCCTTCGCAAGCGCATCGCAGCATTGTGACAATCTCATCGGCAAATGCCAGCGGGGTTTCGGTCAACCGGGGTGAATACTGCATCTCGAAGGCGGGCGTTTCGATGATGTCAAAACTGTTTGCGGCGCGCCTCGGCAACGAGGGCGTCGGTGTCTATGAGATTCAGCCGGGCTTCATCGAGACGGATATGACAGCGCCTTCGAAGGCGCGGTATGACAAGCTGATTGACGAGGGATTGACGGTGATCAAGCGATTTGGAACGCCGGAAGAAGTGGGCCGGATTGCGCTCACCCTGGCGCAGGGGCTGCTGCCTTACACAACCGGGCAGATCATCCAGGCGGATGCGGGACTCATGATGGTGCGGTACTGAACATGATAATACGCTTGCCGGCAGCGGAAGGAAAATCCGAGACTTATCATCTGGCGGGCGAGCCCATCGCCGTCCGGAAGCCCAAAACCCCATTTAACCGCGTCGCCCTTGCGGCCGCCCATGTGGTGGCTGATCCCCTGAGCCCCTCCGGCGGGCTGGACTGGGACAAAACGCTGGCATTCCGCCACTTTCTTCTCGACCAGGGTTTTGGCATCGCGGAAGCCATGGATACTTCGCAGCGCGGCATGGGACTGGATTGGCCGCTGGCCCATGAACTGATCGGACGGTCACTCAAAAGCGCCGGGCCTCAAGCCTCGCGGATATTCTCCGGCTGCGGCACGGATCATCTGCAGCCAGTGGAGGCACGTTCGGTCGACGATGTGGTGAGGGCCTATCTCGAACAGCTTCATGCCATTCAAAAGCTTGGCGGACGGGTAATTTTGATGGCAAGCCGGGCGCTGGTGCGGGTAGCGAAATCCCCCGATGATTATGTGAAGGTTTATGGCCGCGTGCTGAACGAGGCCGAGAAACCCGTAATCCTGCACTGGCTGGGCGAAATGTTCGATCCAGCGCTCAAGGGCTATTGGGGGGCAGAGGATTTTTCCGCTACGGCCAGGAACTGTCTTGCGGTGATCAGCAATAACTCCGCCAAGATTGACGGCATCAAGATTTCGCTCCTCGATGCGGAGAAGGAGATCATTTTCCGCCGGCAGCTTCCAGCCAATGTCAAAATGTATACGGGCGACGACTTTAATTACGCTGACCTGATTGCCGGCGACACACAGGGCTACTCGCATGCGCTGCTCGGTATTTTCGCGGCCATAGCACCTGCGGCGGCGGCAGCGTTAACCGCGCTGGCCAAGGGCAACACAAAGAAGTTTCACAAGATTTTTGGCCCCACGGTGCCGCTGTCACGGCTGATCTTTCAGGCACCCACCCAATACTACAAGACGGGCATTGTTTTTCTGGCGTGGCTCAACGGGCACCAGGACCATTTCATCATGGTGGGCGGGGCGCAAAGCGCGCGGCCGCTTCCCTACTTTACCGAAACATTCAAGCTGGCCGATCAAGCAGGACTGCTCCGTGATCCCGAGCTTGCGGTGAAGCGGATGAAAACCCTGCTTGCGTTGTATGGCCAATGATGGCGCTGAATTCCGGCCAATGTGCGGTCAATACGGCAACGCTGGGTTTCCAGTGCCCCATTGAGCAATCCATTGATGCGATTGCCGCTGCGGGTTTTGGCGGCATAGCGCCGTGGCGGCGCGAAGTTGAGGGCCAGGATGTTCCTGTCATTGCAAAACGGATTCGCGATGCGGGCCTGAAGGTCACGGGCTATTGCCGCAGCACCTACCTGCCGTCACCGACGCGGGGAGGTTTGCTGGCGAACATAGAAAGCAACAGGCGGGCGCTTGAAGATGCGGCAATTCTCGGAGCGCAATCCCTTGTGATGGTGGTTGGCGGATTGCCGGCGGGGTCCAAGGACATTGCGGGAGCACGCTCACAGGCCGCAGACGGCGTGGCTCAGCTTCTCGAGCATGGCAAGAGGCTGGGCGTGAAAATCGCGCTTGAACCCCTGCATCCTGTCTATACAGCCGAGCGCAGCTGCGTGACCCTGCTCAGTGAAGCGCTGGATATGTGCCACCACATAGAGGGTTCCGTACCGGAGCCATGGCTGGGTGTCTGCGTTGATGTCTATCATGTATGGTGGGACCCCAATCTGGCGCGTGACATCGCGCGGGCCGGAAGAGAAAAGCGCATCACAGGTTTTCATGTCTGCGACTGGCTGGTGCCGACCCAGGACGTTCTCAATGACCGCGGCATGATGGGCGACGGGGTGATCGACATTCCTTCCATCCGGGCGCAAGTCGAGAAGGCGGGGTACAAGGGCTTGACCGAGGTCGAAATCTTCAGCGCGCAGAACTGGTGGATGAAGCCGGTGGATGAAATCCTGAGAACCTGCGTGGAGCGCCTGGCGAGTTCAGTGTGAGACCCGTGCTTCCAGCAAGTCGACAAGATCATTCATGATGATGTTGAGGTCAAAATCCTTGGGGGTATAAACACGGGACACGCCGAGCTGTTTCAGGACAAGCGTATCTTCACTTGGTATGATACCGCCGACGACCACGGGGATATGCGCCAATCCCGCCTGGCGCAGGCGGTTCATCACCTCGCGCACCAGCGGAACATGGCTGCCGGAGAGCACTGAGAGGCCAATCAGGGTGACCTTCTTCTCCCGGGCGGTCATCACAATCTGCTCAGGGGTGAGGCGGATGCCGTCATAGGTGACGTCAAGCCCGCAATCGGCGGCGCGCACCGCGATCTGCTCGGCGCCGTTGGAATGGCCATCGAGACCGGGCTTGGCCATGAGAAACTTGGGAGTCATGCCAAGCTCCAGGGCGAGTTTTCTGACGCGGGCCCGGACGTCCTCCAGCGATTTCTGCGGATGTTGATCCATCGTCAGAAGCACGCCAGTTGGGGCGCGGAATTCGCCAAAGACCTGGCGCAGGGTTTCACCCCATTCGCCGGTTGTGACGCCTGCTTTGGCGCAAGCTATGGAAGGTTCCATGATGTTGTGGCCCGCCGCGGCGGC
>JAEUMI010000346.1 GCA_016792825.1 Hyphomicrobiales bacterium
TGCCTTCACGATTTCCTTGGCCACCACAAGCTCGTAGCGGCCCGCTTCGAGATAGGCTTCGTCCACCCCGTCGGCGTTTCTCACATAGCCGAAGCCCACCGGTTTCCTGATCGTGTAGCCATAGCCGCCGCTGGTGAGATAGCCGGCAAAAACCCCATTGCGCAAAATCGTTTCGCGCCCCGAAAGCACGATGTCCTCGCGCTCCGTGGTGAAGCCCGCCAGCATTTTTGTGAGTGGCGCCTGCGCGATTTTTTCAATCGCCGCGCGGCCCAGGAAAGCCTGGTTGCTTTTCATCTTCACCGCCCAGCCCAGCCCCGCATGCAGTGGCGTATCATTGGGTGTGATGTCCGAACTCCAGGCCCGGTAGCCCTTTTCCAGCCGAAGGGATTCCAGCGCCCGGTAGCCAACAGGCGCAATGCCTTGCGGTTTGCCCGCCGCCATCAGCGCGTCGAACACCTCACCCGTGGCCGCAATGGGCATATGCAGTTCCCAGCCCAGCTCGCCCACATAGGTCACCCGCAGCGCCCGCACTTTGTGCCCCGCAATCTCGATCTCCAGCACCTCGCCGAATTTGAATGCGGCATTCGACATATCAGTTTTTGTTACAGCCTGAATCACCGCCCGCGACTTGGGCCCCATCACCGAAAGCGTTCCATACTGCTCGGTGATGTCCGTCAGCTTCGCCTCCAGCCCCGGCTTGAGGTGATCCACGATCCAGGCAAAGTCATGGGTCCGGAAGCCGGTGCCCGTCACGATATAGAAATGATCCTCCGCCAGCCGCGCCACCGTCAGGTCGCATTCGATGCCGCCGCGCGAATTCAGCATCTGCGTATAGGTGAGCTTGCCCACCGGCCGCGCCACGTTATTGGCGCAAATCCAGCCCAGCGCCTCCTCCGCGTCTTTCCCCCGCAACTCGTATTTGGCAAAGGATGACTGGTCGAATACGCCCACGCGCTCGCGCACGCAACGGTGCTCCTCGCCTACCGCCGCAAACCAGTTCTGCCGCCCCATGGTGTAGATGTCGCGCGCCTCTTCGCCAGCAGGCGCAAACCAGTTCGGCCGCTCCCAGCCCAGCTTGGAGCCAAAGCAGGCATTGAGTTTTTTCAAGCGGTCATAAAGCGGCGACACGATGCGCGGCCGCCCCGACTGGTACTCCTCATGCGGAAAGCCGATGGTGTAATGCTTGCCGTAGGCTTCAAGCGTGCGCTCGGAGGTCCAGGTGCGATCTTTGTGCAGGTCGGAGAAGCGGCGGATGTCAACCACCCACAAGTCCATCGGCGCTTCGTCCCGCGCCACCCAGTCCGCCAGAACCCAGCCCGCCCCGCCGCCCGATGCAATGCCAAAGGCATTGAAGCCCGCGCCGACATAAAAGTTTTTAAGTTCCGGTGCCGCTCCCAAAATGAAATTGCCATCGGGCGTAAAGCTCTCCGGCCCGTTGATCATTTTCTTGATGCCGGTGTTCTCGAGCGCCGGCACCCGCACCAGCGCCTCGGTCATATGCTGTTCGAAATGGTCCCAGTCATCTTCAAAAAGTTGGAACTCGAAATTGTCAGGCACATCGCCTTGCGTCCAGGCGATGGGGTTGGGCTCATAGCCGCCGAATACCAATCCACCCACCTCTTCCTTGAAATAGGTGCGCCGGTCCGGGTCGCGGATCGTCGCCGCATCCGCCGCAAGGCCTTCCACTTTTTCAGTAATCACATATTGATGCTTCACAGGTTGCAACGGAACGCTCACGCCGGCCATGGCCCCGATCTGCCGCGCCCATTGCCCGCCGCAGTTCACCACCTTCTCGCAAATGATCTTGCCCTGGTTCGTATTCACCGCAGTAACACAACTATCCTTGATGTCGAAGGATGTCACCCGCGCGCCCTCGATGAGCCTCGCGCCATGCATGCGCGCCCCCTTGGCCAGCGATTGCGCGATGTCAGACGGCGAGGCCTGTCCGTCCGTCGGCAGGAATGAGGCGCCGACGAGATCATCTATGTTGAGTAACGGCCACATCTTCTTCACTTCGGCGGGCGTCAGCAGATGCATCTCCATGCCGAAGCTCTGCGCTGTGGTGGCCAGCCGCTTGTATTCAATCCAGCGGTTCTCATTGTTGGCAAGCCTGAGGCAGCCCGTCATTTTCCAGCCTGTCTCAAGCCCCGTTTCGGCATCAAGCTTCTTGTAGAGCTCCACCGAATATTTCAGCACCTGCGTGATCGATGCCGAAGAGCGCAGTTGCCCCACCAGCCCCGCCGCATGCCACGTTGATCCCGAAGTAAGCTTGTTCTGCTCAAGCAGAACCACATTCAGCTTGTGATCCTTCGCCAGATGATACGCCGTCGAGCAGCCGATAATGCCGCCGCCGATGACGACGACATCCGCCTGAGTGGGAAAATTCTGGGTCATGTCTTTCCAAACTTTGAATTGTATTCAGCCAGCACTTTTTCGTAGCGCCCGAGATATTCGCGGGCGTAGGCCACGTAGTCCACGCCCGGCGCGTTGAGATGAATTTCCGAAACCATGCCCCATACCGCTTCACGCAATGCGCTGGCGGTTTTCATGGCGTAGAAGGCGCGCAGCAAGGCCTGGTCAGGTGCCCGCTCAAAGTACCGCGTCAGCAGATCCTTCTCCGCCTGTTCGCCGAACTGGTTGTTGGAGGCGATATTGGCCAAATCGAACATCGCCGTGCCGAAGCCGCCATATTCCCAGTCAATCAGCCACAGCCGTTTTCCGTCATCCATGAAATTTGTCGGCAGCAGGTCGTGATGGCCGAAAATGATCGGCAGCGGCACCTGTGCTTTTTCCAGGCGCTCAACTTCCGCCAACCAGCGCGGAATGTCCGGCACATGGCGGTGCTTCGCCGCCGTGATGGTGTGGGCATAGTCGCGCAGCACATGAAATACCCAGAAGAAATTGGCCCGTCCCGAAATGCGCTTGCCCATTTCCGCGTGGCAGCGCTTCACGATGTCGACGCAAGCCTCCGCATTTTCCCGCACATCCGCTTCCCCATATGTGCGCGCCGCGAGAAAGCGCACCACCATGATGCCGGGCTCCGCATGAATTACCTCCGGCGACAGTCCGGCCTCAAAAGCGGCCCGGCTGGCGATAACTTCCGCCTCGCGGAACACATGATGGAACGGATAATCCTCGCCAACCCGGGCTACAAACTTGCCCGCGCTGTCTGAAACCGTAAAACTGGCGTTGCTCACGCCCCCCTTCAGCGGAACCACCTCTATAGGTCCCGTCCAGCATGGCAGTTTCCGAACCCTGTCTTCTGCTGCCATTGGCCATCTCCTCACCTGAAATGAAGCCTTTCAGAGCCAACAGGTCAACAATAATGTTGTTTTATGTGGCAATTATGCATTATTTGTGTGGTAATTTGACTGAAACGTTCAATAGATTGCCAAAAGCCACAAATCGTGGTCAATTGCACCATGCCAGCGGCACTCAGCAAGCGCCAAACCCAGATTCTCAGCCTCGTCCGCGAACAGGGAACCTGCTCTGTCGCCGATTTGGCCAAAGCCCTGGACGTTTCCTTTGAAACCGTCCGCCGTGACATCAAACCCCTGGTAGACTCCCGCGAGGTCTCCAGGCGCCACGGCTCCATCGCCCTCCCCCACGAACTGGGCGAAGCGCCCTTCGAGCGCCGCCTGCGCGAACATTTCGCCGCCAAGCGCGCCATTGCCCGCCGCGCCGCCCGGCTGATCGAGGATGGCGACAGCCTGATGCTCGACACCGGCACCACCACCAGCATTTTCGCCCGCGAACTCCTGAAAAAACGCAACCTCACCGTCGTCACGAATTCATCAGATATCGCCCGCACTCTGGCAACCGTGAACGGCAACCGCGTTTACATGGCAGGCGGCGAATTGAACGGCTCCAATGGCGCGGCCTTTGGCCCCTCGGCCATCGCTTTCGCCGCCAGCTTCCATGTCCGCCACGCCATCATCTCGATTGGCGCGCTGGATGCGGACTTCGGCCCCTCCGACAGCTATCTCGCCGAAGCCGAATTTGCCCGCATGGTGCTGTCGCGCGGCGAGACCCGCGTCATGCTGTCCGATGCCTCCAAATTCGGCCGCACCGCGCTGATCAAGGTGTGCGACTTCAAGGACATCAATCGCCTCATTACCGATGGCATTCCCGATGCTAAGCTCGCCGCCGTGCTGCAGGAGGCAGGTGTCAGCGTTAATGTTGTGGCACACTGATAAAAGCCGCAGGGCAGCCATGAATTATGGATAGAAGCGAATATGCCGGTTGACCAAAACGCACGGAACAGGCCAAACTGGCGCGGGAACTCAAAAACAGGTGAATAATGCGATACGAAGCACCGGAAACACTTAAATCGGCGGTCACGCTGCTGGCCAAGGAAAAGGGCCAGGCCTTTGTTCTGGCGGGAGGAACGGACCTGCTGGTCAAGATGAAAGGCGGCTTTCTCGAGCCCGACCTTGTCGTCGATATCAAGCGCATCAAGGGTGTCTTTGACATCGCGAAATCCGCCACCGGTTTCAGGATCGGCGCCGCCGTACCAGGCGTGCAACTCGGCGAAAATGCCGCCCTCGTAAAAGCCTGGCCCGGCGTTGTCGAAGGGGCAAACCTCATCGGCTCCAAGCAGGTGCAGGGCCGCTGCACCATGGTCGGCAATCTGTGCAACGGCTCGCCCGCTGCCGATGGCGTGCCCTCCCTCATCGCCGCAAACGCAAAAGTCGTGATCTCCGGCCCCAAGGGCAAGCGCACCATTCCGGTTGAACAGGTTCCGGTATCGCCGGGCCGAACTTCGCTGAAGAAGGGCGAGATTATCGAAGCCATCCTGCTTCCAAAGCGCCCGGCAAATTCCAGCGATGCCTATCTGCGCTTCATTCCGCGCACCGAAATGGATATCGCCGTGGTCAGCGCCGCCGTCAATCTCACGCTCGATGGCAAGGGCACCATCAAGGATGCCCGCGTCGTGCTCGGCGCCGTGGCACCCACGATCATCGTCGTCCCCGCCGCCGCCAAGGCCCTGATTGGCTCAAAGCTCGATGCCGCGGCGCTGGAAAAGCTCGCTGCCGCCTGCTCCGCTGCCTGCAGGCCCATTGATGACAAGCGCGGCACCATCGAATTCAGAACCAAGGTTGCAGGCGTCCTTGCCCGCCGCGCCGCAGAAATCGCGTACAAGCGCGCAGGAGGAAAATAATGTCTGGCGTTCACGTATCAACCACCATTAACGGGGATGCCGTTGAATTCATCTGCAATGCCGACGAGCCTCTGCTCGACGTGCTGCGCAACCGCCTGGGAATGACCGGCTCCAAGGAAGGCTGCGGCACCGGTGACTGCGGCGCCTGCAGCGTCACCGTCAATGGCCGCCTCGTCTGCTCCTGCCTCGTGCTCGGCGCCGAAGTCCAAGGCGCCAAGGTCGAAACCATCGAAGGCATGGCCAAAGGCGACAAGCTCCACCCCCTGCAGAAGAACTTCATCTCCCATGCCGCACTCCAGTGCGGCATCTGCACCCCCGGCTTCCTGATTGCGGCCAAGGTGCTGCTCGACAAGAACCCCAATCCTTCCGAAGAGGAAATCCGCTTTGGCCTTGCCGGCAATCTCTGCCGCTGCACCGGCTACGATAAAATTGTTCGCGCCGTTCAGGCCACCGCAAAAGAAATGAGAGGAGCTTAACATGCCGCTCGACACAAACTTCACCAACCAGAAATTCAAGCAGGTCGGCACGAGGCCCCTGCGCCCCGATGGCGTCGACAAGGTCACCGGCCGCGCCAAGTATGGCGCTGACTACAACGCCCCGGGCCAGCTCATCGCCCTCGTCCTGCGTTCGCCTCACGCCCACGCAAAGATCAAGAAGATCGACACGTCGAAAGCCGAAAAGCTTCCCGGCGTAAAAGCCATCATTACCAGCGCTGATCTTCCCGATCTCACCGGTGGTGACCGCGGCATGCGCGACATGCTGGAAAACTGCATGGCCCGCAAGAAGGTGCTCTACGACGGCCATGCCGTGGCAGCCGTAGCCGCCATCGATCAGACGACAGCCCGCAAGGCGCTGAAGCTCATCCAGGTCGACTACGAAATCCTGCCCCATGTCACCGATGTGGATGAGGCCCTGAAGCCCTCGGCTCCGGTCATTCACAATGACATCTTCACCGAAGGCGTGGAGCCAAAGCCAACCAAGCCCTCCAACAACAACAAACGCGCCAGCTTCGGCCACGGCGACATTGCGCAGGGCTTCAAGGATGCCGACATCATCGTCGAGCACACCTACAAGACCGAGCAGACGCACCAGGGCTATATCGAGCCCCATGCCTGCGTCGCCAATGTCAGCCCCGATGGCCAGGGCGAGCTCTGGGTCTGCACCCAGGGCCACTTCGTCTACCGCAACCAGTGTGCTGCCCTCCTCGGCATGGATATTTCCAAGCTGCGTGTGACCGCGTCTGAAATCGGCGGCGGCTTCGGCGGCAAGACCCACATCTGGGCCGAGCCTTTGGCACTGGCGCTCTCGCGCAAGGCCAACCGCCCAGTGAAGCTCACCATGAGCCGCGAGGAAGTGTTCCGCTGCTCGGGGCCCACCAGCTCCACCTCCATCGACATGAAAATCGGTGCGAAGCGCGATGGCACCATCACCGCCGCCCATGGCGTGCTCCGCTATCACGGCGGCGCCTTCCCCGCCACCTGGGCCGAGTTCGGCGCCATGACGGCCTTTGCCTGCTACGATCTCAAGAACGTAAAGAGCGAAAGCATCGAGGTCATCGTCAACCGCCCGAAAACGGCCGCCTACCGCGCCCCATCGGCTCCCATGGCAGCCTTCGCCGTGGAAAGCGCCGTTGATGAGCTGGCAAAGAAGATCGGCATGGATCCGGTCGAGCTCCGCATCAAGAATGCCGCCAAGCAGGGCACCCAAAGCTCCTATGGCCCGGTTTATGGCCCCATCGGCATCGGCGCCACACTCGAAGCCGCCAAGAACCATCCGCACATGAAGGCGCCGCTGGGCAAGAACCAGGGACGCGGCATGGCCTGCGGCTTCTGGTTCAACTTCGGCGGACAGACCTGCGCCGACCTGAACGTCACGCCCGATGGCACGGTAACTCTCGCCGTGGGCACCATCGACGTGGGCGGCTCGCGCGCTTCCATCGGCCTCATGGCGGCGGAAGAGCTCGGCATCCCCTACGAAAACGTGCGCGTGGTGGTTGCCGACACATCGTCGCTCGGCCACAACGACATGACCGACGGCAGCCGCGGCACCTTCTCAACCGGCCTTGCCACCATCGCCGCAGCGCGCAACGCCATCAAGGTGCTGTGTGCCCGCGCCGCAAAGATGTGGGACATTCCGGAAGACGCCGTGATCTGGGAAGATGGCCATGCCAAGCCAGCCGGCACCAACGCCGGCAATTTCCCGCCGCTCTCCATCAAGGAAATCGCGGCGGCCGCCGGCAACACCGGCGGGCCGATCGCCGGCCACAATGAACTGGTGGCCGATGGCGCCGGCGTATCCTTCGCCACGCATATCTGCGATATCGAGGTCGACCCGGAAACCGGCCGCTCCACCGTCAAGCGCTACACCGTGATTCAGGATGCGGGCAAAGCCATTCATCCCTCTTACGTTGAAGGCCAGTACCAGGGCGGCGCCGCCCAGGGCATCGGCTGGGCGCTGAACGAGGAATATATCTACGGCAAGGATGGCCGCCTGCAGAACGCGGGCTTCCTCGACTACCGCATCCCGGTCTGCTCGGACTTGCCCTTCATCGACACGATGATCCTGGAAATTCCCAACCCCAACCACCCCTATGGCGTGCGCGGCGTTGGCGAAACTTCCATCGTGCCGCCGCTGGCTGCCATTGCCAACGCCATGTCGAACGCCGTCGGCGTCCGCATGACGCATATCCCGATGTCGCCGCCCCGCGTGCTCAAGGCGATCAGCAACCGCAAGCACTAGCAACGTGGCGGAAGTCCACCTCTGGGGAGCGCTCCGGCCAATCGTTGGCGGAGCGCTTTCCGTTTCAGTCGAGGCGAAAAACATCCGCGAGCTGTTCAAGGTTCTGGCCGAGCAATACCCCGCCTTCGAGCCGCATCTTCAGCGCGGCATCGCCGTCTCCATCAATGGCAAGATCTACCGCGACACCTGGGACCAGGCCTTGCCGCCCGACGCGGAAATCTATCTCCTCCCGCGCATCCCGGGGGGATGAGTTATTGCTCAGCTTCTCATCATGCCCGCACTTGCTGCGGGCATCTTCTTTCGGCAGCAAAGAAGATGGCCGTGTCGAGCACGGCCATGATGAGAGAGGAATTCGATGCAAACTGTCATTCCGGCGAACGCTCTCATAATTTCTGTCACCCCGGCGAAAGCTCTCTAAATTCTGTCATTCCGGCGAACGCCGGAATCTTTCCAACGCCAATGGGATTCCGGCTTTCGCCGGAATGACGATGTTGGGGATAATTAATCTGTATACTGACGTTTTCCGCTTCAGCTCGTGTCGGCCATGGCGGCGCGGAGGGCCAGCCAGTCGCATTCGCTGAGCAGTTCATCGACGAGGTGAACCGCCCGCCTGCGGTGGCCGGGAGGACGGCCGGGGCGGATTGGTGTTTTGAAACTTGGGTTGGGCGACGCCGCCTCCCGCATCCGCCAGCG
>JAEUMI010000177.1 GCA_016792825.1 Hyphomicrobiales bacterium
CCATGCTGATTGGCGTGGCGGCCCTTGTGTCCTGGTTTACCTTTGGAGGGGCACACTGATGTCTGGCTGGCCAATACTCTCCTTCGTCACCTTTGCGCCGCTCATTGGCGTGGCCTTCATCCTGATTGCCCGGGGTGAAGACAAGTCCGCCAAGCGCACCATCCGCTGGACGGCGCTTTGGACCACCATTGTCACCTTCCTTGTCTCACTGCTGGTGTGGCTGAACTTCAACCCCAACGACTCGGGCTTCCAGCTCGTTGAGCGCCATGAATGGCTGGGCGGCATTGCCTCCTACCAGATGGGCGTTGACGGCATTTCCATGCTCTTCGTCATGCTCACCACCTTCCTCATGCCGATCTGCATTCTGGCGAGCTGGCATGTGGAAAAGCGCGTGCGCGAATACATGATCGCCTTCCTTGTGCTGGAAACCCTGATGATCGGCGTGTTCACCGCCCTTGATCTGGTGCTGTTCTATGTTTTCTTCGAGGCGGGCCTCATCCCCATGTTCCTCATCATCGGCGTCTGGGGCGGGCCGCGCCGCGTCTATGCCAGCTTCAAGTTCTTCCTCTATACGCTACTGGGCTCGGTGCTGATGCTGATCGCCATCATCGCCATGTACTGGCAGTCCGGCACCACCGATATCGTGGCGCTGCTTTCGCGCAGCCCCGGCTTCCCGCCTGAAATGCAAACCTGGCTGTGGCTGGCATTCTTTGCATCCTTCGCCGTGAAAATGCCCATGTGGCCGGTCCACACCTGGCTGCCCGATGCCCACGTCGAAGCGCCGACCGCCGGCTCGGTGATCCTGGCCGCGATCCTCCTGAAAATGGGCGGCTATGGCTTCCTGCGCTTCTCGCTGCCCATGTTTCCGGATGCCAGCCTCTATTTCCAGCCCTTCGTCTATACGCTCTCGGTCGTCGCCATCATCTACACCTCGCTGGTGGCCCTGATGCAGGAGGACATGAAGAAGCTCATCGCCTATTCATCGGTGGCCCACATGGGCTTTGTCACCATGGGCATCTTCGCCATGACCCGGCAGAGCATCGACGGCGCGTTGTTCCAGATGATTTCCCACGGCCTTGTCTCCGGCGCGCTCTTCCTCTGCGTCGGCGTGGTCTATGACCGCATGCACACCCGCGAAATCGCCGCCTATGGCGGGTTGGTCAGCCGCATGCCGCTCTATGCCTTCACCTTCATGCTCTTTACCATGGCCAACGTCGGCCTTCCCGGCACCTCGGGCTTCGTAGGCGAATTCCTGGTCCTGCTCGGCACCTTCCAGAACAACACCTGGGTTGCCTTCTTTGCCACGACCGGCGTCATCCTTTCGGCCTGCTATGCGCTCTGGCTCTATCGCCGCGTTGTCTTCGGCAAGCTGGAGAAGTCCCAACTGGCCCATATCGCCGACATGACGCCCCGGGAACTGGCCACCTTGGCCCCGCTTGTCATTCTCACCATCCTGTTTGGTGTTTACCCCGCGCCCATCCTCGACGTGTTTGGCGCCTCCGTTGAAAATCTCATGAAGACGGTTCAAACCGCTGCGGCTGCGGCCCAGGCGCTTTCAACCGCTTCGCTGCAATAAAGGCCCGCCGATGAATTTCCTGCAAAACTATGACGCCGTGGCAAGCCTGCCGGAAATCGTGCTGGCATGCCTCGCCATGGCCCTTTTGATGTACGGAGTTTTCAAGAAGGGCGACGCCACTGACAATGTCACGCTCGGAGCCGTCGTCTCGCTGGCCTTTGTTACCGCATTGGTGATTTTTACCGGCGAGGGCAAGGTCATGGCGTTCGGCGGTGCCTTCGTCGTCGATACCTTTGCCCGCGTGATGAAGGTCATGGCGCTTTTCGGCTCCGCCGTGGCAATCGTCCTGTCCAGCCACTTCATGAAACGCGTGAAAATGGCGCGCTTTGAGTATCCCATCCTCGTCATGCTGGCGAGTGTGGGCATGATGATGATGATTTCGGCCAATGATCTGATCTCGCTTTATGTGGGCCTCGAACTGCAGTCGCTTTCGCTTTATGTCGTGGCCGCCATCGACAGGGACAGCGCCCGCTCTTCCGAAGCGGGGCTCAAGTATTTTGTGCTCGGCGCCCTGTCCTCAGGCATGCTCCTTTACGGCTCGTCTCTTGTCTACGGCTTCACCGGCACGACCACTTTCCCGGAAATCGCCGCGGCTCTCACCGCCAGTGGCTCCAGCCTTGGCCTTGTCTTCGGCCTCGTGTTCATCATCGCCGGCCTCGCCTTCAAGGTGTCCGCCGTGCCGTTCCACATGTGGACGCCCGATGTCTATGAAGGCGCGCCAACCCCGGTGACCGCCTTCTTTGCGGCAGCACCCAAGATCGCCGCCATGGCCCTGTTTGTCCGGGTCATGATCTCGCCCTTTGCCGCCGTGGTCCAGGACTGGCAGCAAATTCTCGTCTTCGTGTCCATTGCCTCCATGGTGCTCGGCGCCTTTGCGGCCATTGGCCAGAACAACATCAAGCGCCTGCTGGCCTATTCCTCCATCGGCCATATGGGCTTTGCCCTCGTGGGGCTCGCCGCGGGAAGCCAGGAGGGGGCCCAGGGCGTGATCGTCTACATGATGATCTATCTCATCTCCACCCTCGGCGTTTTTGCCTGCGTCCTCGCCATGCGCCGCAAGGGCCAGCATCTTGAGCAAGTCTCCGATCTCGCAGGGCTCGCCCATAACAACAAGGCATTGGCTTTCGTCTTCGCCATGCTGATGTTCTCGCTCGCCGGCATTCCGCCGCTGGCCGGTTTCTTCGGCAAGTATTTCGTCTTCCTCGCGGCGGTGAAATCAGGCCTCTATGCGCTGGCCATCATCGGTGTCGTCGCCAGCGTGGTGGGCGCCTACTATTACCTGCGCATTGTGAAAATCATCTATTTTGATGAGCCCGCCGAAAAATTCGACGCCTTGGACGGCGAAGTGAAGTGGGTGGCCTATGCCAGCGGCGCCTTTGCCCTGCTGTTTGTGGGCTTTGCCAATTATCTGGTGAACCTGGCGGAAGCCGCCGCCAAGTCACTCTATTGAAACTGCCGGCAGGCCATCGCCTCATCCATTTTGAACGTATTGATTCAACCAATGCAGAAGCCCGGCGTCTGGCGGCAGGCGGCGAGCGCGGGCCGCTCTGGATCTGGTCCGACGAACAGACCGCCGGCCGCGGACGCCTGGGGCGCACCTGGGTTTCAGAGCCGGGAAACCTCTATGTCACCTGCCTGTTTGAAACCGCGGCACCGGTGGCAGCCGTGGCACAAGTCAGTTTTGCGGCGGCAATCGCTGTCCATGAGGTCGCATCAAACCTCTTGCCGCAGAACAAGTTCTTCCTGAAGTGGCCAAACGACGTGCTCATGGACGGCGCGAAATTTTGCGGGATTCTGGCTGAAGTCGCAGGCGCCGGGCCCACCCGGGTTGCTGTGGGTTGTGGCATCAATCTCGCCCATGCGCCAAAAGGCACGCCATACCCGGTTGCCGCTTTGGGACGCAAATACACTCCTGACTCAATTCTGCCGAATCTTGCGCTAAGCTTTTGGAATTGGCTGGAAATATGGGATGAGGGCAGGGGCTTTCCGATGATCCGGAAAGCCTGGTTGGAAAGAGCCGCCGGTGTCGGTATGGAAGTCACAGTCGACGGTTCGGCAGGACGCTTTGAAGGC
>JAEUMI010000198.1 GCA_016792825.1 Hyphomicrobiales bacterium
CATGGTTCCCAAAGCTAATGTGATGACTTTATTCGACATGATTCAGACTCCAATCGACCACTCTTTGGACACGATAACGCACCGCAATCCCTCAGATGGCATAATTTATAAGACGGCAAAGTGTTCCAATTCCGGCGGTCAGAATAAGTTTTTCCTTGGCATGTTTCGCCTTTCCCCGCTGGCGATCCTCGACAGAATGGTTCGTGGCGATCATACGCCGTAGTGTTTCAGGCCGTCTAGAACTCCAGCGGCGTTGGCTTGCGCTGAGAAATAGACATCCTTGGACTTCCTAAGGACGCCCACTTCCTTGCTGTAGTTGCCCACGACAATGCCCCGCGAAAGCCCGCGCAGCATGTCAATATCATTTCCGGAATCGCCGGCTGTGAGGACGTGAGACATGTCGATCCCAAATCGCCAGCTTACATAGCGCAGGGCATGGCCTTTGGAGGCGCGCACAGGAAGAACATCGACGCACCGATTGCGCGAGACGACGACCCTTGCCTGCAGCGAGCTTTTTCTCAAGAGCGTTTTGATCGCGCGGGCCGCGCTTGGCTGTGGCCTATCCAAGTAGTAGCTGATTTTGTCATGGCTCTGGGTTTCGGGTTCCTGAGGTTCCAGCCAGTCAATCTGACTGAGGAGGTTGCGAATTTCATGGGGTTGCCAGCGAAACTGGATATGCCGGTCCCAATGCAAATCGTGGCTGACTCTTCCAAAGTTGTAATCAATCCGTGTGCCTACAGAGGTTATAAGCAAGCTGGGATCGGGCAGCCTGTTTTCCTCAATGAACGCCCGGGCGCTCTGCAGATTGCGGCCGGTGGCAATCCCGAACAGGATATCGTCGCGGTCGTTGATAAGGTCAGTCAGTTGCCGCATCGAGCGGTCGTCACCTGTCAAGGTATCGTCTATGTCACAGACAAGATAATGCCTGGCTGTGGCGAACTGCTTTACCCGCTTGCGAACAGAGGGCGCGGCTCGGCGGTCGGGGGTAAACTGTTTCACCAAGCCCAGGTAATTTTTAATATGCCTTGGCCAGGCGTAGAAACGCGCGACGTTTTTTTTGCCCGCTGCCGAAAAGGCGCGCCATTTGGCTTGATCGGCAATGATGTCTGAAATGGCCTGCGCGGCCTCCTCGAAGTTTTCGGGATCGACAGTCAAACCGTGACCGCAATTCTTCATGACATCACGCATGCCGCCGGCCCCGGAACTGACCACAGGCACGCCCGCCGCGGCGGCCTCAACCAACGTCAGCCCAAAGTTCTCGTGCTTGGACAGGGCAAGCGAGACACCGCGAGTATTGCGGGCGTGCTGATACAGGGCTGTGACAAGCTCAGGGCTATGAGTTTTTGGGTATGCCACGCTCCCATGCAGATCATACAGGTCAATCAGTTTGAACATTTCCATGTACAGGTCGCGCAGCGGCTGGCTGACAGATTCCAGGTCGTTGCGCAGTCCAATGAAGAGGTACAGATTGGCTACGTTCCTCAGGTTGGAGCGGCCAAACGTATGTATTGCTGCCGAGGTGTTCTTTTGCGCATCGGGCCTTGCAATGACAATCAATGCTGGCCTTGCGGGTTCGGCCAAGAACTGTCTGCCAATATTCCTGAGTTCCCTCAAGGTTGATGCAGACGGCCGGGTTCTGAGTTTCTCTATGTCGCACCCCGGAGGCAAGACGCGCATGGCATCCTTGTCATAGTGGTCGTATCTAGCGTACTGCGTTTCAACTTCGTTGTTCGTGCTCGCAATTACAAGCTCGGCATTCTCCAGCGTCTCCTCTTCCGCTTCGATGCGCTCGCGAAAGTGGAATTTGCGTTCGGAGACACGGGGGCTCATGCCTTCGGACAATATTCTTTCCCGCTTGAACCGGCCCAGCGAATGGGCCGTGTAGAAGACAGGAATGCCGAGTATCTTCGCTATTCGCGTGGCAACAAAGCCGCCGTCGGCATAGTGTCCGTGAATGGCATCCGGCACCTCTCCCTGATCGCGGATATAGCGGAGCGCGTTATCGATGAATTCCTGCAGGTATGGCCAGAGCTGCTCTTTCGGCAAATAGCCTTCGGGGCCGCAAGGCAGACGCACAATTCGCGACCGGTCAGTCACCACCTCCACATCTTTCGCGTAATCCGCGGAAAGACCAATGTCACTTATCTTACGGGTCAGAAGTTCAACCCGATGCATGCCGCGAGCTTTGCCCAATCGCCGCAAGAGCTCCAAAACATACTTGGTCTGCCCTCCGGTATCAGCATCCACGCCAATCTCTGGCGCCACCGAACGGAATCGGCCATGAATACTGACGTGGAGAAGATAAAGACCTCTATGCGAAGGCGCATTTCTTGCGCGTTGCTTCATTTAAACAGATGCCGTTTTGCGTAACTTCACAGGACCAGCCTTCGTTCAATTTCTCAGTTGCGGCAGCTAGTGCGCCAGACCAAATATTTTTACCCGGCCGAGTTCCGCCGACATGGCGGCGGAGGGGTCAATCACAATTCCGACAAAGCTGTTTCCGCAGTTCACATTGGTGAACTGGCGGCTTTTGGCGTCCCAGTAAAGTTTCTCGCCGACTTCCCAAGTCTGTCTCGGGCATTTCCTGACATCGAACACGCCGGTCGTAATGATTTCCACCTTTTCGCCATGAGGGGCCCAGGATTTAGCCACTCCGAAAATCGCGCCAATCTGGACGCAATCGCCGCTATTGACCTCGTATGGCGCGACAAGGACCAAAGTATTGCCTGGATGCAGGTAGTTACTCATAGAGCACCTTTCTCAAACTTGAACAGAAGGGCCGGGCTGCCTCATTGGCTTGCCCAAATGACGCGGCCGAGGAAAGCTATTCTGGATGTGTCGATCAGTGCTTCCTTGCGCGACTGCCCGCCAATGTTGATCCCCACCAATTGGTGGGTTTTGCGCGACAGGGTGCCACAAACATGGCTGCCGTCCTTCAATTCAAGCAAGATCCTGTCGCCCGCTTTCACGGGGACTTTCGCCGAAACGATCAACTGGTCGCCATGACGATAGAGCGGCAACATTCCATTACCGTATACATTGATAGCCCTGGCATCCTGGACGGCAGTCAAATCCAAATCAGTTCTCCCCACTGACTTTCGAAGATAGCGCCAGTGAAATCCGGCGACATAGGTAGCACTACCTATTGGCTTGCCGGGCTCTGAAAGGCAGATTGACCCTGCCCCGCAGTCTGGGTACCCCGAACCCAGTACACACAATCGGGAAATACCGGACCGCACATCAGCTCCCGCAAGCACCCCTCTCCAAGACTGATGTGCGGTCCGACAATTTCAGGTCTTCGGCGGCAAAATCCTGAGCAGATACCTAATAAGTTGCGGCAATGACGTTGCCTGCATCTTCGCCAGGATACTGGCCCGGTGGTGGTCGACGGTCCGTACACTGATGGAGAATGCCGCTGCAATGGCTGCACTCGAATAGCCTTCGGCTACCATTTCCGCCACGGACCTCTCCCGCTCAGTCAGAGTTGCGAGGCGGGCCAGAAGAGATTTTTCATCGGGCCCCGACCTTGAAGCGTGCCGTTTCTGGTCGATGGCAGCCTGGATCGATGCAACCAGCTGCTCGTCGTCAATCGGCTTCTCGATAAAATCAGAGGCGCCATTTCGCATGGCCTGAACGGCCATGGCGATATCGGCATGGCCAGTTATGATGATGACTGGAAGGTTGGCCGCAGTTTGCGCAAGCATCCGCTGCAATGCCAAGCCATCTATTTCTGGCATACGGACATCCAGAACCACACAGTCCGGTGTGGATTTTCGAATCATTTCCAAGGCTTCGTGCGCATTGCCACATGAAGCGGTTCTGAAGCCATAAGTTGCCAGCACAGCGGACAAAGAGTCACGGACTGATTGCTCGTCGTCGATGATCATGACCCGGTGCTTCACCGCTCGCTCTCCTTGCTGGCTGAGAGAGGGAGCGTAAATGCAAACCTGGTTACAGTGGATGAGGCCTCATCATACCAGATACTTCCACCGTGGGATGTTACAATGGTATTGCTGAGCGAGAGCCCCAAACCCAGACCGTTGACCTTGGACGACTTCAAGGGTTTGAAAAGCATGGCTTTCACCTCTGATGGAATTCCAGGCCCTGAATCCGAGACAGCAATTTCGACATGGCCTGGCCGTGATTCCAACGACACGGACAATTCGATTTTTCGCATCTTGGATCGTCCGTCCAGTATGGCTTCCCTGGCATTGCGGACCAGATTCAAGACAACCTGCTGAATTTGCATGGCGTTGCCAATGACGGTCGGCAGCCTTTCCGGCATGTGGAGCTCCCAGGCAATTTTCGAATAACCCAGCTCAGGGGCGATCAAATCGGAACAGGTGAGCAGCAATTGCCGCAGGTTTATCCTGTCCTTGCGGACGTCTCCGCGCTCCAGAAACTTTCTGGTTTCACGAATGAGGTTGGCGGCGACGTCAACTTCCTTCACCGCTGAATCAATATCAGACTTGAGCTCCGCATAATTCACCTTGCCCTTGTCGAGCTTGCGCCGTGCCGTTCGCACGAAACTGCGGATGGACGACAGGGGCTGGTTGATTTCATGCGCCAGGGCGGCTGCCATTTCACTCGCCAGTGATATGCGCGAAGCCTGCAAGAGGGCCGCCTGCGTATCGCGCAGCCGCACGTGGCTTTCCTCAAGCTGCGTTGAAATCCGCCGCCGCTCGGAAATTGTTGCGCCCATGAGAAGTCCGGTTGCCGAAAGCGAGATCATCAACACCTGTAGTTCTGTGGCTGTGGAAGGTTCCGAAACACGCCAAAGCAGGATCGCGATCATCGCGGTATCGCTCAGGAGGATGGCATAGGCGGCGCCCATGAGGCCATCCTTGATCGCGAAAGCCATGACGGGCAGGAAGACGAGGTAGAAGAACTTGAATTTGTCGGTGTCCTCAAGGCCAAATACGATCACTGATGTCAGCAGTATGATGAGCGTTGTCAGCCAATGCATGGCCCGGAAACCTGAAAAGTATTTCATCCAATCGGCAACAGGCCTTGAAACAAAAAAAACAGGCACGATGGTGAGGATGCCGACAACGTTTCCAACTGACAGAGTGAAAGTATAGTTGATCAGGTAGACCGGATAGATATCCAGGGCCAATGCGGCAATGAACAGCCTCGCAACCGCGGACGCCAGCGTTGCAACAAAGGCATAGCAGATGAACAGGATGACATTTGCCGTCGTCGCCGTGTTGATGGAGGGCAGGAATCTACGCAGGGCGGCAGCAGAACCCGCAAAAACCATGGCGTTAACGGCGGCCGCAACAATTTCCCATCCGAAAGAGAGGATGGTGGGGTTCAATGTCTTGCTGACAAGCGACGCGAGGAAGATCGCCGGCAGACTTGCCCAGCCGAGAAGCGCGCCAGCAACCACGGCAATGCCGGTCTCGGGATTCCAGGGCGTTGATCGGAGGTCAGAGGTTTGAAAAATGTATGACGCCCTGAAAAGCACCAGGTAGGCTAAAAATAGAACCACATGCAGGACTATCCCGCGCATGGTCACCCTGACTTGGACCGCCGGCAGGAATGGGATTCGGTACTCGTAAACTTTACTGCCTGGCAATTCTGGCAATTCCTCCGTCACAGTATCTGTCAAAGCTAGTCCAGGTACACAGTCTTTCCAAACACGGAATTTGTTCGCCTCAGGTGTTGCAATCAAGCGATCGACATCTCACTCTGCAGCGCCATGCCATATTGCCTGCCGTCAATGCGCAAATAACCCTCGCTTGTGGTCCAAATCGGCATCGGATCGGAGATTGCCCCGACAAAACTTCCATCGGCCCGGTGGTTCAGAAATGCCAGGAAAACGGGGGTTCCCGCCGGTGTCCGGAGGAAGCGGCCGCCATAGAAGCTTCCTATGGCGTCGCCGCCGAAAAACCTGTCTTCAACCAGTTCGAAAGGCCCCGAGGGCTCTCTGGACCGGATGTAATGTGTGCCCGTCACCACACCGGTTTTTCCGGTCGCCAGGTACGCAGGTTCCATGTGCCGTGTGGCGTTGCTGAAAAGGCAAAACCACCAGCCATTCAGTTCAAAGATCTGCGGCACTTCCATTTCGCCGTAGTGGCCAATGCTGAAAAGGGGCTTCTCGGCTTTCCATGTAAGCAGGTCTGGCGACGAGGCCTGGCCAATTACACCGCTGCCGCCGGGCAGCCCATCCTTCACGCGGGCCGTGAATATCATCCGCCAGCCATGGCCGCCCGGATCTGGATAAACCCATGGGTCGCGAAATGCCTGGTCGTGCCAGCGTGACGGATCATAAGTCTCGTAGATCTCGGGATCGACTTCCAGCAAGGGCGCTCTGCCAAGCCTGGTCCAGGTGAAAAGGTCATCTGACACTGCCGCGCCAATGCGCTGGTATTTTCTGCTCTCGGACAATTGTGTTCCCGTGTAGAACATCATCCACTTTCCGTCTGGACTTTTCACGACTGAACCAGTCCAGGTCGTTCCATCATCCCAGCCAGTCTGTTCAGAAGGCCCAAGCACGATTCCCTCGTATTTCCAGGTCATGAGATCATGCGAAGTCGCATGGCCTATGCGGGCATGGGGATGGCGGAGATCGGCGTGCTCGCTGGTTTTAGGCGCGGTCAGGAAGAACATGTGAATTGTCTCGTCATCCCAAGCAAACCAGAAGTCCCAGACGTAACTCCCGAGTATTTCAAAACCCATGCCATGCCCTTCAGTGATTGATCTTAAGCTTCATTTTGCCTGGATTTGGCCACGGGGCAATCCGATTCGAGCTCCAATGTGCTGATCTCCCGTATGATAAAGAATTGGAGCGCAAGGGTGTCTAGGTAGAGTTGCCTATGGCGGGTCCTGTGCATTGCAGCCCCGATGACAGCGGACTCTTGAGCCCGGGAGCGGCAGAAGTGCTGTCATCAGCCGAGGTAGCGCTTTCGCAAATGTGCGGTGAAATATCTGGCCTGCAGGGTCTCGCCGGTGGCGGCGCGCATGAGTTCGGGGGTTGAAAGGGTTGAGGCCCTCGACCAGATGTTTTTGCGCCGCCATTCGTTGATGCCGGAGAAATTTCCGTTACGGATATCGTCGTTCACCTTTGGATTTTCGCGTTCGACGGCGGCCCATTGCTGGGCAGCCATCATGGCGCCAAGGGTGTAGCTTGGGAAGTAGCCGAAGGCGCCGGAGGGCCAATGGACGTCCTGCATGGGACCGTCCCGGGGGTTGTCGATGGTGGACAGGCCGAGATATTCCCGCATCTTGGCATCCCAGATTTCGGGCACATCGCGTGGCGCCAGCTTCCCGGCGATCAATTGCTGCTCGATTTCATAACGCAAGATGACATGAAGCGGGTAGGTCGCCTCATCGGCATCGACGCGGATAAGCCCACGTTCGATGCGGTGCACATGGGCCAGAATATCTTCAAGACTCCAGCCGGCGATTGCCGCATCGCCCAGATGTTCACGCACGACCGGCATGGCCCATTCCCAAAAGGCGGGATTGCGCGCCAGCTGTTTTTCGACAAACAGGCTTTGGCTCTCGTGGGCCGCCATGCCGCGGGCGTGGCCCACAGGCCAATGGGCCCAATCCTTGGGCAGGCCCTGTTCATAGAGGCCGTGGCCGGTCTCATGGAGAATGCCCATGAGGGAGGAAAGAAATTCATTCGTGGTGTAGCGCGTGGTCATGCGCACATCGGAGGGCACGCCGCCGCAGAAGGGATGGTGTGAAACGTCGAGGCGGCCATGGGTGAAATCAAAACCGATGGCTTTCATCATGGCTTCACCAAGGGCCTTTTGCTTCTCAATGGCAAACGGGGCATTGAAGGGCCTGGCGGGATGCCTGGCGAGGCGTTCATCCTGGGCGGCGAGGGCTTCGGGGATAAAGCTTTTGAGGAAGGCTTTGAGCTCGGTGAAAACCGGCGTGATGTCGGCGCTGCGGCTGCCGGGATCGAACTGCTCGATCAGCGCATCATA
>JAEUMI010000219.1 GCA_016792825.1 Hyphomicrobiales bacterium
GGGCCGCCGATCCGGCCGGCAAAAGCTCCCGCCCGGCCCAAATCCGCGGACGGCATGGTCAATGCCGCCCGCGTCATCCGCAGGCTCGAGGCCCTCGAGTCCGCCCTTGCGGACCTTCCCCGCCAGGCCAGACGCCTCGTGCGCTGGCGGATGCGGGAGGAAAAGTCAGAAAATCCAAGTTACAAAACGCCGCTTCGACCGGGCCGTCCGCCGGGCTCCCGCAGGCGGGCGGTTCACCCCGTCGACGAGCTGCTCGACGAATGCCAATGGCTGGCCCATCGCGCCGCGATGCCCGACACGAGTTGAAGCGGAAATCATCCGTCTACGGATTAACATGTTGCGCGGCGTTCACCTTGCGGTCCGTAACCCGATTAACGCTGGCGGCCAAATCGGTTGATCGGCCCCAGTTCATTTTCGCCTGGGCGCTGTCTCCGCCCAAAGCGGAATATCCACACTTGCATTATGAACTGACATTGGTCGCCAAGCTGCGTCACTTGCAGGTTTGACGCATGGCCGCATTTGCGTTCATGTGCCATACAGGCACAAAGGGGCAGTTTGGCTTCTTGCCATTGCGTTCAGGACTCGTGATCAAACATGCGCAGCAAGCTCACCATTTCCGTTATCATCGTGTTGGCCATCGCCGCTGTGCTGGCGGCCGCTTATCTTTGGCAGACAAAACGGACGATCTCCCTCAGTGTCGCGGAAGTGGAGAAGAACGCGGCGGTGCGGGTTTTCGGGCTCGGCACGGTTGAAGCGCGCGTCATCTCCAAGGTCGGCTTCGAGGTCGGCGCGGCCCTCACCGAACTTCTTGCCGACCAGGGAGACAGGGTGCGGAAAGGCGATGTCCTGGCGCGGCTTCATCCGGCCGAACAGGAGGCCAAGGTCGCCATGGCGCGGGCTTCCGTCAAAAGCGCCGAGGCTGGTCTCGGAAAGGCCGGGTCGGCGCTGGAGCGTGCCGAGGTGCTTCTCGCGCAGAAGCAATCAACCAACCGGCGCCAGAAGGAACTGGCCAGCCGCAAGGTGATTTCCGACCAGGTTGCGGAAGAGGCCCAGCGTGACGAAGAGGTTGCTGCGGCCGATGCCGCTGTCGCGCGCAGCGAAGTGGAAGTTGCCCGCATGCAGCACGAGGGCGCGGTGGCGCAGCTTCAATTCGAAGAGACACTGCTGGAGCACCATGCGCTCACGGCTCCGTTCGATGCGCTGGTTGTCGCGCGGCTGCAGGAATTGGGCGCCGTCGTCCGGGCGGGCGATCCGATCTTCACCCTGGTTGCGCCGGAAACAGTCTGGGCGCGGGCCCATGTCGATGAATCGCTGGCCGGAATGATTGAGGTCGGTCAGCCTGCCGAAGTGCGGCTGCGTTCTCTGCCCCAGCGGGTCTTCAAGGCGCGGGTGGCGCGCATTGACATCGAAAGTGACCGGGTCAGTGAGGAGCGCCGCGTATATGTGAAGTGCGAACAATGTCCTTCATCATTTCATCTCGGCGAACAGGCCGAGGTTTTCATTACTGTCGCAAATCTGGATGAGGCATTGCTGGTGCCGGAGAACGATGTGAGGTCGTTCGATGGCACGAAAGGCGAAGTCTGGACCATCGAGAATGGCCGGCTCGCCCGGCGGGTGCTGGCCTTCCGTTACCGGACCGAGGATTCGCGGCTTGAAGTCGTGGGCGGGCTGCCCGACGGCGCGAAGGTGGCTCTCGGCGTTCCGGCGGCGGCGCGGGAGGGGCGGTCCGTCAGGGCCGTTGCTGGTGGCAGCCCATGAACCTCGCATACCGTGATGTCAGGCATCATCTGGGGCGGTTTCTGCTCACCTGCGTGGGACTCGGGCTGCTGCTCGGCGTCGTCCTGGCCATGATCGGAATCTATCGCGGCATCGTGGTCGAGGCGCTGACGATCGTGCAGAAGCAGGCGGCCGATGTCTGGGTTGTGGAGTCCGGAACGCTGGGCCCGTTTGCCGAGGCCTCACGCATACCCGGCGATACCCGGGAGGCGGTGGCGCGGCTTGCGGGTGTGACCGCGGCTGGCGGCGTGACTTATCAGACCGCCGAGACGGAAGTGGGCGGCCGAAAATTCCGCCTCTATGTCATCGGCTATGAACTTGGCCGCCCCGGGGGCCCCGCTGCTGTTACCGAAGGTCGCCCCCTCGCCCGCAGCCACTACGAACTGATCGCCGACCGGCGCTCGGGTCTGCGGCTCGGCGACCGCGTCACCCTGGGCCGCAACACATTTTCCGTGGTCGGCATGACCGAGGATCTCGTGGCCTCGGGCGGAGACCCGGTGGTGTTCATGACCCTGCTTGATTCTCAAAGGCTGCAGTTCGATCTTGCGCCGCCGGCGGCGCGCATCCAGATTGCGCGGGGCGCAGGCGGCGCCACGACGGACACGGTCAATGCCGTGATCGCACGGCTCACGCCCAACGCCAATGCCGAAGCGGTGGCCAACTCGGTGCGGCGCTGGAAGCATCTGTCCGCCATGACACAGGCCGAACAGGAATCAATCCTCACCCGGTCGGTGGTCGATCGGGCCCGCCGCCAAATCGGCTTGTTCACAACGATTCTCCTCGCTGTTTCCGCGGTGATCATCGCCTTGATCATCTATACAATGACGATGGAAAAGCTGAAGCAGATCGCCACGCTGAAGCTGATCGGCGCTCCGGACCGCACCATCGTCGGCATGATTGTGCAGCAGGCGCTTGCACTGGGTGCCGTCGGCTTTTGCAGCGGCGCGCTGCTGATCGCGGCAATCAAGGACTATTTTCCGCGTCGCGTGGTGCTTGAGCCTGACAACGTGCTCATGCTGGGCGGCATCGTATTCGCCGTCTGCATTGTGTCAAGCGGCCTCGGCGTTCGGGCCGCCCTTCGCGTCGATCCAGCGGCGGCGCTCGGTGGCTAAGCTGGAGCAGGTTGGCAGCGCCGTGCCGCTCGTGCGGGCCAGCGGAATATCCAAGCATTTCGGCGAAGGTGACACGCGCGTGGATGCCCTGGTGAATGTCTCCATTGAGGTCTTCCCTGGCCAGGTGGTGGCTCTTTTGGGTCCATCCGGATCGGGCAAGTCGACGCTGCTCAATGTCATCGGTTGCATTCTGGATCCCTCGGAAGGAAAATTGGAGCTCGATGGCGACCTGGTTTACGACAATCGCTGGCTGCGGTCCGATCTGCGCCGGCTGCGGCTCGACAAGATCGGGTTCATCTTCCAGTTCCATAACCTGCTGCCATTTCTCGATGCCAAGGACAATGTGGCCCTCGTCCTCCAGCTCGCGGGAGCTGACAGCCGCAGTGCCCGCGTCCGCGCCGTCGAACTTCTCGACTATCTGGAAGTTGGCAATCGCAAGGACTCGCTGCCCTCGAAGCTTTCGGGCGGTGAAGCCCAGCGCGTTGCCATTGCCCGCGCCTTGGCCAACAAGCCGCGGATCATACTCGCCGACGAACCGACCGCTGCCCTGGATTCAGTGCGCGCCGGTATCGTGATGGACCTGTTGCGCAAGCTTGCCGCCGAACAGGATGCGGCGGTCATAGCCGTCACCCATGATGACAAGATTTTTGACCGCTTCGACCATATGTACCACCTCCGTGACGGCCGCCTTGACGGGAATGGCGGGGCGTAAAGAGCTGTACGATCAGGACGGACGGCTACCTCCCGCGCGGATGCCGCCTTTGACGGGTGAACCTGTACCAGACACGGTAAGCCTCGAGGAGCAGGAGCGGAATGAAATGAATGAAGGCAGACAGGTGATTCGCCTTTAGCCATATCCAATGTGCGAGAACCGCTCCCGCCGCTATATAAACCAGACGCTGAATTGGCTTCCATCTCGTACCCAGGCGGCGCAAGGCCGCCTCATTGCTCAGGGCGAAGGGCACAAGCATGCAGGCAAACGCCGTCCAGCCGAGAACGATGCCGGGGCTTCCGAAGTCGGCAAGGATCAGGCCCGGATTGCCCCGCTTCAGGGCGTAGGCTGCGAGATGCAGCAGGGCATAAAGAAAGGCCGCCACCCCGAGGTCACGCCGCCTTCTGAACAGCCACAGGGGCCAATGCTGCCCTCTGAAGATCATCCGCAGCGGCGTGACGCAGAGCGCCGCAATCAGCAGGCGGGCCGACCATTCGCCTGCGCCCTCAATCAGATGCCCGAAACTGCCGCTCGCCAGCTGAAAGCGTGTCAGAAGTACGATTGCCGGAACAGCCAGCAGAAATCTGAACACGATCCTGGAATTGTGCAAAGCCCAAGGCAAGACGTATCAATCTTCCTTTGTCTGTTATTGCCAGCGCTGGGCGCGGAACTCCCATGGCGTGACCTTGCCGTCCTTGTCGGTATCCGCGGCCTGAAACCGTGCTTTGCCGCCCGCAATGAACTCAGCCTGGCTCACCTTGCCGTTCTTGTCGGTGTCCATCTCGCCGAAGCGCGTCTTCTTGCGCTCCTGCATGGCCTTCTGGCGCTCCTCATTGCGGCCCTGGCCAAAGCCTGGCCCCATGCGGACGCTCATGTACTCGTCTTCGGTCAGTTCCCCATCGTCATCGCCATCCATGGCGGCGAAAACCGATTCAACCTGGGCCGCGGCCTCGTCATCGCCAATGATGCCGTCGTTGTTGCTGTCGATGGCAGCCATGCGCCCCATGTATCCCTGCCCCATCATCCCGCCGGAACCAGGTCCATTGCCCCAGCCCCACATGTGCCAGCCCCAGTCATTGTCATCGGCGTATGCAGGAATTGCTGATATTGTCATCCCGAGTGTGAACAGTGCAATTGTCGCGAACTTCTTCATTTTCAAACTCCATTATGTCTTTTGGGTGTGCCGTTGAGTTTTCTTACTCCTGCATGTGCAATCCTGCCTTGACCCAGATCAAAGATGGGCCGCTTCGCAGGAAGCTGTAGGGCAAAATTCAGCATTGTGAGCGTGCGCTTGCTGACTGAAATGAGCCGCCAAATTTGATCTTCATCAATGAATTGGCCCGCATTTCCGGCATAGTGGCCTCCGTTGCAATCAGGCCGGAAAACTTGCCATTGTATTTTCGTATTTGACTATATATTATAATATTCTAATATATAAAGCGCGTGATGGCGTGTCGCCTTTTCTGAACACGCGGAAACAACGGAGTTTTGAAATGAACATTGATCGGGCTGTTTTGGTTTTTGCCGGCTGCATGGTGCTGGCCTCGGCCGCACTCGCCTACTATGTGTCCCCGTACTGGCTGCTTTTGACGGCTTTTGCCGGGCTGAACATGATACAGTCCGCCTTCACTGGATTTTGCCCCGCGGCTATTGTTTTCAAGGCCCTGGGCTTCAGCAAGGGGGAAGCGTTCCGCTAGCTCTTGCCGGGCTGGCAGAACATGTCGTGCAGCAGGCGGAACATCTTGATCAGCCGCTTGTCGGCGAGGCGGTAGTAAATGGTCTGCCCGCTGCGCCGCGGGACGACCAGCCCCTCGCGCCGCATCAGCGCCAGGTTCTGCGAAACCGAACTCTGGTTGGCATCGATCGCCTCGGCAATTTCGCCAACCGGCCGTTCGCCCTCCATGATCAGGCAGAGAATGCGAAGCCGTTGCGCGTTGGCCAGGGATTTGAGAAAGTCGCTGGCGCGGTCCGAGGAATTAGCTAGGTCAGTTATATTCATAAGTTAGTATTGTCTGATATACAAATGCCAGTCAACTATCCGGAAGGTCCACCATGTCGCGCATGCCGGCCATAGCATTATTTGGCGTGATTACCCTGATGAGCCTTGTGGCGCCGGCCCTTGCTGGCGAATTCGTCGTAATGGCCGAGCCAAAGACCGATTTCAAGGCTGTGTTCGGCCGGGTGGAAAGCCGCGATCTGGTTCAGGCCCGGGCCCGGATCGGCGGCACGATCGTCACCCTTGATGTCGAGGAAGGCAGTTCGGTGCAGGCCGGCGCCGTCATCGCCAGGGTGGTTGACGACAAGCTTGCCCTCCACATGGGCGCCCTTGATGCGCGGCTGAAGGAACTCGACGCCGAGATCCAGAATGCATCGACCGAACTGGCGCGCGGAAAGTCGCTTTTTGCCTCCGGCACGATTGCCAAAAGCCGCCTCGACACCCTGCAGACACGGGTCGATGTGCTCGCAAACCAGCTTGCCGCGGCCCAGTCCGAACGGGCTGTCATCGTTCAGCAGGGAGCGGAGGGAGATGTCCTGGCGCCGGCCTCCGGCCGCGTGCTCTCCGTGCCGGTGACCGGGGGCTCCGTCGTCCTGCCGGGTGAAACCATCGCCCGGATAGCCGGCGGCGGCTATTTCCTCAGGCTGTCACTGCCCGAACGCCATGCGGCTCAGATCAACCAGGGCGACGACGTTTTCGTCGGCAGCCGCGGCGTGGGCAGCGCCACCGTGACGTTCGAAAAGGCCCGCAAGGGCAAGCTGGTAAAAGTCTATCCCGAGATCGAAGGTGGCCGCGTTCTGGCCGATGTCGAGGTGGACGGCCTGGGTGATTTCTTTGCCGGGGAACGCACCCTGGTATGGATACCCGTGGACCAGCGCACTGCCATCAGTGTTCCGCCGGCCGCCATCAGCACCCGCTATGGCATTGACTATGTGAGTCTTGTCAGCGCCGCCGGCCCCATGGATGTGGCGGTGGTCACGGGCGAAAGTTTCGAAACCGGAAATGGGGCCCGCGTCGAAATCCTCTCCGGGTTGCGCGACGGAGACAGGGTGGTAACGCCGTGAAGCTGGGAATCGCCGGCCAACTCACCCGGTATTTCATTGCCTCGCCGCTGACGCCGCTGTTTCTGCTTGCGGCTTTCATGGTGGGCCTCGTGGCACTGGTCACCTTGCCGCGCGAAGAGGAACCGCAGATATCCGTGCCGATGGTGGATATCCATGTGCGCGCCGACGGCCTGAAGGCCGAAGATGCGGTGAAGCTGGTGACCGAGCCGCTTGAGACGATCATCAAGAGCATCGATGGCGTCGAGCATGTCTATTCGCAGACCAAGGATGACGGCGCCATGGTTACGGCGCGCTTTTTTGTCGGCACCAATTCGGATGCCGCGATCCTGCGTGTCCATGAAAAAATCCGTGCCAACATGGACCGTATTCCGGTAGGCATCCCCGAGCCGCTCATCGTGGGCCGCGGCATTGACGATGTGGCCATTGTCGTGTTGACGCTGTCGCCCAGGCCGGAAGCCGCCGCGCGCTGGACCGCCAACGCCGTGAGCCGGGTGGCGCGTGAACTGCGGGTGGAGCTTACCAAGCTTGACGACATCGGGCTGACCTATCTCTCGGGCGACCAGCCGGAGGAAATCAGGATCGAACCCGATCCTGAGAAGCTTGCCCTCTATGGGGTGACGCTTCAACAGCTGTCGGCCAAGGTGAGCGGCGCCAACCGGGCGTTCGAGGCGGGCCACGTCCGCGATGCGGGTCGCCAGATCTCCGTCATGGCCGGCCAGACCCTGCAGAACCCCACGGAAATCGGCAATATCCTGATCACCGCGCGCGACGGCCGCCCGGTTTATGTCCGCGATGTGGCGGCGGTCCTTCTCGGTGCGGACAGCAATGAGTGGCGGGTGACCAATGTCAGCAAGTCCGATGGCGGGCTGCTGCGTGTCCCGGCGGTCTCCCTGGCCATTGCCAAGCGCGCCGGCACCAATGCCGTTGTCATTTCGGAAAACATCATCGCGCGGCTCGAGACGCTCAAGGGCGAAGTTATTCCGGAGGACATCAGCGTCGAAGTCACGCGCAACTACGGCGAAACTGCCAACGAAAAAGCCAATGAACTGCTGTTCCACCTGGGCCTGGCCACCATTTCAATCGTGATTCTCGTGGCGGTTTCCATTGGCCTGCGCGAAGCGCTGGTGGTTGCCGTGGTGATCCCCACCACCATCCTGCTGACTTTGTTCGCCGCCCGTGTGATGGGCTATACGCTGAACCGCGTCAGCCTCTTCGCCCTGATCTTTTCCATCGGCATTCTGGTTGATGACGCCATCGTGGTGATTGAGAACATCGCCCGCCACTGGGCCATGAATGATGGCCGGTCGCGCACCCAGGCCGCAATTGATGCGGTGGCCGAAGTTGGCAATCCGACTATCGTGGCCACCCTCACGGTGGTGGCCGCCCTGCTCCCCATGCTGTTCGTCTCGGGCCTCATGGGCCCCTACATGAGCCCCATACCGGCCAACGCCTCGGCCGCCATGATCTTCTCCTTCTTCGTGGCGGTCATTGTCACGCCATGGCTGATGATCAAGATGGGAAAGGCCGATGGCGGGCACGGCCACGGGGCAAGCCACGGAGGCCGGCTGGGAAGCATGTATGTTGCCGTGGCACGGCCCATTCTCAGGAATCGCGCCCGCGCCTGGACTTTCCTTCTTGCCGTGGGTGTGGTGACGCTGGCCTCGCTTGTGTTGTTCTACAGCAAGAGTGTCACGGTGAAGCTGCTGCCCTTTGACAACAAGTCGGACCTGCAGATCGTGATCGACCTTCCGGAAGGATCTTCGGTTGAAGACACGGACCGTGTCCTGCAACAGGCAGCCAACCGGGCCGCGACCATTGCCGAGGTCCATTCCCTGCAAACCTATGCGGGCACGGCCACGCCCTTCAATTTCAATGGCCTTGTCAGGCACTACTATGTGCGGACATCGCCGGAACTCGGCGACATTCAGGTCAACCTTTCGGGAAAGGCCGAGCGAAACCGCAGCAGCCACGAGATCGCCCTCGACCTGCGCGAAAAGCTGAAGGGCCTCGATATGCCCGCTGGAACGGTTGTGAAAACCGTTGAGCCGCCGCCGGGTCCGCCGGTTCTGGCAACTCTGCTGGCGGAAATCTATGGCCCGACCCCCGAAATCCGCCGCGCCACGGCGGCCAAGGTGCGCGAGGCCTTTGCCCTCGTGCCATTCGTGGTCGACATCGATGACAGCTTCGGTGTCCAGGCACCCCGGGTGCGGATCGCCATCGACCAGGACAATCTAGAATACCAGAAGGTGGAGGAGCGCGACGTCTATGACACCCTGCAGTCGCTCTATGCCCGCAATACCGTAGGCTATTCGCACCGGGGCGGCGGACGCCAGCCCATTCCGATCACCCTTGGCCTCGCAAGGTCCGACAAGGTTGTAGGCGAACGCGCCCTGTCCACCCCCGTGCCCGCCAATGCCCTGCCGGGCGACCGTGGCGTGGTGGAATTGGGCGATGTGGTGAGTGTGAGCCGCGAGCTCTCGTCCTTCCCTGTCTTCCGCCACAATGGCAAGCCGGCCGAAATGGTGACAGCCGAACTGGCCGGAAGCTTTGAAGCGCCTGTCTACGGCATGATCGAAGTTGGCCGCGCCCTCGACAAGGTGGATTGGACCGGCTTGCAGCGCCCGGAAATCAGCCTGCATGGCCAGCCTGAAGACGAATCGAAGTCCGTCCTTCTGTGGGATGGCGAGTGGGAGGTCACCTGGGTCACCTTCCGCGACATGGGGGCCGCCTTCATGGTCGCCCTACTCGGCATCTACATTCTGGTGGTAGCCCAGTTTGGCTCCTTCAAGCTGCCGCTGGTGATCCTGACACCTATTCCCTTGACGCTGATCGGCATCATGATCGGCCACTGGCTGTTCAGTGCGCCGTTTACCGCCACCTCAATGATCGGCTTTATCGCCCTGGCCGGAATCATCGTGCGTAACTCCATATTGCTGGTGGATTTCATCCGCGGCGCGAGGACGCCGGAACGGCCGCTGGTCGACGTGCTGCTGGAAGCGGGCGCCATCCGCTTCAAGCCGATCCTGCTGACGGCCATAGCGGCCATGATCGGCGCCGTTGTCATCCTCGCCGACCCGATTTTCCAGGGACTTGCCATCTCCCTGCTCTTTGGCCTTGCCTCGTCAACGGCGCTCACGGTTCTGGTGATTCCGGCCATCTATGTGGTCCTGAGGCGTTAGGCTGCGCAGCAGGGCAAATCGCAAGCGCCATTGATGCAGGTCAATGCGCCGCAGGCATCCTGCAATAGACTTTCAGGTTCAGTACACATTGACATATATATTCGTATATTACAGAATAATGATATTATAGTGGTATCGCGCAAGTCCGCCATTCGGAAAGCGCCTTATCCATAGGAACGGGAGAAAATCATGGCTCATGTTGTTGTCCTCGGTGCGGGTTTGGGCGGCGCCATAATGGCCTATGAAATGAAGGCCCAGTTGCGGCCGGAAGACACGCTGACGGTCGTTACCAAGGATCCCAAGTATCATTTTGTGCCCTCCAACCCATGGGTGGCAGTAGGCTGGCGCACGCGTGATGCCGTAGAGGTCGACCTTGCCCCGGTCTTTGCCAGGAAGGGAATCAACTTCAAGCCGGTCGCTGCTAAAAAACTTCTGGCCGACAGCAACACGATCGAGCTTGAGGACGGTTCATCGCTCACCTACGACTTCCTCATTATTGCCACCGGGCCGGAGCTGGCCTTTGACGAGATCGAGGGGTTGGGGCCCAATGGCTTCACCCAGTCCATCTGCCATGTCGATCATGCCGAGAAGGCAGGCGAAGCCTTCGAAGCTTTCTGCAAGAACCCCGGCCCCATTGTCGTGGGCGCGGTGCAGGGCGCGTCCTGCTTCGGCCCGGCCTATGAATTCACCTTCATTCTCGAGACCGAGTTGCGCCGCCGCAAGATTCGTGACCGGGTGCCGATGACCTTCGTGACCTCGGAACCTTATATCGGCCATCTCGGCCTCGACGGCGTGGGCGACACCAAGGGCCTGCTGGAAAGCGAAATGCGCGAGCACCACATCAAGTGGATGACCAGCACACGGGTGAAGAGTGTGGCGGCTGGCAAGATGACGGTCGAGGAGATCGCCGACGACGGCGCGGTCAAAGCCACGAAGGAGCTGCCATTCTCCTATTCCATGATGCTGCCGGCTTTCCGCGGCATTGCCGCGGTGCGCGGCATTGAAGGACTCGCCAACCCCCGTGGCTTTATTCTGATCGACAAGCACCAGCGCAATCCCAAGTTCAGCAACATCTTCGCGGTCGGCGTCTGCGTGGCGATCCCTCCCATGGGGCCGACGCCGGTTCCCTGCGGCGTGCCCAAGACTGGCTTCATGATTGAATCGATGGTCACCGCAACGGCGCTCAACATCGGCCTCGTCCTGCGTGGTGAGGAGCCCAAGCACCAGGGCACATGGAACGCCGTCTGCCTCGCCGACTTCGGCGATTCAGGCGTGGCTTTTGTGGCCCAGCCGCAAATTCCGCCGCGCAACGTCAACTGGTCGTCATCGGGCAAATGGGTTCACACCGCCAAGGTCGCCTTCGAAAAATACTTTCTCCGCAAGATGCGCCATGGAACCAGTGAAACACTCTATGAAAAAGCCATGATGGAGATGCTGGGAATTGACAAATTGAAGGCCAGCACCTGAGTTCGAACAGGGCAGTTCTGATCGGCCGCTCCAACGGCTTTTTGTCTTCACACGACCGTCATAAATGTCTATTATTCTCGACATATGGACATAGAATCATCTGTAGCGACCCTGTCTGCCCTGGCCCAGCCCACCCGGCTTGAGGTGTTTCGCCTGCTTGTGCGCAGTGAGCCCGACGGTTTGCCTGCCGGTGAGATCGCTAGATTGCTCGGTGTGCCGCACAACACCATGTCCAGCCATCTCAACATATTGAACCGTACTGGCCTTGTCACATCGGAGCGCTTGGGCCGCAGCATCGTCTACCGGGTGGACATGGGCGTGGTGCGCGGTTTCTTCGTCTATCTGCTCAAGGACTGCTGTGATGGACGGCCCGAACTCTGCCAGCCCCTGCTGGAGGATTTAACCCCGTGTTGCCAGCCTACAGGAGCTGCTTGTGTCTGACAGAATATTCAATGTGCTGTTTCTCTGCACCGGCAATTCCGCCCGGTCCATTCTCGCCGAAGCCATCCTGCAGCGCGAAGGCCTTGGCAAATTCAACGCCTACAGTGCGGGAAGCCAGCCCAAGGGCGAGGTTCATCCCTACGCCCTCGACCTGCTGAAGCAGCTCAATCACTCCACCAAGGGCTTTCGTTCCAAGAACTGGGATGAATTCGCCGTTGAAGGTGCGCCAAAGCTCGATTTCGTGTTCACCGTTTGCGACAATGCCGCTGCGGAAGTTTGCCCCGTCTGGCCGGGCCAGCCGATGACGGCCCATTGGGGCGTCCCCGATCCTGCCGCGGTTGAAGGCACCGAGGCCGAAAAGCGCCTTGCCTTTGCCGACACCTACCGCATGCTGAAAAACCGCATCTCGGTTTTTGTCAGCCTCCCCATCACCTCGCTCGACAGGCTCGCCTTGCAGAAGAGACTGTCCGACATCGGCCAATCATAACCTGGAACCAGTCATGTCCCTCTTTGAACGCTATTTATCTGTGTGGGTCGGCCTAGCCATCATCGCTGGTCTTGCGCTTGGCCAGGTCGCGCCTGAGCTCGTGAACTTTCTGGCATCAATTGAATACGGCTCGGTCAACTTCGTTGTCGCGATTCTCATCTGGTTCATGGTCTATCCGATGATGGTAGCGGTGGATTTCTCGAGTCTTGCCCGTGTGCATGAACGCCCCAAGGGCATGATCATCACGCTGGCTGTGAACTGGTTGATCAAGCCCTTCACCATGGCCGCACTTGGCGTGCTGTTCTTCGAGTGGGTTTTCGGTCCCTTCATTCAGCCAGGAACGGCAGGCCAGTATATAGCGGGCCTGATCCTGCTGGGGGCTGCCCCTTGCACGGCGATGGTTTTCGTGTGGTCGCAGCTGACAAAGGGTGACCCGAATTATACGCTCGCACAGGTGTCGCTGAATGACGCAATTATGGTCTTTGCCTATGCGCCGATCGTCGCCCTCCTCCTTGGCGTGACGGACATCACAGTGCCCTGGGAGACACTGGTGCTGTCGGTCGGACTCTACGTCGTAATCCCGCTTCTGGCGGGCATCGTCACCCGGGTGATGATGACGCGAGGTGCAGCCAACCCAGCGCAGGCCAACGCGACGGTGGCCGCGTTTACGTCCAAGGTGAAGCCTTATTCGATCTTGGGCTTGCTGGCGACCGTGGTGCTGCTCTTTGGCTTTCAGGGAGAGGTCATCCTTAGCCGGCCGCTAGTGATCGTGATGATCGCGGTCCCGCTCCTGATCCAGTCCTACGGCATCTTCGGGATTGCCTATTGGGCAGCGAAGGCCTGGCGCGTGCCGCATAACGTGGCCGCACCCTGCGCGATGATCGGCACGTCGAACTTTTTTGAGCTGGCCGTGGCCGTGGCCATCGGGCTGTTCGGGCTGAACTCGATCGCGGCATTGGTCACCGTTGTGGGCGTCCTGGTTGAGGTGCCGGTGATGTTGTCGCTCGTCTGGTTCGCCAATCGCACCGCTCATTGGTTCCCGGCAGAGGAAACAGCCATCCGCGCGCCCAGAACGAAGGAGCAGAACTGATTAATGTCAGCGATTGCCTATAAATCTATTGTCGATACCGATGAAGACGATCGTCAGCTGGAACTGCTGCATACTAATGTTCGCAAGATAGAGGCGGTATCCAAGATACTGGCAGCACAGATGAAACTCGAAGGCCACGTCAGGCGCAAGGCATGAGCCCCGCCGTAGGTCAATTTATTGCGAAAACTGATGTGCCGGCCAACCTGAGCGAACGCCTCAATGCCGAATGTTTCTGCATGACGCTTGACCGGAATATGCTTCTGCGACACCTGAAAAGCGGCACGGGTCAGGAAAGAATGTGGGAAGAGCTGGAGCTTACACATCCGCATTTGTTCGCCAGCACTCCAACCTTCGTTTCGGAGCAAGACCTCCTGCGCATGTTGGCCACGGTTCGCGCTGTAGAACGGATTGGCCGCCTAGAGATTTACCGCGAACAGGCCTTATCCTTCGCGCCAGAAATAGCACGACAGGACTTCGGACCGTTGGGCGTCTTCATGGGCTATGACTTTCATCTTACGCTCGGTGGCCCCAAACTTATCGAAGTCAATACCAATGCGGGAGGGGCCTTTCTCAATGCTGCTCTTCTGAATGCTCAGCGGGCCTGCTGCAAGGAAATGGATGATCACTTTCTCTTGCCAGGCGGTGAAGGTTTCGAACTGGCCATAGTGGCGATGTTCCAAAATGAGTGGAGACTTCAAGGAAAGACGGCTTCGCTGCGCTCCATCGCTATTATCGATACGCAGCCTGAACAGCAGTACCTCTATCCCGAGTTTGTCCTCGCGAAAGCCATGTTGGAACGCCATGGTATCGACGTTCGCATTTGCGATCCGGCGGAACTGACATTATCAGACGGATCGGTGCGGGCGGGCGGCCGCAATATCGACCTCGTTTACAATCGTTTAGTTGATTTCACATTTGGCACGCCCGCGCACGATGTCCTTCGCCGAGCCTATGCAGCAGGCGCCGTTGTCGTCACGCCCGGGCCACATACCCACGCCCTTCTCGCCAACAAGCGCAACCTCGTTATGCTGTCTGATCTTGAGGCGTTACGACGGATAGGCGCAGATCAGGCGGATATAGCTGCGCTCAGTACAGTGCCGCGCACCGAAGAAGTGACGCTAGAGAGCGCGCCACGACTCTGGAGCGAGCGCAAGAGGCTTTTCTTCAAGCCCCTCAGTGGCCACGGCGGAAAAGCCGTCTATCGCGGCGATAAGCTTACCAAGTCCACATGGGCAGAAATCACAAAGGGCGATTACATCGCGCAGGAACTTGTGGCACCAGGTCAACGCATGGTCGAGGTTGACCATGCGCAGCAGTCTCGCAAGATGGATGTGCGACTCTACACATATGACGGAAAATTACTGGTTGCTGCGGCTCGTCTCTATCAGGGCCAAACGACCAACTTCAGGACACTCGGCGGCGGGTTCGCACCGGTCTTCATAGTTTAGCCTCCCGTTACACTCATATGCCGTGATACGGCGGGCTTGTTATGGCGCCGGTCGATGATGAAGTCATGGCCCTTGGGCTTGCGGCCGATGGCTTCATCGATGGCGGCGTTGAGAAGGTCGTTGCCCTCAGAGGCGCGAAGCGGCGCCCGCAGGTCCGCCGCGTCCTCCTGGCCCAGGCACATGTAGAGCGTGCCCGTGCAGGTGAGCCGCACCCGGTTGCAGCTTTCGCAGAAATTATGGGTGAGCGGCGTGATGAAGCCGAGGCGGCCGCCGGTTTCCTTGACCTTCACATAGCGCGCCGGGCCGCCGGTCTTGTAGGCAATGTCCTCCAGGGTGAACTGGTCC
>JAEUMI010000233.1 GCA_016792825.1 Hyphomicrobiales bacterium
CCAAGCACATGTTCGCAGTTGTCGAATACAAGCAGAAGCTCTTCACTGCGCAGGTATTCCGCCAGCTCGTTTTCAATCGCAGTTGATTTTCGCGTCAGCATCCCCAGCGTCTGGCCAACGGTGCTCCCCACGTGAACCGGATCACCCACCGGGGCAAGATCGACAATCCAGACACCGCCGCTGAACCGCTCTTGCTGCCGTGCCGCCATCTCGACCGCCAGTGTTGTTTTGCCTACGCCGCCGGGACCAATGATGCTGGTGATCCTGTGTTTGGCGAGCAACGCGGCAAGGCTTGCGAGTTCATCTTCGCGGGCAACACATTCCGCCCGGTAGTTCGGCACATTCCCCTTTTGCGAAGTCCGCTCGGCGGCGGAGGTCGTGTCGGCAGCCACCGATTGCGGCAGTGGGCCTACATATTTGTAGCCCCGGCCATGCACCGTCGCGATATAGCCGGGACCAAGAATCTTCCTGAGCGACGAGACATGCACCTGCAGCGTGTTTTCCTCAACCACGACACCCGGCCATGCGGCGTCGAAGAGATCGGACTTTTCAATCATTTCATTGGGACGGGCCAGCAAGGCCACGAGAATGTCGAACGAGCGGCTGCTCAATTCAACCGAGCCGCCGGGCCCAATGAGCTGACGTTCGCGTAATTTCAGTTCGTAACCGGCAAATTGCAGGTCCATCGGCAGTCCCAAGGCAGGCATTTTGCGAAGTGTATAGCGCAGCTTGACGCAGGCGGCGAATTCCTTTCGCCATTTCAGGAAATTTCAGGTTTGCCCCAAGGACTTTCAGAGGTGTCCCATGCACTGTGACAGCCATTGGAGGTATCCCATGTTGTTGAAACTCACTGCTGTCGCTCAAAAATCAGGCATGCCGGTAAACCGGCTCTGGTCAGGTCTCGTCGCCTTTATTTCCGCCCGCCGCCAGCGGGCCCGCGACCGGCGCGCGCTCTCGCGCATGAATGATCACATGCTGCGCGATATTGGCCTCAGCCACTCCGTCTACCACCCGCGTGACCGCGCCCGCTAGCGCGGGCGAAAAGCCGCCCGCAATGTCGTAGCCGCCATGTTGCGCTTGAAGGGCATGCGCCTTAGAATGCAATAGCATGACAACAGCGTTACGACTGGCGGCGGGCATTTTGGACAGGATAGCGCCGAAATCAGCACTCGGAGAGTTCTTTCCAGGTCCGTTGCGCGCAGCAATAGCCGCTTACGTCATTGTCGTGCTGGCCGTGACCTTCAACACGATAGCCAAAGCCCTGCGCAGGAAGGCCTGACGGATGAACCGTAGAAAAGCCGTTCGCCAATTGATTTTCGCTGTGTCTTTAGCCCTGGCGCCCGCCGCGCAGGCCCAGGAGCCGGATGATGCGGGGGCCAAGCTGCTCGCGGCTGCTTCGCCGCTAGGGGATCGCGTCCTGGGCCAGGCAGATGCGCCCGCCGTGATGGTGGAGTACGCCTCTGCAACCTGCCCCCAATGTGCCGAGTTTCATACAAACGTCCTGCCTCTCATAAAGGCTGAATATATTGATAGCGGAAAGCTCCGCTTCATTTTTCGCGAATTTCCTCTGGATCGGGCGGCCCTCGCCGCCTCCATGCTCGCCCGATGCGTGCCCGACGACAAGTATTTTGCCACCATCGATCTCATCTTCCGCCGGCAATCCATTTGGATGAAGGCGGACAGGGCCGCCGAGCTGCTGAAGATCACGCAAATGGCCGGCATGGATAAGGCTGGTTTCGATGCCTGCCTGGCGCGGCCTGAACTTGCCAAGGCCATAATTGAATCCTCAAGACAGGCCGCAAGGGATTTCGCCATCAAGGGCACCCCGGCAATATTTGTGAATGGCGAGATGATCGACGGCCACAAGGAAATGGCCGACGTGAAAGCTGCTATCGACGCGGCGATAAGCAAATGAATCTTCCCCGCTGCGGCGGGATCAGGCGCTCTTCAATTCCCACCCATGAACCGGTAGGGTGGCATTTGATCTCCACTCCCTTCAATTGGCTGGACCGAAATGACTGAAATGGATGCAGACGTTCTCGTCGTCGGTGCCGGGCCGACAGGCCTGATGCTCGCCAATCAGCTTGTCAGGCGCGGGGTCCGGGTTCAAATCATTGACCGCCATGCCGGCCCATCGCTTCAGACCCGGGCCCTCGGCGTGCAGGCCCGCACCCTGGAAATATATGCCAAGCTCGGCATTGCTGACCGCGCGCTGCAGCTCGGCAAGCGCGGCACCGGAGCAACCCTTTGGGCCCAGGGGCGGAAGATCGGCCGGCTGCCGCTCTCCGAGCGCGGCCTGGACAACACGCCTTATCCCTACATCCTGATTCTTGGCCAGGACGACAATGAAAAAATCATGGGCGAGAACCTGGGCAAGCTGGGGGCAAGTGTAGAGTGGAACACCGAGCTTGTCGGCCTGAACCAGGATGCGGACGGCGTGACTGCAACCCTCAAGCTGGCAAACGGCACCGCCCAGTCCCTGCGCGTGGCCTGGGTTGCCGGCTGTGATGGCGCGCGAAGCGCGGTGCGCGAGTTGAGCGGCATTACTTTCCCGGGTGCCCCCTATGAGCATGTGTTTTTCGTGGCAGATGTGGAAATGACCGGCCACATGGCCGCGGAAGAGGTCAACGTCTATCTTTGGCGCGAAGGATTTCACCTGCTGTTCCCGATGCGAGGGCTCAACCATTGGCGCATCGTTGGAATTCTGCCGGAGGCATTGCGCGGCAAGGAAGGCGTCACCTTCGACGCGGTCATTCCGTCCCTGCGCAAGGAAGCCGGCGCCGAACTTGATTTCAGGAACTGCAGCTGGTTTTCGACCTACCGCATCCACCATCGCAGCGCTTCTCGCTTTCGCGACCGCCGCTGCTTCCTGCTCGGCGACGCGGCGCATATTCACAGCCCGGTGGGCGCGCAGGGCATGAATACCGGCTTGCAGGACGCCTATAATCTCGCCTGGAAACTGGCGCTGGTTGTGAAAGGCAAGGCTGGCGAAGCCCTCCTTGGATCCTATGAAGCCGAACGCATCCCGGTGGCAAGGCGCCTTCTCAACACGACAGATCGGGCTTTCAAGCTGATTGTCGCCGACAACTGGCTTGCCGGGCTGTTTCGCACCAAGATCCTTGCCAGGCTTGCGGCCTTTGCCTTGAGCCGCAAGTCCGTCCAGGAATTCGCCTTCCGCACCGTTTCGCAGATCGCGATAAACTACCGGAAAAGCCCGATTTCCAAGTCGCTGCCGGGTCTGCCGGACACAGCCCCCCAGGCAGGTGACCGCTTCCCCTGGCTTCGCTACCGCCTGAAAGCCGATGGGCCACTTGAGGACCTCTATCAGAAACGCGACGATACAAAGTTCAACCTGATCGTCATCGGGCAGCTCCTGGAGAAGCCGCTGGACTTTGGCGGCCTGCTCAACGTCTATGGGATTGCCTCAGGCCCGCTCAATGCAAAGGAACTGGCGCGATGGCATTTGCCCCAAACATCATTCTATCTCTTGCGACCCGACGGCCATGTTGGGCTGTGCGGAACCCGTTTGGACGTTGCTGCAATCAAGCGCTACTTTTCCGCGAACCTGCACTTCACAGTTTGATAGGGCGCTGGCGCCGCGCATCCCGGAAGTTGGCACTTGCCAACGCCCTGGCTTCGCAGCAGTATTGCGGGGAACTAAAATTTCACTGCATTAATAGCAGCTTGCAGCAGCATCGGACAAATCCGTGGAACCTCCGGTCATCGAATTCAGGAATGTCAGCAAGCGCTTCGGCGAAGTGGCGGCGGTTGTCGATAATAATCTCGCCGTAAAGGCCGGGGAATTCCTCTCGATTCTGGGTCCATCGGGATGCGGCAAGACAACAAGCCTGCGCATGATGGCGGGTTTCGAGCAGCCGAGCGATGGCGAGGTGTTCATCCGCGGCGAGAACATGACTGGCATTCCAGCCTACAGGCGCCCGGTCAACATGGTGTTTCAGCACTACGCCTTGTTTCCGCACCTCTCCGTTGGCGACAACGTATCCTACGGCCTGCGTCAGCGCAGCCCCAGGCCCTCGCGGGCTGAACTCGCCAGGGAAGTGACCGAAGCCCTCGCCATGGTGCGGCTTGAAGGCTACGAGAACCGCCGCAGCTATGAACTTTCCGGCGGCCAGCAGCAGCGCGTGGCGCTGGCCCGCGCCCTGATCAACCGCCCCGCCGTGCTGCTCCTTGACGAGCCGCTTGCAGCGCTTGACCGGAAGCTGCGCCGCGAAATGCAGATTGAACTGCAGAACCTGCAGCGCGACGTGGGCATCACTTTTCTGCTTGTAACACACGACCAGGAAGAGGCGCTCTCCATGTCGGACCGCGTCTGCGTCATGCGCGAAGGGCGCATCGTCCAGTCAGGTTCCCCGCGGGAGCTTTATGACAAGCCGGTCAACCGTTATGTTGCCGATTTCGTCGGCAAGTCGAATTTCTTTGCAGGCCCCACCACGGACACGATCATCAGCGTAAGGCCCGAACTTGTCGAGATCGCCGCCAGCGAGGCCGTCCTGCCCGAAGGCTTGAGCGCGCACTATTCGGTCAAGGTCCTCAACCGCATTTTCCTCGGCGAGAACACGGAATACCGCGTGGTTCACGACAAGCTGGGAGAATTCATGGTGCTCACCCCGCGCAAGTCAGAGCGCAGCAGTGGCACTTTTGAAATCGGCGATACGGCCGCAACCGGCTGGCGGCCGGAAGCGGCCCTCGTATTGGCCGCAACATGAGCAACTGAAAAGCAGACAGGGAGAAAACAAATGACCAAAGACAGCAAGATCATCACGCCGAAGCAGTTCATTGAAGAACTGCGCCGCTATCAGAAAGGCTCGGTCACGCGCCGCCATTTCCTCGGCGTCACGGGACTCGGCCTGGCCACCGCCGTTCTGGGCGGCGCCATGCC
>JAEUMI010000240.1 GCA_016792825.1 Hyphomicrobiales bacterium
GGCGCAACTTACGGCTTTCACCCCTGCATGAGACATTGAAGAAAGCCGGGGCCGTTTTCGGCTCGCGGGCAGGCTGGGAGCGGCCGAACTGGTTTGCGCCGGCGGGCGTGGACCCGGTTGACGTTCCCTCCTTTGAAGACAGGCCGAACTGGTTTTCGCATGTGGGCGCGGAATGCCGGGCCATCCGCGAACGCGCGGTGCTGATTGACCAGACGTCCTTTGCGAAGTTTGAGATAACTGGCGCTGGGACCGAAGCGGCGCTGCAGCGGATTGCGGCCAATGACCTTTCCGGCCCGCCGGGAAAAGCGGTTTACACGCAGCTTTGCAATGAGAAGGGCGGCATCGAGGCGGATGTGACTTTGGTTCATGTGGGCTCTGATCATTTTTATCTCATTACCGGTTCGGGCTTTGGGGTGCGCGACAGCGGCTGGGTGGCGAAGCATTTGCCGCCGTCAGTACAGATCCGGGACGTCACCAACGCGCTGGCGGTGATCAATATCTGCGGGCCGCGTTCGCGCGATATCCTGCAAGCGGTGACTGATGCGGATATCTCCAATGCTGCGTTTCCGTTTTTTGGGGCGCGGCGGATCGACGTGGGCCACGCTAGCGTGCTTGCGGTGCGCGTGGGTTACGTGGGCGAGCTTGGCTATGAGCTTTACATTCCCCAGGAGTTCGGCGCCCATGTCTATGATACGCTGTGGGCGGCGGGTGCTGCCCATGGCATTGCCAATGCGGGCTACCGGGCGATTGATAGCTGCCGCATGGAGAAGGGCTATCTCTACTGGTCTGGCGATATTTCACCGGACTACAACCCCTATGAAGCGGGACTGGGTTTCTGTGTCGCCCTGGACAAGGGTGATTTCATCGGGCGCGAGGCGCTGGCAGAAATCAAGGCCCAGGGCATTTCGCGAAAGCTCTGTTCCTTCACTATCGACGGTTTTGCACCGCTCCATGGCGGCGAAACCATTCTCCATGGCGAGAAAGTTGTGGGTTCGACCACGAGTGTCGGCTACGGACATACGCTCGGCAAAACCATCGCTTTTGGCTATCTCGCTATTGAGATCGCCGGGCAAAAGGACTTCGTCATCGAAGCCTTCGGCAAAGCCCATACGGCCATCCGGGGTCCACGCTGCCTTTACGACGCGAAGATGGAAAGGCTGAAGGCGTGAGACGCAGGAACATGGGCGACATGGCGAAGCTGGTGGTGGAGCTGCTCGTTTCGGACTTTGCGCAGAGTCTTAAGTTCTATACAGAAGTGCTTGGTTTCAAACTGTTTTACGACAGGCCCGAAGAAGCGTTTGCCTATCTCGACCGTGATGGGGCGCAGATTATGATTGTGCAGCATGAGGCCTGTGACGAGCGCTCGTGGATCGCGGGCGAACTGGAGCAGCCCTTTGGCCGCGGGATGAATCTGGAAATCGAGGTTGAGGATGTAGTGGCGCTGCATGTTTCCTGCCTTCGCCATGGCGCGCGGATTTTTCTGGACATGGAAGAGAAGTGGTACCGGCGCGAGGCCCTGCTGTTGGGGGTGCGGCAGTTTATTGTGCTGGACCCGGACGGCTATCTCCTGCGATTGTCGCAATCCTTGGGGACCAAACCCGTATCTGGAGAACCATTGGATGGATGATCAGGGCATAGGTCTGGCGCGGGAGGCGCTGAAGCAGATTCAGCTCTTCTGGTGCCTTGATGACACGGATATCGAGGTGCGGCGGCTGGGCGGGCTGACCAACCTGGTGTTTTTCGTGAGCCTCAATGGCGAGCAGTATGTGCTGCGCATTCCGGGCAAGGGCACGGAGGAATACATCAACCGCAAGAACGAGGCCCAGGCGGCACGAGAGGCGGCGAAGGCCGGGGTGAGCCCGGACGTGGTTCATTTCGATGACAAGACGGGTGTGATGGTGACCCGCTTTGTGGACCACGGCGTTACCATGTCGCCGGAGCATTTCAAAACCCGTGACGGCGCGCCGAAGCGGGCGGGCGAGGCGTTCAAAAAACTTCATTCCTCCGGGGCCATGTTCAATTTCCGCTTTGAACTTTTTGCGATGATCGATGACTATCTGAAAATCCTGGCGACGAAGGATATTTCCCTGCCGGATGGTTATGCGGAGGTGGTGAAAGAGGCCGAATCGGTGCGGCAGGCGCTCGATGCCCATCCGCTGCCGCTGGTGGCCTGCCATTGCGATCCGCTGTGCGAGAATTTTCTCGATACGGGCAAGCGCATGTGGATTGTCGACTGGGAATATTCGGGGATGAATGATCCGCTGTGGGATCTGGGCGACCTTGCGGTTGAGGGGCAATTCAGCGCGGCGCAGGAAGAAGAGATGATTGCCGCCTATTTCGGGGGCGAACCCACCGCAGCGGAGCGCGGGCGCTTCGTGATCTACAAGGCGATGTGTGATCTGCTGTGGACGCTGTGGGGCCTGATCCAGCATGCCAACAAGAATTCGGTGGATGATTTCTGGGCCTATTCGATCAACCGCTTCGAGCGCTGCAAAAAGCTGATGGCCACGGCAGAATTCGGGAAGCACGTAGCGGCAGTGAAGAAGGGCTAGGGCCTTTCACTTCCGCCCATGCAGGACTGGTAGCGCCGGTCCACGGTCTCAGCAAAAATCCTGGTTGTCATCTTGCTCCTGATTTTGGGGCTCGACAGGGCAATGTTGGGGACCATGGCAAAGGCCGGGCGCTTCCCGGTGACCTGCTCATAGGTAGCGCGCAGGGCGCTGTAGGTTAGCGTCTGTACGAAGTCATTGTCCTTCTCGCGCAGGAGATCCTTGCGGATATCCTCGTCGGTGAGTTCGAAACTGGAATTTTTGAGGACGGCGCGCAAAGCCATTTCCGTTTTGCTGACGCCGCCACTCACTTTTCCCGATTTATCATAGAGCAACAGGTCGCCATCGGCGGCCAGGGCTGTACCGCTCAATTCGGCGATCTGGCTTTGAAGCGCGGCATTGCGGCTGGAATAGCGGCCGGCGTTGAAGTCCGCGAAGCGATATAGTTTCCGGCTGTAGCCCGTTTCATAGCCGAGCCGCAGGAGAACGCCGTAATACATGCCGCCATGGCGGGTGTAGAGTTCATCGCGCAGGGCGTAAACGTCATCCAGAGCCATGGGCAGCCAGCGCCGCCGCTTGGCAACTTCCAGGGCAAAATCGACCGACACCTGCATGGAGCCGATGGTGTCGATCTCGTTGCGGCCATCGAT
>JAEUMI010000300.1 GCA_016792825.1 Hyphomicrobiales bacterium
TGAGGGGTGCGAAGACATAATCGATGTCGGGCGGCAGTTTCGCTTCGGCAACGCGCCGCTCACAGCGCAGCGTCACGGATTTCTTGCTGACGGTCGCGAGATAGGCGAGCCATTCGCCATCCCGGCCATTGAAGGCGCGCAGCGCATCGCCCGAAGACAGGCGCAGCACGCTGGTCAGATAGTGGCCTTGCTCGCGGCTGAGGTTGATTTCGCTTCCGGCCGAGAGGGGTGCTTCCAGGTGAAGGCGGGGTGTGGTTTTCATGTCGAGCCTGATGTAACACGGGGCCCATGACGGAGACCAGCCATCACATTGCCGATGCGGGCCGCGACAATTGGGTGGAGCGCCTGCTGCCTTCCACCGTCCAGCCCTATGCCCAGCTCATGCGGCTGGACCGGCCCATCGGCTGGTGGCTGTTGCTGCTGCCGTGCTGGTGGGGCCTGTTCCTGGCGCAGGTTTCGCAAGGCGGCGGCCTGCCAAGCCTGTGGTTTGCCTTGCTGTTTCTGGTGGGCGCCATCGCTATGCGCGGCGCGGGCTGCACGCTCAATGACATTGTCGACCGGAATTATGACGGGCGCGTCGCCCGGACAAAAGGCAGGCCCATTCCTTCGGGCCGGGTGAGCGTGAAACAGGCTTTGATCTTTCTCGCAGCGCAGGCGCTGCTTGGCCTTGCGATCCTGCTGCAGTTCAATTCCCATACGGTCGTGCTGGCGATGACGTCACTGCTCATCGTTGCAATCTATCCCTTCATGAAGCGCATCACCAACTGGCCGCAGCTGGTTCTGGGCCTTGCTTTCAACTGGGGGGTGCTGGTGGGCTGGAGCGCGGTTCACGGTTCGCTCTCCTGGCCGCCGGTCCTGGTTTATCTCGGCGGGATATTCTGGACGCTGGCCTATGACACGATCTATGCGCATCAGGACCGGGAAGACGACGTGCTGATCGGGGTGAAATCGACAGCGGTGCATTTCGGCGACAACACCAGAATCTGGCTTGGCGGCTTCTTCATCCTCGCGCTGATTTCAATCGATGCCGCGCTTTGGCTTGCGGACGCATCGTTCATTGCCCATATGGGAGTGGGGTTTGCCGCGCTTCACGCCGGGTGGCAGATCAGAAAATTTGAAACACACAATTCCGCCCTTTGCCTCCGCCTGTTCAAATCCAACCGCGACTTTGGACTCATCATTGCAACTTTACTTTTTCTGGATTGCCTCTTCCCATGACTGACGACCTTCTCACGCTCGCCGAAGATGTTCTCTCGCGCGCCCGGAAACTTGGCGCCGATTCCGCCGATGCCCTAGCGGTTGACGCGCAGGGTACCGACATTGAAATGCGCCAGGGCGCAATTGAAAAGCTTGAACGCACGGACTCGCGTGGTGTTGGTTTAAGAGTTTTTGTCGGTCATTCCTCGGCGCTGATTTCAGGCAGCGTGTTTACGCCGGAGTCGCTCAACCGCCTGGCGGAAACGGCGGTGGCGATGGCGCGGGCCACACCGCCTGATCCGCTTGCAGGCCTGGCCGCTCCGGAACTGCTGGCGGTTGATTTTCCGCAGCTTGATCTGGTTTCCTCGCATCTGCCGGAATCCGATGAACTCAAGGCCCTCTCGCTGGCAGTTGAAGGTGCGGCTCTGGCAGTAAAAGGTGTGAGCAAATCGGGAGGGGCTGGCGCATCGGCGTCGTCTCGTGCAATAGCCCTGGTCACCAGCGCAGGCTTCGCCCAGGCCTACCGGCGCACCGGCGTCTCGCTCAGCGTTTCCGCCATCGCCGGTGAAGGCACGGGCATGGAGCGCGACCATGACTATTCCGCCGCCTGCCATTTCGAGGATTTGAAGACGCCACAGGAAGTGGGGAAAAGTGCCGGTGAACGGGCGGTCAAACGGCTCAATGCCCGGAAGATTGCTTCGCAGGCGGTCACCGTGATCTATGACAGGCGGGTGGCCTCAAGCCTGCTGGGGCATTTGTCTTCGGCCATCAACGGTGCTGCCATCGCCCGGGGCACGAGCTTCTTGAAGAGCAAGATGGGCCAGCAGATTTTTTCCAAAGGCATTTCAGTCATTGATGATCCGCTGCGCTTGCGCGGGCTGGCATCACGGCCCTTCGACGGGGAAGGACTTTCGTCCAGCAGGAGAGAACTGATTGCCGATGGCATTCTCACAGGCTGGGTGCTCGACTTGCGCTCGGCGCGGCAGCTTGGACTTCCGCCCACGGGCAATGGTTCGCGCGGACTAAGCAGCCCGCCCGGACCTTCCACGTCCAACCTTCATCTGAAACCGGGACAGCTCAGTCCCGAGGAGATGATCGGTTCCCTCAAACAGGGGCTTTACATCACCGAACTGATCGGCAACAGCGTCAACCTGGTGACCGGCGACTACAGCCGGGGCGCATCGGGCTTCTGGATCGAAAACGGAGAGCTGGCCTTTCCGGTCAGTGAAATCACCATTGCCGGAAATCTGGGCGACATGTTCATGACGCTGGAGCCGGCCAATGATCTCATCTTCAAGTCATCGACAAATGCGCCGGCCTGCCGGGTCGAAGGATTGACCATTGCCGGCACCTGAGCTAGGAGCGAAACCATGAAAAAACCCGGGCTTCCGAAACAGCTGATTCACCTCGTCTTTGGCGGCGAGCTTGATGACGTCAAGAAGGTTGAATTCAAGGACCTCTCCAAGCTGGACGTGGTCGGCTTTTTCCCGAATTACGCAGAGGCCCACAAGGCCTGGCTTGGCAAGGCGCGCGAGACCATCGACAACGCCCAGATGCGCTATTTCATCGTGCACCTGCACCGTCTGCTCGATCCGGCAACCGACACGGCCAAGCGCAAGAAGTCTTAAATCTTTCCGTCTTCCTGGGCGCGGCCAAGGGTAAATGCGGTGCAAGGATTGCCACGCGACAGGCTTTCGAGCCGGGCCCTGGCAACGATGCAATCCTGCGTCATCTGCTCAACCAGTTCCGCAACCGAATTGAATTTCTGGTCGGGGCGGATGAGATCGATAAATTCCACCAGCAGGGTCCGTCCATACAGGTCCTCATCCATGTCGAAAAGATGGACTTCGAGAAAGGTCCGGTTTGTTTCAAAGGTCGGGCGATTGCCGAAATATCCGGCACCGCCCCATGCAGTGGAATTTTTCTTTATGCCGTCACGCACGCGCACCGTGAAGATGCCGCGAATGGGTTCGGCGCCTTCTTCGAGTACAATATTCGCGGTGGGAAAGCCAATGGCGCGGCCGCGGTGATCGCCCTTCACAACCTTGCCCATCACAGTCCAGTAGTAGCCGAGCTCGCGGGCGGCGGCGGCCATGTGGCCGCGGCGCAGGGCGGACCGGATAGAACTGGATGAGAATGGTGAATGGCTGTCATCCTCGTCGGCCACCTGATCCACAACGGTAACATCAAATCCACGCTGCTGTCCAAATTCCTTGAGAATCGCGGGATTGCCCTTGCGGCCCCGACCAAAATGAAAATCATATCCGGTGACGACATGGGCAGCCTTCATTTTTTCAACCAAGTATTGCTGGATGAAATCCTGCGGCTCCAGCATGGACAGGGCCTTGTCGAAATTCAGGCTGAGGACAAATGAAGCGCCAAGGGCGGCGGCCAGGCGGACTTTCAAGGGAAGCGGCGTCAGGCGGAATACCGGTTCATCGGGTTTGAAAAAACTTCTGGGGTGGGGCTCGAAGGTTACGATGCCCCAGGATTTTCCCAGCCGTTCGGCCTCCGCTTTGGCGATGAGAAGCAGCTCCTGGTGGCCGCGATGCAGGCCATCAAAGTTTCCGATCGCCACCACGGCATGATGAAATTCCAGGGGAATGGGCTCAAGGGCCCCAAGCAAACGCATTCATTCTCACTTCAGCCACGCGACGGCACAAATACCGTTGCTTCGCCTTCGACCACAATCTTGCCATTCACTTCGCAATGGCAGGCAAACCGGGCGCGGCGCTTAGCCATATCAAGACTTGCCACGCGGGCCAAGGCCTTCACCGTATCGCCGATCCGGACGGGCGCCAGAAACCGAAGGTTTTGCGACAGATAAATGCAGCCGGGGCCGGGAAGCCTGGTGCCGAGAACGGTGGATATGAAGCTGGCGGTCAGCATGCCGTGGGCGATGCGGGACTTGAAGAAGGTGCCGGCGGCATAGGCCTCGTCCATGTGGACCGGATTGTAATCGCCGGAAACATCGGCAAAGCTGTTGATATCGCCTTCGGACACGGTTTTCTCGTGGCTGGCTTCCATGCCGAGTTCGAGATCTTCAATGAAATAGGATGACATAAAGTTAGCCTATCGCCGTTGTTGCGTTGCAGCATGCTAGATTATGTCGCGCCGCAACACAAATGCGACTTAGGGCCTATTCCCACACCAGGTGCGGAAGGATTTTAACTATTCTGGCATGGGGAACCGTGGCCCCAACGCGGGCCAGGGTGGCGTCCAGGCCGTCGGAAGCGTCAGTTACCCCATCGGCAATCAAAACGACGGGGATGCCAAAGTCAGCCGCCCCCTTGATGTCGGTTTCCGGGCCATCGCCGATGGCCAGAACCTGTGATTTTTCGATCCCCCGCCCGGCGATGCTCCCCGCAATCTGGAGCGCCAGGGTGTAGATCGGCTCATAAGGCTTTCCCGCCATCAGGACAGAGCCGCCCATGGCCGCATATTTTTCAGCGAGCGATCCGGCACAATAGAGAAGGCGGTTACCCTTGCGCACCAACTTGTCGGGATTGGCGCAAATCATCGGGAGGTTCAGTTCCTTCATGCGCGACAGCAGATCGGCATAATCATCAGGCGTTTCCACATCGTCATTGACGAGGCCAGTGCACAACACCGCATGGGCTTCGGTCAGGGGAACCCTTTTCACTGCCTGCCCGGCAAACATTGACAGATCGCGGGGCGGGCCGAGGTAATAGGCCTTGCCCCTTGCATGATCGGTGACCAGGGTTTGCGTCACGTCGCCGGAGGTTACGACCCGGTCATAGCAATCCGGCGGGATCCTGAGATTGTTCAATTGCCGGATCACATCCTGAAAGGTGCGCGGCGCATTGGTGACGAGGATGACAATTCCGCCCTGCTTGCGATGCTGGGACAGGGCGTGGGCGGCAGCTTCGTAGCCCTTGATGCCATTATGAACCACGCCCCAGATATCGCAGAGCCAAACCGGGTAGTCAGCAGACAGGATTTTCATCAGGCTTATGCGGCGGCGCTGAGATCAGTGGCGGCATTCATGCCGGCATTTATCTTTACCCGGCGCGGCGGGGCAAAGAAATGGCCCGCCACAAGGCGCGCGATCTGCGAGGCGGTGGCGGCCTGGGCGGAATTTTCCACATTCGTCAAGAGGATCTGGAACTGCATGCCGCGCGCCACCTGGGCGAAATCAAGCCAGGCTTGCATCATGCCAATGCCGGACTCCATGGAGCGCGCCTCGACGCCAATGAATTTCACACCGAGATGGCGGAGCGCCGGCAGATCAAGGCCGGCCATGGACGCGTTGGTCAGGGCGAGGGTCGCGCCCATCCGGGCAATGGCCGCGAGGCCGGAAATTCCGGCCTCGTTAAGTCCGGCAAGGGAGTCATGGGTGAGTTCAAAGACCACGCCTTGCGCCACGTTGTCGGCATCCGACAGCATCTGGGTGACCATGGCAATGGTGTGCTCGCTCACCAGGGTGGCAGCCCCCATGGGAATGAACATGCGCATGGCGGGGTGCTTGGCACGCAGGCGGCGCAGCAGCGGGATGGCCTGATTGATGACATGGAGATCAAGCGTGGGGCGCAGTTCACCACGGTCGGCATTCATCGTCAGTTTCGAATAGTCGATTTCAATGCCGTTGGCAGCGGTGATGCTGAAGCGCACCCGGTAATGGGCGGTGCGGTTGGTGGTCAGGTCAATGACCGGTTCGAGAAGGAAATTGAAATGCTCGCGCGCAGGCGCTCCCTGCAGCGTAATCGGGAAATCGGCGGCGTTCTGCTGCTGCAGGCGGGCATTGGCGGAATCGGCCGCATAGCGATCAGCCAGTTCCTGAAACTGGATGCGCATGGCGGCCATTTCATCCTGGATTTCCTTTTCGGAAAGGCCCATGCGGCGCTTCAGGTCGGCGATTTCATTTTCAAAGAGCTTGGCGGTCACAAAGGACTTGTTGTATTTTTCGTCCGCGGCGCGGCGCTCGCGGGCAAGGCTGCGAATGGCATCCTGCAGGGTGAGGCCGCGGGCCCAGCCCAAGCCAATGGCGAACAACTGCCCGATGGCGAGAAGAAATATGGCGGCCACAACGGCCTGGGCCTGCTGGGTTTGCGCCACCAATACAAAAATCCCGCATGCAATTGCAAAGCAGGAAAACACTGCAAGTACCAGAACGCTTGGCCAACCACGCACGAGCTTATTACCGCATATTGTCCCCGTTAACCTGAATCAATAGGGCCAAAAACGAAATGAGTCTATGGCTCCATGATCGGGGAATTGGCGACGTGGTTAATCAGGCAACGGATTTCAGAACCTTCGGCATCTTGTCGCTGAAAATTTCATCAATCTGGTTTTCGGTGATCATCAGCGGCGGCGACAGGGCAATGGTATCGGCGGTGATGCGGATGAGGAATCCAAAATCATGGAAGGCATTTTCCATGGCTTTGTAGGCGCGAAGCCCGGGTGAGCCGTCAACCGCTTTCAGGTCAAAGGCGGCCACGAGGCCAAGGGTCCTGATATCCTCGATCAGCGGATTGCCCTTCAGCGACATGGCGGCATCGGCCCAGACGCCTTCCAGCTTCCTGGCGTTCTCGAAGAGCTTCTCATCGCGGTAGAGGTCCATGGTGGCGACACCGGCGGCGGCAGCAATGGGGTGCCCCGAATAGGTGTAGCCATGGAAGAGTTCGATGGCGTGCTCGGGTCCGTTCATGAAAGCATCATAGATGCCCTGGCGCACCATGACGCCTCCCATGGGCACGGTGCCGGAGGTCACACCCTTGGCAAAGGTGATCATGTCGGGGATGACGCCGAAACGCTCGGCGGCAAAGGCATAGCCCAAACGGCCAAAGCCGGTGATGACTTCATCGAATATCAGCAGGATGCCATGCTTGTCGCAGATTTCGCGCAGGCGCTTGAGATAGCCCTTGGGCGGCGGCAGCACGCCGGTTGAGCCCGCCATGGGTTCAACGATTACGGCGGCAATGGTTGAGGCATCGTGCAGGGCCACGAGGCGTTCCAGCTCATCGGCATAATGCATGCCGTAGTCAGGCTCGCCCTTGGTGTAGGCCTGTTCCTTGCGGTTATAGGTGTGGGGAATGTGGTCAACGCCGGCCAGCATGGTGCCGAACATCTTGCGGTTGCCCACCATGCCGCCCACGGAAATGCCGCCGAAATTCACGCCGTGATAGCCGCGCTCGCGGCCAATCAGGCGGGTGCGGCTGGCTTGGCCCTTGACGCGCTGATAGGCCAGCGCAATTTTCAGGGCGGAGTCGGCTGCTTCCGAACCGGAGTTGCAGAAGAAGGCATAGTTCAAATCGCCGGGCGCCATGGTGGCAAGGCGCGAGGCGAGCTCGAACACCTTGGGATGGCCATACTGGAAGGTTGGCGCGAAATCGAGCTCGGCGGCGGATTTCTGGATCGCCGCCACGATGGGATCGCGGCAATGGCCGGCGTTTGAACACCACAGGCCGGCGCTGCCATCGAGAATGGCGCGGCCCGCCATGTCGTAATAATGCATGTCCTTGGCGCGGGCGATCATCCGCGGACGCTGCTTGAAGGCGCGGTTGGGGGTGAAGCCCATCCAGAACGGTTCCAGATTGTTAGGCGAGGCTTCCCAGGTTTTGGCGTCACTATGGATCTGCGGCTTGTTCATTGAAAAGACTCCAGCTGGCATTTTCAGCCAAGATAGCAGAACCGTGGCCACAAGGGAAACAACCAGACTTAATCATTGCCCCACTCCAGATACGACAAAAAAGCACCACAATGGGCAGACAGTTTGCAAGCAGAGGGGCGACACTCAAGGAACTTCCATGTCATCATTTTCGAATATCATCGCCGGCGGGCTGATCGGCCTCGGCGTGGCCTGCGGCGGCTTTCTTGCCGGTGAATCACTGGTCAAGAGCCGCCTGGGATTCCGCACCGTCACGGTCAAGGGCCTTTCGGAGCGCGAAGTGAAAGCCAATCTCGGCTTCTGGCCGGTGCGTTTCGTGGCCACCGGCCCTACGCTTGAAGAGGCGCGCTCTTCCCTTGAAGTTTCAGAAAGGGCGGTGAAGGCCTTCCTCATGTCGCATGGCTTCACCGAACAGGACATGCAGGTGCAGAATATCCAGGTTGAAGACCGGCTGACCGGTTACAACAACCAGGGGGTCGCCCCTGAAATCCGCTTCGTTCTCACCGAGGACATTCTGGTCAAATCATCGGAAGTGCAGAAGCTCGCCGATGCCTCGCGGATGATCGGCGACCTGCTGAAATCCGGCGTGGTGTTTTCCTCGGATGCCTATAATGCCGGGCCTTCCTTCATTTTTACCGACGTCAACGAACTCAAGGGTGACATGCTCACAGAGGCCACCAAGCGGGCGCGCGAGGCGGCTGACAAGTTTGCACAGGAGTCGGGCGCCAGGGTTGGCGATATCCAGAACGCCAACCAGGGCATCATCGAAATCAACCCGGCGGTGGCAATTCCCAATGACCGGCCGGAGCGGCAGATCGACAAGAAGGTGCGGGTGGTGACGACGATCACCTATTTCCTGTCGGATTGAGTTCCAAGGTCATCATCAACAAATTATTGTCACCCCGGCGAAAGCCGGGGCCCAAACTTCGAACACCTGTGACTCTTGAAAGTCTGGGTCCCGGCTTTCGCCGGGATGACAGATTGTTGGGATGGACCTCTTAACTCCGCTCCGGCTTCTGGCGGGAAGCGAGGAGCCTGATGCGGTCGGCTTCCCAAACGGGATCAACCGAGAGCGGCAGGCCGGCAAGATGGCGCAGCTGGCCGCGGGTCAGGCCGATATCTTTCAGCTGGTAATCGTCGAGGCCATGCAATTTGAGAAGTTGCTTACGGCAGCGCCAATTGCGGACGAGCTGGCGCAGGGTTGAAAAGCTGAATGCGTTCAACCGGGACCGGGCTTCGTGGGCTACATATTCGCGCATGGCAATCTCCTCGTAAATCCTCTCTAAATTGTATCTATTGTACCTATATTGTCATGATTTCTGTTGAAAAATCACTTGATGTATAGATACAATGAGATTATTGTATGTGTCAAAGAGGATATTGTATCCATGACAATTTGGACGCCGCAGCTCGGCCAGGACAAACCGATTTATCTCGCGATTGCCGATGCCATGGCCGGCGACATCATGTCCGGCAAGCTGAATGTCGGCGATAAACTGCCGCCGCACCGGGATCTGGCGTGGCGCCTCAAGGTGACGGTTGGAACGGTCACCCGGGCCTACAAGGAAGCGGAGATCCGCGGACTGCTTTCCGGCGAGGTGGGCCGGGGAAGCTATGTGCGCGAAGTGAGCGGGTCAACGGCCCTGCCATCGCGCGCCGAAGTGGCAACGCAAATTGCCGATCTCAGCCATGCCGCGCCGCCGCCGGTTTATTCCGCCGATGAATTCGATGCGGCGCTGGCCCATGTGATGCGTGAGCCTTCGCGGCTGGCGCTGCTTGACTACATGCCGCCGGAAGGCCACGTGCATTACCGCGCCATGGGCGCGAAGTGGCTGGCGCGCAGCGGCATCGATATTTCAGAGGCAAACGTCATTGTCACCTCGGGCGCCCATCTCGGCATCCTGGCCTGCCTCTCGGTGCTGGCGCAACCCGGCGAATCCGTCATGGCGGAGAATCTCAATTACGCTTCACTCGGGTCCCTCGTTCTTGGCCTAAACCTGAAGCCCGTGCCGCTTGCGATGAATGAGACGGGGCTTGACCTTGAAGACCTCGAACGCGCCGCCAAGACCGGGGAATCAAAAATTCTCTATCTTGTTCCCACCCTGCAGAATCCCACAACTTTCACCATGCCGCGCGAGAAGCGTGACGCCATCGTTGAGATCGCCCGGCGCTACAATCTCACCATCGTCGAGGACGATATTTTCCGCCTGCTTGACGACCGGGTGCAGCCACCGACGTTTTACAGCCTCGCACCGGAGCGCACCTATCATATTACCAGCCTGTCGAAAACGCTGGCGCCGGGCCTGCGCATCGGTTTCGTGGCAACGCCGCCGGGGCGGGCGCAATTCCTGCGCCTGCGGCAACGCGCGTCAGGAGCCCGGGTCACGGGGCTTACCGCAGAGGTCGCACGCTATTGGCTGGAGACGGACATCGCCGAGCACCTGATGCGGCGCGTCATCGGAGAGATGGGGGCACGGCGCAGCATTTTCCGCGAAGTGTTTTCCAGGCACGCCTTCAAGTGCGAGCCGGGCGCGCCCTTTGGCTGGCTGACGCTTCCCGGCCACTGGAGCCCGCTGCGTTTTGCTTCGAAGGCCCTGTCGCAAAATGTGCGGATCATTCCGGGGCCGGCATTTTCCTTCGGACCGCAAGCCAGGGATCATGGAGTCCGGATTTGCTTTGGCGCGCCGGCTACCGGCCAGGACCTCCGGGAAGCGCTGCTCAAAATCCGCGACCTGATGGGCGGGGACCCGGAAGACGATTTCACGCCGGTGGCCTAATACAGTTCATCGCTCAACAGCTTGGCCACCTCTTCGCGGATATCCATGAGGATGGCGTCGGCCATGGCGGCCTGGCCTTCGGCATTGGGATGCATGGCGCCAGTGGTTTCGGAAAAGGTCTGGCTCGAAGCCTTCTCGTCAACCTTGCCCGCCTTGTCCAATACCTTCTGGTTCACCGCCATGTAGGCATCATTGAAGGTGCGCACCCAGCGCTGGCGCAGCGCATAGGGATAATTCTGGGTGACCGGGCTGTAGGGCCGCCATTCCCTGGCCTTGCCCGACCAGGAGGACTGGCAGGTTTGGGTGGGCCTGTCGGCTTTTCCCCAGCAGGGAATCATCAACACTTCGGCCGGGTCATTGGCAAATTTGCTGCGCTGGGCGCAAAAACCGTGGCCGCGGAAAACCTGGTCATTGTAAACCCTGCCGGCATAGGTCCAGCCATGGTCGCCGCTCAGATCGCGCATGCGCCGGTCCAGCTCCGCAAGCTGCTCATGAACGGCATTCAGCCGGCCGCTGGTTGTCGCAAGCCAGGATGAAAACGCATCGAGGGACTGGTTGGCGGGATAGCGGTCTTCCTCATCTTCTTCCTTGCCGCCCGCCGGGCAGACCGCGCCGGTTTCATCGACCAGCATGTCGGGATAGGCCGAGAGGATCACGCGGGTGGCATCGAAGACGGGCTCCTCGGAATAGAGCGGCACGGCGCGCTCAATGGCTTTGGCGAGGCGGGCGTAGGCGCCGGGAAGCGTGTCCTTCACGTTCCTGGCAAAATCCTTTGCCGAAACGGTGGCGCCGAGGAATTTCGCCAGGGTGGCCGAGGTTCCGCTGCGCAGGGTTGCCCAGGCAACCACGTTCCTGAAGCCAACGTCATTGCCGCCGATAGAGAGCATGAGATAGTCAACGGGCCGGCGAAACTGCTTATCGGGACAGACCCAGAGGCCGTCACTCTCCTTCGGCTTCACCATGCAGAGTTCGCGCAGCAGCCAGCGGATCTGCGCATCATTGGAATCACCGGACAGAAAGCGCGTCACTGGCGCTGCCTGCGCGTCAGAGGTCGCGGCACTGGTGGTGCTGACACTCTCGACATATTCCTGGGGGCCAAGAATACCCGCTTCAATGCCGGCGCCGGAACAGGCGTAGCCCAAAAAGGTCACCGCCGACTGGGGATTCTCAATGGCGATCTGCAGGGCGGCGCGCAATTGATGGCCGTATAGCGAGCGGTGGCAGAGTTCATCAGTCCATAGGGCGGAGCCGCTGGCA
>JAEUMI010000316.1 GCA_016792825.1 Hyphomicrobiales bacterium
CACGACAACCGCTGCTGACCTTGGCCTCGGCAAAATGATGTCGTCCAAGAAGGATTATATCGGACGGATGATGGCGGGGCGCGAGGGCCTCACGGACAAGAACCGGCAATGCGTGGTCGGGATCAGGCCGTTTGATGCGGCAGACAAGATCCGCTCGGGCTCGCATATCCTGAACCGGAATGATGTGCCATCGATGGCAGCGGACCAGGGCTATATCTCGTCTGTTGCCTGGTCGCCTATGCTGAACATGTGGCTGGGGCTGGCGCTGCTTTCCAATGGCCGCGAGCGCCATGGCGAAGTGGTGAAAATTTTCGATGGTGTCCGCAACATCCATATGTTCGGCGTGATATGCGATCCCATGCATTATGACAGGGAGAACAAAAAGCTCCATGCCTGAGAATTTTCAGAGAGTTTCGCCGCTTGCGGACATTGCCATTCAAGGCCGCTTCGGTGCCGATTACGGCGCGCCGGGTGTGACCCTTTCGGTGCGGCACCCCGCGCTTATCGCCACGGTGATCGCGCGCAGGGGCAAGGCGAAGGCGCTTGGCGAGGCATTGAAAAACTGGCGCGTGCAGTGGGCCGGGGCGGAGCAGTATTTCGTGCTGGACCGGCCCTTTGACGAGGTGCGGAAGAAACTGGATGGCTTTGCCTCCTGCTCCGACCAGAGCCATGGCCGGGTGATTATCAGGATTGAGGGTCCGAAGGTGCGCCAGGTGCTGTGCAAGGGCACGCCGGTTGATCTGCATGAGAGCGCGTTCGAGATAGGCAAAAGCGCGCTTACCCAAATGGCCCATGTGGGCGTGCATCTCACGCGCGTGGAGCGGGACGCTTTCGAGCTTTCGGTGTTCCGCGGCTTCACCGAAAGCTTCTGGGAATGGCTGACGGAGCAGGCGGAAGAGTTCGGGTATCAGGTGATTTGAAACCTCAGACGTCCCATGATCCATAGTAGGGAATTTTTAACCAGCGAGTGGAGATTCGTGTTTGTTGCAACCATGCGGTGCTAAGTTTAATCGCTGCAACAAATGATGGGAGGATTCCCGATGGCCGAATCTTCATGGAAGTCGGAATTGCTGGCGGGCTACTCGATAGCCATATTGTTCTTGTCGGCCCTATTGCTCCCCGCGAATGCGCAGACCGAAAAAGAGAATGATATTCGCCAGCTCTTTCTCGATGTGGCGCGAGTCTCGGGAGGCGAAGCAAATGCGGCAAGAGTTTTTGCCGCCCTTAGGTCGGGAATTGACTTTAATGGCAATGGTATCGAGCTTCCGGAGATCGAAGTGGCCGAAACCGTCCGGGCGGCAAGGGTGCGAGCGCAGCGTGCAGGTCTCAGGCTGAGATACGATCTTGATGGTGATTTTGCAATCACGCGCGAGGAAGTCGAAACCACACTGCGATATGAAATGGGACGTCTCCGCGGTAACCAGTCGGGTGAGGTATACGAAAAACACTTTAAGAATCGATTGGACGAGGGTGTTCTGAGAATAATGTTCACTGATGCCGACGGTGATGGCCGGCTTGCCGGCGCGGAAATGTCAGCACCCGGAAAAATTAAATTTGAACAGTTCTACTTGGGCGAAGAGAAAGCTGCACTTGCCCGTGCCTTGTTGAAGGTCGACCCCAATGGTGATGGACTGTTGACTGAGTCCGAGACATTCGAAATTTGGGATAAGGTTTTCGCCGGTGCGAAATCGCCTTAGCCGAAATTTTCTCTTCGTACGCCCCAACTAGAGATTCGCCGAAAGCCTTGTGATCCTTTTGCAGGCTTCAGTGATTTGCGTTTCATCGACGGTTAATGCCACACGCACGTGGCCGGCGCCGCCGGCGCCGAAGCTTTCGCCGGGCATGGTGACGACGTTCTCTTCAGCCAGCAGTTTCCGCGCAAAATCTTCGCCTGAAAGTCCCGTCTTGCGCACGTCGACCATGACGAACATGCCGCCCTCGGGCATGCGTGCGGAAATGTTTTTGGCGCCCTTCAATCCGGCGACCAAAGCACGGGCGCGGCGCTCGTAGCTCTGCTTCATGGCATCCACTTCGGGGAAATGATTTGCAATTGCAAAGGCTGCGGCATCTTCCAGAAAGGCTTGCGAGCCGAAGAGCATGGTTTCGGTGAGCGGCAGGGCTGCTTCAATGAAATCCTCAGAAGCCGCCAGCCAGCCGCAGCGGAATCCGGGCATGGCGTGGGATTTCGAGAGCGACGAGACAACGATGGTGCGCTTTTCCAATCTGGGTTCATCAAAGGGCGAGGCGAACACGGTGTTGCCGTAGGTCATGGTGGCATAGACTTCATCGGAGATGATCCACAGGTCGTGACGCTCGCAGACATCGCCGATCCGGGCAATGGTGTCGCGCGTCAGCACGGCGCCGGTGGGATTGCTCGGGGTGTTGAGCAGCAGGGCGCGGGTCTTCGGGGTGATGGCGCGTTCGAGATCGGCGGCCTGGAGATGGAAGCCATTGTCGGGATCAACGGCCACGGGAACGGCGATGCCGCCTGCTGCGGCGATGACGCCTTCATAAGTGGCGTAGTAGGGATCGGCCATCAGCACTTCGTCGCCGAGTTCAACGGTTGCCTGGAGGGCCACGAACAGGGCGGTTTGCGTGCCGGGGAGGAAGATGAATTGCTGGGTGCTGATGGGGCGGCCGGTGCTCTTGCTGTATTGCGACGAGAGGCCGTCGAGGAGGTCGCATTCGCCGCGGCTGGCGGCATATTTGTAGCGCCCGGCGCGCATTTTGGTATTCACCACATCCATGATTGATGTGGGGGTGGGCGCATCGGGCTCGCCGATGGAGAGGAAGATCAGGTCTTCGCCGGCTTCGGCGCGGCGCTTGCCTTCGATGTGCACGGCCCATTTATCGGAGCCGAGGCCACTCAGGCGCTGGGTGATGGATGCGAGTTTCATGGGCGCCTTCTAGCCGAGCCTTCAGGCATCGTCGAGGGATGGCCCGACCCTGCCGTCATGGGAGATATGCAAATAGGCTGACTTCGAAAGCTCCTGAAATTCCGCGGCCGTGACGGCCATAACCGGGCAGGCCTTGCCATAAAGCGTTTCGGCCACGGCAGCGCCGATGGCGAGGTTGATGTCGGGTTGCACTAGGATGATCCCAGCAGGAGCCGTGCCAAGCCTGATGGCTTCGGCCAAGCCTCCGGGGGCGCTGCCGGA
>JAEUMI010000325.1 GCA_016792825.1 Hyphomicrobiales bacterium
GACTTCATCATCGACCGGCGCCATAACAAGCCCGCCGTATCACGGCACATGAGTGTAACGGGGGGATAGGTAATTCCTCACCCTGAGGTGCTCTGCGCAGCAGAGTCTTGAAGGGCAATTGACCGCGGAGCAGGTGCTTCGAGTCTCCCCCTGATCAAGTCCGGGGGTCGCACCTCAGCATGACGGATATTGCATGGCTCATGGCTGGCGGTTGGAATTTTTTCCCGCTACATACCCCACGCATGTCTTCTCCGCAAAATCATACGCTGCGCGCCGGTCTCTACATGGTCATCACCACAGCCTGTTTTGTGGCCGGAGACACCTGCATCAAGCTGATCGGTGCCACCCTGCCCCTTGGGCAGGTCATCGGCCTGATCGGTGTTGTATCGACTTTCTTTCTTCTGGTGGTTTGCTGGCAACAGGGAATTCTGAAAAATCTGCCGATGATTTACACGCGCATGGTCCTGCTGCGTTCCCTCTTCGATGCGATGGGATCATTCATGTTTGTCTCGGCGCTCATGCACATGCCGCTGGCCAATCTTTCTTCGGTCATGCAAAGCGTCCCGCTGGTTGTTGTCGTGGTTGGCGTCATTTTCCTTGGCGAAAAAGCCGGGTTCTCGCGCATTGCGGCGGTGATAGCGGGGTTTGTGGGGGTTCTCCTCATTGTAAAGCCCTCGCCGCAAACCATTACCATCTATGAGTTTCTGGCAGTCGGCGCGGTTATCGTCGTGGCTTTCCGCGATCTCGTCACCAAACGCATACCGGCGCATGTCCCCCTCCTCGTGATAGCGCTGGCGAACGCGATTTTCATTTCGTTGAGCGGCTTCGGCGTTGGGCTGGTGCAAGGCTTCACGAATATTGAAGCCTGGCAAGGGGCCCTGCTTCTGGGGGCAGGCCTGTTCGTGACAATCAGTTACTTCTTTATCGTGGCGACGGTGCGCCTGGGCGAGCTTTCAGCCACAGCGCCATTCCGCTACACGGAAGTGGTGTTCGCCATCATAGCTGGAATCCTGGTTTTTGGAGAATACCCGGATGCGGTTGCCTATATGGGCATGGGGCTGGTCGTTGCCGCCGGGCTTTTCGCGGCTCACCGGGAAGCGGCGCAAAGCCGTTCTGCCGAGGCCGAGTTGATGCCGCCGGCGTTTTGAGGGATACAAGCCCAATGCCTTCCCAAACGCCTGCTCAACCGCTTCGCGCCGGGCTTTACATGGTCATTGCCATGGCCTGCTTCATCCTCAATGACAGCTGCATCAAAATCATCGGCACGACGCTGCCGCTGGGACAAATCATCACCATTCGCGGGGTTCTGTCGGTACTGGTAGTCGCCTTGATCTGCGCCCATCAGGGCGTGCTTGGCAGCCTGCCCACCCTGTTCACCCCCAAGGTCCTGGCGCGCTCGCTGCTCGATGTGGCCGGAACCTTTCTGTTCCTCACGGCACTGATGCACATGCCCCTTGCCAATCTGACCGCCATTCTGCAGAGCGTGCCGCTGGCAGTGGTTCTCGTGTCGGTTATTTTTCTCAAGGAGAAAGTGGGAATGCGGCGCACTGTGGCCATCGTTACAGGGTTCCTGGGCGTACTGCTCATTGTGCGGCCAACACCTTCGACCTTCACCATCTACGAACTCCTGGCACTGGGCATCGTCTTCATCCTTGCCTTCCGGGACCTGATCACCAAACGAATACCCGCCCATATCCCGACCTTCATCATCGCGCTGGCCAACGCCTCATTCGTTGCCCTCGGCGGCATCATCTTTGGCTTCTACCAGGGCTTTCTCGCGGTGGCGCCATGGCAATTCGGCCTGCTTGCGGCGGCGGCGGTCCTGCTGGCTACGGGCTATGTGTTCATGGTGGCCACGCTGCGCCTCGGCGATCTTTCAGGCACCGCGCCTTTCCGTTATTCCAACGTGCTGTTCGCCATCATCCTTGGCATGGTGTTTTTCGGCGAGTTTCCCGACGCGCTGTCCTATGCGGGCATGGGGCTCATCATTGCCGCGGGCCTCTATGCCGCACACCGGGAAGCCATGCTTGGCAAAGCCGTGAAACAACCGCTGTAACGGGACTTTGCAGCGGGGTTCCTCACCATGCTACAATAAACAGATGTGGACCAACTTCACCATCCTTGCGCTGGTCACCCTGCAACGCCTGGTCGAGCTTTACATCGCGCGACGCAACACCAGGCGCCTGCTCGACAATGGCGGGATTGAAGTCAGCTCCGGTCATTATCCCTTGATTGTCCTGTTCCACGCAATCTGGCTTGGCGGCCTTTGGTATCTGGTGTGGAGCGAAACGGTCAGCTGGCCTTGGGCCATTGCCTATCTGGTGCTGCAGGCGGCGCGCGGCTGGATTATCGCCGCACTGGGCAGCCGCTGGACCACGCGCATCATAATGGTTCCTGGCGAGACCTTGAGTGTTGCCGGTCCCTACAAATATTTCCGCCACCCCAATTACATGATCGTGGCTGCGGAAATCTTCATCCTGCCGCTGGCCTTCAGCATGTGGTGGTATGCCATCGCCTTCGGCGTCCTCAACCTGGCCCTGCTCTACTGGCGGATCAGGGAGGAAGAACGGGCGCTCAAGCCCCTGCGCGGCGAAGTTCAGTTCCCGGATGAGCCTTCGGTGTGAGAGTGGCCCTCCGCAACATCGCCGACATTGGCCATGACATCAACCAGCCCGGCATGCTCGAATTTTAGCTGGAGCATGATCATATCGCCCTTTTTCAGGGGGGCTTTCAATCCCATGAGCATGATATGGTAGCCGCCGGGCTTGAACTGCACGCTCCCGCCCGCAGGAATCTCAAGGCTCTCTATGGGCCGCATGGTAGCCACGCCATCTTTTTCCAGACTTTCATGCACCTCGGCGCTTGCCGCGGCTGGCGTGCTGGCGGCCAGCAGACGGTCCGGCGTTGCACCGTGATTGGTGAGTGTCATGTAGACCGCGCCGGCTTTTGCCATGGAGGTGGCGGAGGCACGGGCAAAGGCATCCATCACCATCACGTCATTGGCCAATACGCCAGGGGTTGATGCTAGGATGGAGCCGAGGGTGAGCGCCGTGGCGGCAATGATTTCGAGGACAAGTTTGCGCATGGGGCGGAGATTGCCTCAGATTCAGGCTGGAATGTGTCATTTTACGCGCGGCATCGGGTCGCGCGGTTTATTTGCCCTGCTGGCGCTGGCAACGCCTGCATTGGCGCAGGAAACACCCGTAGTCATTGAACTGGTGCTGGCGCTCGACAGTTCCGCAAGTGTCGACGCACTTGAGTTTGATCTGCAGAATGAAGGCATCGCCCGGGCATTCCGCGACCCCGAAGTACTGCAAGCCGTGGACAACCTCCGGCCCTATGGCGCGGCGATTGCCATCGTGCAGTGGGGCGGACCCGGCGAAACCCAGGTGGTGCTTCCTTTTACCCACATCGAGAATGCGAGGGATGCGAAAGCTTTCGGATTCCGCGTAAGCTTGGTGCGCCGCTGGATGCGGGCCAGCTCCACATCAATCGCCACCGGCATCAACGATGCCCGTGGGCTTATCGAGAACAATGGGTTTGACGGACAGCGCAAGGTGATCGATGTTTCCGGCGACGGGCCCGACAATAGCAGCGATGACCTGGAAGGCGCGCGCCAGCAGGCGCTGGCCTCCGGCATCACCATCAACGGGCTCTCCATTGAAGCGGAAGAAAGAGCCCTGCACGACTATTACCGGGCCCGCGTCATCATTGGCGCCGATTCATTTGTTGAACCGGCCGAAGGCTTTGAAGATATCGCCCGGGCGATGAAGGAAAAGCTGGTGCGGGAGTTGCGGCCGCTGGGGTCGTAGCACCCATCTTTCAAAACTATAGTTCGTCCACAAGTTTCTTCGCAGCCGCCCGCAGGTCCTTGTCGGTGAAACCGGCAAAGCTCAGGAGCAGGCCCTGCTCTCGCTGTCTGCCCGTGTAGTGGCTGGAGAGGGATTGCGCTTCCAGGTGGGCGCTGGCGAGTTTTGCCACCACTTCCTCATCATTCTCACCGGACTTCAGGCGCAGTAAAAGCATGAGACCTGAAGGCGAAGCGTCAATCGTGAACCGCGGGTTTCCTTCAAGCGATTCGATGAGAGCTTTGCGCCGCGCCGCGTAGATCCTCCGCATGCGGCGGATGTGAATGGCGAACGCTCCTGACGTCATGAACTCGCACAGGGCGGGCTGGGCCATGAGGGATGGCGGCGCGCCGTGGGCCAGGCGCTCGGCACGGAAGCGTTCCGCCAGAGCTTTCGGAACGACAATGTAGCCAAGGCGCAGGAGCGGCGAAAACACTTTCGAGAAGCTGCCGGAGTAAATCACCCGCGCTTTGCGATCGAGGCTCATCAACGCCGGCAAGGGGCGGCCCACGTAGCGGTACTCACTGTCGTAGTCATCCTCGATAATGATGGCCTTGGCCTCATCGGCCCAGTCGAGCAGTTCAAGCCGCCGCGACAATGGCATGGTTACACCAGTTGGATACTGCCGGGCTGGCGTCACGAATGCGCCGCGCGCGTTCCCGGCCCTTTGGCGGCCTTTCACCACCATGATTCCTTCGCGGTCAACGGGCACGGCAACAGGCTTTACGCCGCCCATGGAAAACACCCGCCGGGCCGTTGGGTAGCCCGGCTCTTCCATCCAGATCCGGTCGCCCGCCCTGAAGATGGAGCGGTTGATCAGGTCAAAGGCGTCCATTCCGCCTGCCGTCATGATGACTTCGGATGCCTCACAGGAAATACCGCGCCATTCGTAAAGGTGCCGGGCGATGGCTTCGCGCAACGGCAGCCAGCCGAAGGCATCATTGTGCTCGAGCATGGCAATTGGCGGATTGCGCCAGAAGCGGCCCAGCAACCTGCCCCATTCGTCATGCGGGAAATGCTCCCAGTCCACCAGGCCCGAACGGAATGGCCTGGCGGGTTCGCGGCCTTTTTCGCGCCGGGGCTTGCCCGCAGCCAGTCGCGCCGGAGATGAATTCAGCAACGCTTCCGGCAATTCAGCGGCAACGCGCGTGCCGGAGCCTTTGCGGGCTTCGATATAGCCTTCGCTCAGGAGCTGTTCATAGGCTTCAACCACGGTCGCCCGGGCCACATTCAAGTCCTCCGCCATGCCGCGTGTCGACGGCAGCTTGGCCTGTGGGCGCAAACGCCCGCTCAGCACCAATTCCCGGATTTGCCGGGCTATTTGCGATTGGATGGCTTCGGCGTCAGCCCGGTCGATGCCGATTTCGCTGGTGGCAGGGGTGAGAAGTGGTCTGCTCATTGATGCCTATCTTGGTTCTTTCAAGCAGACCATATAAACAGCATAGAGGGCCGGCAAGCAAGAGGACCCCGCAATGACCGAAGCCCCCAGCGAAAGAACCCGCGTCAAGCGCCTGAACAAGCGGGCGAAGTATGACAAGGAGACCGTGCATGGCATTCTGGACGCCATGCCCATCTGCTCGGTGGGCTATGTGTTCAAGGGCACGCCCTATGTGACGCCCACCCTGCAGTGGCGCGAGGATGACCATATCTACTGGCACGGTTCCTCCGCCAGCCGCATGCTGGAAACCTGTGTGGACGCGGATGTCTGTATCACCGTTACGATCATTGACGGAATGGTGATGGCGCGAGCGGCCTTCCATCACAGCTGCAACTACCGCTCGGTGATGGTGATGGGCAAGGCCCGCATCATCAGTGATCCGGCCGAAAAGGAGCGCCGCTTGAAAAGCTTCACCGAGAAGCTGTTTCCCGGGCGCTGGGATATCCTGCGGCCGGTCACCGCGCAGGAACTGAAGGCCACGAAAATGCTGAGCCTGTCGCTTGACGAGGCCTCGGCCAAGGTGCGCACGGGGCCGCCTGGTGATGATGAGGAAGATTACGCCCTGCCGATCTGGGCCGGGCTTATCCCGATGCGGACTGAGATCCTGGCGCCCACGCCGGATGCACGGAACCTGCCAGGACTCTTGCCGCCTGATCACGTGAAGAGCTTCAAGATCGGTTAGCTCGGCCCAATGTGCCTCATCCATGGTCCCATTCGCACCTCATTGTCGCCAAAGATGCGGATTAGGTGTAGACAGACTGCGGACAGAGGCACAATCAGATGATTGCACAGCGGATCATTGTTTTTCTTGGAATTGTTTTGTCCGTCCTGACAGCCGGATTGGGTAGCGCCCGGGCGGATTCGGTCGGCAAGATTGAAACATCTTATGAAGTAAACGTCCGCGGCATTACCGTGCTCGACATAAAGTACACATCCGAATCATCGGCCGCAGGCTATCGCTCCCAAGCATCGATCGAGACCCGGGGCGTTGCTGCGATCTTTTCAGATTACCGCATGAAGATGGCGGCTTCAGGAGCGCTGGTGGAAGGCCGGACCAGCCCAGCGCAATTCAAGTCACGCAGCGAGAAAAAGGAAAAGACAAAAGCCGTCGAGGTCAATTGGTCACAAGGTGCCGTGTCGGCATCTGAAACAGTCAAGAACCCGGTGACGAAGGCCGAACTTGATGCGGCCATTTCGGCGGGCGTAACCGATCCGTTGACTGCCATTTTCCAGATTGGTTCCTCGCCTTCGGGACGTCCGTGCCAGGCGGTGCACCGGATTTTCGACGGAAAAGAAGTCTTCGAACTGCGTTTCAGCTTCCAGGGAGAAGCTGTGCTGGATGACAGCTTTCCCGGCGCCTATCATGGAAAGGCCTTTGCATGCCGCGCAACGTATGTGCCGGTCGCCGGGCGTTATGCGACAAAATTCAGAAAGCGCAACGAGGAACCACCGACATACAACGTCTGGCTTGCGCCTATTGGAGAAGGCGTGGCGGGAGAATCGCGGTTAATCCCGGTGCGCGCCACGGGACGTCTCGACGGAATGAAATTCGAGGCCTATGCCAGCCGCGTGAAGATTGACGGGCGCCCGTTCAAGACGGTTTCCGCCATCGAAAACTGAGCCCGCTCAGAACCTCACACGGATGCCGGCACTGAGGAAAGTCGAACCGCTGACGACCCCATCAAAGAGTCCGAATACACCGGAGCGGTGATGCAGCCTCAGAACCAGTTCAAGATCCTTGTTTTCCGGATTGGCGAAAGTGAATTCGGGCCCCAGATAATGCAGGAACACCGATGACCGGCCTTTATCGTCACGCCATCTCTCAAAGTCGGACAGATTTGTGAGCAAGCTTACACCGGTGTTGACCCCTATGGTCGTATAAACCGTCTCGTTCCATGGCAGGCCGTCATAGCGCAAATAAAGCGCCGTCCAGGCTTCACCGAGATCTTCATCGCCGAAGCGGGCTGAGACGCCGGCTTCCCCTTCGACTGTCAGGTCATCTCCGAGATGGCCAATGCCCCCCGTCAATTCATTCACGGTGCCAAAGCGGTGGGCATAGCTGCCGCCCACAACGCCAATCGCGTTAACTTCCGCAGTCCACGGTGAAATCAGGAGATCAGTGAAATTCGTTTCGCTGGCCACGCCGCCGAAAACCATAACCGAATCAGCCGCCCCGCGGGACTGGGCAAGTGCCGGAGCGGCGAGTGCAAGGGCCAGCAGAATGACCGAGACCATATGGGGCACGGGCTGCAAACTGGCCATAAACTGGCGCTTGCCGCGACGGCAGGCCAGCACATAAATCAAGCGCTGCAAAGCAATAGCCACTAAAATCGGCGACCTTTCGTCCATGTCAGGAGTTTGAGGTAACATGTGATTTCGGAGGTGTCCAGCGAACAAGCACGCAGCGCGGCAAAGGGCTGTGAGCGGTGACTATCTTGCCACACACCCGCTCAAGGCACATAGTTCCGTGCTGAAACATTGTGCGTGAGGGCGTCAGATGGGCACGAAGATTTCGTTTCCGCGAGCCGACGGCAAACCGGCCACCGGCTATCTGGCCAAGGCCGCCAAGGCCAATGCGCCGGGGGTAGTCGTCATCCAGGAATGGTGGGGGCTGCAGGAGCAGATAAGGGGCATCTGCGACCGGCTGGCCCTTGCCGGCTACGAGGCACTGGCGCCTGATCTTTATGCGGGAACGGTGGTGCCCTACCATGACGCGGAGGGCGCGGCGCGCGAAATGAATTCACTCAACTTCGCCGAAGCCACCGACCAGGTGGTGCGCGGAGCAGTCAAGTATCTGGGCCGGACCGGCGTCAAGGTGGGGATCACGGGATTCTGCATGGGCGGAGCCGTCACCATTCTCGCGGCGTGCCGGATCCCGGAGGTGAGCGCTGCCGTTGTTTTCTATGGCCTGCCGCCGGAGACCGCCTTCAAGCCTTCCGACATCAAGGTGCCACTGGAAGGCCATTATGCCAATATTGACGACCATATCACGCCGCAGAAGGTGGACGCGTTCGAGGCGGCGTTGAAATCAGCGAAGCGTAAATTCAAGTTTTACCGCTATGAGGCCGACCATGGTTTCATGAACGAGCAGCGCGACGTGCATGAACGAAAGGCCGCTGAACTTGGATGGAAGCGCATGCTGGCCTTCTGGAAAAAGCACCTCTGACGGTGTTCACTCCGGGCAGGGTTCGACGTCCTTGACTTCCACTGTGGCGATCAGTCCCTTTGGGTTGAAGTGGATGGTCTCCACACCCTGCCTGGTGACCTTTCTGCCCGAAGACTTTGTTGTCGCGTGAAGCCGCCAGTGGGTGCGGACGGAACTGGGGCTAATGACTTCGATGCTGTCATTGGTTGAGACCTGGTCGCTGAATTCGTGGAAATAGGCCTTCATCGCCTCGATGATGGCGGGGCGGCCATAGAGCCCGCCGATGCCCGAGGAATGATACTCGGCATCTTCGGCAAATATCTTTTCAAGGGCGGCATAGTCAAATTCTTTCAACGCCGCATAGTAGCGTTCGGCCAGTTTCAACAAATCCTTGCTCATCGGCTTACTCCGCAAGCGCTCCCATGATGCGCACCCAGCTTCGGACCCCCCGGTGAAAACTCGAGAGGTTGTATTTCTCATTGGGTGAGTGGATGGCGTCGTCGTTGAGGCCAAACCCCACCAGCACACTTTCCATCCCCAGAATATCCTTGAAGCTGCGCACGATGGGAATCGATCCACCTGAGCCCATCAGGACTGGGGCACGGTTGAACTCGGCTTTCAGGGCCGCAGCAGATTTCCGGATGAAGCCATTGTCTTCACTGATTTCGGAAGCCGGCGCGCCGCCGCCTTTGCCGGAAAACGTCACGGTACAATCCTTGGGGAGGAGATCCTTCACGAATTTCTGGAAGGCCTTCAGGACCTTTTCAGGCTTCTGCTGGCCTACGAGGCGGAAGGTGAGCTTGGCATGGGCCTCAGAAGGCAGAACGGTTTTGCCGCCAACTCCCGTGTAACCGCCCCAGATGCCGTTCACTTCCGCAGTGGGCCTTGCCCAGATCTGCTCGAGGACGGATTTTCCCTTTTCGCCGGCGGGAACTGCAAGGCCTACATCGCTCAAAAATTTCTTCTCGGAGAATTTTAGCGATTGCCATTGTTTTTTTGTGGCTGCCGGGAGTGGCTTCACGCCCTCGTAAAAGCCGGGAATGGTGACCTTGCCGGACTTGTCGTGCAGCGCCGCCAGCACCTTGCTCAGCACCCGGATGGGATTCATGGCGGCTCCGCCATACATGCCGGAGTGCAGATCAATGCGCGGGCCGGTGATGACGATTTCCTCATGCACCATGCCGCGCAGCCTTGTGGTGATGGCCGGGGTTTTCTCATCCCACATGTTGCTGTCGCAAACGAAAGCGGCGTCGCAGGAGAGTTCGGCCCGGTTTTCCTTGAGGAAGGGAATGAGCGAGGGCGAGCCCGACTCCTCCTCCCCCTCAATAAGGAAAGTGGCCTTGATCGGCAGGCTGCCGGTGGCAGAAATCCAGGCGCGTGCGGCCTCGACGAAGGTCATGAGCTGGCCCTTGTCGTCGGCGGCGCCCCGGCCATAGAGGCGCTCGACGCCATCCTTGCCGGTCTTGCGCACGGGCTCAAAGGGCGGTGAATGCCAAAGCTCCACCGGGTCCACGGGCTGCACGTCGTAGTGGCCGTAGAACAGCACATGGGGGGTTTTGGCAGTTGCCGTCTTGGGGGTGTAATGGGCCACCACCATGGGCCGGCCCGGGGTTTTCCTGACACTGGCCGCAAATCCCAGGGCGTTCAGTTCCACCTCGAGCCAGCGGGCAGCCTTTTCACACGCTTCCTGGTAGGCGACATCGGTTGAAATGGAGGGAATGCGGAGGAAATCAAAGAGCCGTTCCAGGCTGGTTTCGAGGCCTTTATCGGCGGCGGCAAGGGCGGTCTTGGAATCGTTCATCAAGTCCTCGTTAAGCATTAAACTGGTAGGGGAAAAATCTGCGACCTGCCATCTTTCCCTTTTGGCGATTGTGGTTCAAATGGTGGGGTGTTCCGCTGCGTCCCACGGGGCGTCCGGGCGACACGCTGTAATGGCCATGAATAGAGGTTTGGGGCATATGGGATGTCATGCCTTGAGGCATAGGTTTTTCACCTGCCGGGCCGCAGGCGGGCCCGAAGCGCTTGGCTGTGAGATTGTAGGCGGCGCCCATAAGCTAATCCTAACACTTCTGACATTAGACTCTTATCCCATGGAGATTACCGCAACTGCAAGGGCGGGGGCATGACCTCAGCGCAAGCCACAACAGCCTTTTCGCTCGCCCGCGACAGCCTGCAGGCCAATGAATCGTCAGCCCGGCTCGGCCGCTTCCGGCGGCGCGGCTACCAGCGCTACCGGCTGGTGAGCTCGCAGATTGATCTTTCCATCCTGTGGAAGCGGCGGTGGTTCATCATCAGCATGCTGCTCGGCTTTGCGCTCATGTCGGCGCCGACGCCGTCCGGCCTCACCCATGAAGGCCAGATCGTCCTGGCCATGTCGATCATGGCCACCATCCTCTTCATCACCGAGGCCATTCCCCTGCCCACGGTGCCGCTGCTCATCATCGTGGGCGAGGTGCTCTTGCTCAGGGAGGACCCCACCAAGGTCGCGCAAAGCCTGATGACGGATTCCGTCCTCTTCATCATGGGCTCGCTGATGCTGGCGGTGGCCATCGTCAAGCAGCGACTGGACAAGCGCATCGCCTGGTGGATCGTGCGGATGACCGGCACCAACGTCTACTGGATCAGTTTCGGCATCACCGTGGTCTGCGGGGTGCTCGCGGCCTTCATCGGCGAGCACACGGTTGCCGCCATGATGCTGCCGGTGGGCGTCACCCTGATCACGCTCACATCCAACGATCCCAAGAAGGTGCACAATCTCGCCGCCGTCATTCTCTTTTCCATCGCCTATGGCTGTTCCATTGCCGGCGTGGCAACGCCCTCCGGGGGGGCGCGCAACGCCATCATCATCAGCTACTGGAAGGACTTTTTCTACGATCCCCTGAATCCCGAGACGCGCCGATACCTCATGGATTACCTGTCGTGGATCTACTACGCCTTCCCCATGTTCCTGCTGCGCCTGCCCATTGTCGCGGCTCTGCTGATCTTCACCTTCAAGCCCGAGGTGACCGACATGTCGCGGGCCATCAGCCGGCTGCGCACCCAGGTATCCATGCAGGGGCCGGTGAAAATGTCGGAATGGCTTACCATCGCCGTGTTCCTTGCCACCATCGCGGGCTGGATCGCCTTTTCCACGGAAGTGGGCCTGGGCGTCATCGCCATCAGCGGCGCGGCAGCTTTTCTCGTGCTCGGGCTGGTGCGCTGGGAGGACATCAATTCCGGCGTGAACTGGGGCGTGGTGCTGCTCTATGCTGCCGCCATTTCGCTCGGCGTTGAGATGAAGGAGACGGGTGCTGCCGAGTGGGTTGCCGGAAGCGTGATTACCGCCATGAACAATATCGGCGCGGGCAGCGATCTAGGATTCAACTTCGTGGTTTCGCTGCTCACCATCGCAGTGTCAAACACGATGACCGCCGGTGCGGCAGTAGCGGTGCTCGCCCCCATCGTCCTCAAGACGGCGGTTGTCGCCGGAGAGGATCCGATCAGCGCCGGTTTCGTCATGGCCATTTCCTCGGCCTTCGGCTACCTCACGCCAGCGGCGCAGCCGGCCTTTACCATCATCTATGCCTCGGGTTATCTCAAAGGCTCCGACTTCCTTAAAATCGGCGTCCGCATGATGCTGCTATCGCTGATTGTGCTGCTTTTTCTCTCGACCTCCTATTGGCCACTGCTGCGATGAGAAACTTCTTCAAGCGCTCCCAGCTTTCCGACCGGCAGGAGGTGGCGGTCCGCAAGACCCTGCAGAACCTGCGGGCCCAGCGGCGAAACCGTTTCCGGGTATTGGCCTGCGTGGATGGCAGCGACGGGGGAAACGAGACGGTCCGGTTTGCGGCGCAGTTTTTCGTCGGCAATGATTGCGACCTGATCTTTCTTCACGTGCGCCCCATTGACCAGGGGCTCCATTCCGGCGGTCTGCAGGTGCGCCTAGCCCGGCAGAACATGATGGAAGCTGGCTTCGAGCTGCCGGGGGTGCGTTATCTCAAGCAGGCCCTGGTGGCCCTGAAGGAGCAAGGCATTGATCCGGAAAGCTGGCCCAAGGAGGCAGCGACCCAGGATGCCTGGGGCGATCCGGCCGGGGACACCAAGGTTGAGTACAAGAGTCCCGAGGGGCGCAGCGTGGTTCTCAAGCTCAAGACCGCACCCGACGTCACCAATGGCATCCTCGATCAGTATGAGCTTGGCCCCTATAACATGATGATTCTCGGTGAGCCGTCACGCTGGCGTGGCGAGTTTGCCGCTTTCTTTGACGCGGGAATCGTGCAGCAGGTGACCACGCTGGCTCCCTGCTCGGTTCTGGTCGTGCGCAAGGGTCCCGAAAAAAAGGGATACTTCATCTGCACCGACGGGACCTCGCGCTCGATGCAGGCAGTGCGCCGCGCCGCCGTCCTCGCCCATGTGACAGGCGAACCCATCACCCTGTTTTCGGTGGCCGACACGGAGCAAGGCCGGGGGGCCGCCGAGGAAGCGGTGGCCAACGCCAAGGCGCTGCTCAAGGCCATGACCATTCCGGTCCATGAAACCAAGGTTGCGGTGGGCCAGGCGGTCGAGGAAATCGTCGAAAGCGGCGCGCTCTACAAGATCATCGTGGTCACCGATGAGGGCCGCTCGCGCTTCCAGCGCCTGTTCCGCGGTTCTACGGCAACTGAAGTCGTGCGCAAAGCACGGACAAGTGTTCTGGACGTAAGGTAGTCCAACCTCCTTGTCATCATAGCCGTGCTTGACGCGGCCATTTTCTGATCAAACGAGAAGATGCCCGCATCCAGTGCGGGCATGATGAGATATGAGGAGAGTTTTAGGTTCTGACAGCCTTCATCCTCATGACCGCAAGCGCCGACAGGGCGCCGAGGGCATGAATGAGGGAGGTGGCGGCGACGAAGCCGGCGCCGAAGACCCAGGCGTTTGCGCCTTCAGGAATTTCCGTGCCGTGGGCATAGCCATGGGCCAGGGCGAACAGGCCGACAATGGCCATGCCGCTCCAAACCGGCAGCTTGACACGTGCCATGGCAAGGGCCGCCAGTACGAGGACCGAGGCCAGGATCATGGTCTCGACAAAGGGCACTTCAATTCTGGCCATGCCGAAGGCGCCGCCCAGGATCATGGCGGACACGAAAGCCGCAGGGACTGCCCAGATGGCGCGGTTGCCCAGGATAGCACCCCAGGCGCCCACTGCCAGCATGGCGATGAGATGGTCCCAGCCGAGGAAAGGATGGAGAAATCCGGAGGCAATGCCATGGCCCGCGTGGGCGAAAGCCGGTGTTGCCGAAACTGAAACCAGTGTTGCAATAAGTGCTATGCGCTTCATTGTTATGATCCCCTTCATTTGGTCTTGATCGAAAAGCAAACTAGCAACGGCGGAGACGAAAGTCTCCCCTCAAATGCGACATGGCTGGCTTGTTCCGCGCCGTTCATATCCATCGTTGCCATCCTGATGCACATTAAATAGGCTGGCTCCATCATGGCCAGCTATCAACTGTATTGCTTTGGAGAATCGGGCAACGCCTACAAGGCGGCGCTGATGCTTGAATTGTGCAAAGCGGACTGGCAGCCGATCTTCGTGAACTATTTCAATGGCCAGACCCGCACGCCGGAGTACCGCTCCGAGGTAAATGAAATGGGCGAGGTTCCGGTCCTGGTTGACGGGGCAAGAAAGCTCACACAATCCGGCGTCATTCTCGATTATCTCGCCGGAAAAACCGGAACGTTCGGTGCGAAGGATGATGACGAGCGCCGCGAAATCCTGCGCTGGATGTTCTTCGACAATCACAAATTCACCAGCTACATCGCCACCCTGCGCTTCATGGTCTCGCTGGCCAAGACGGGCGAAACGCCCGTGACCGAATTCCTGCGCCAGCGCTTCAACACTTCACTGAAGATTGTCGATGGCCATTTGGCGGGACAGCCGTTTCTCATCGGGAAGCGCCCCACCATCGCGGACTTTTCGCTGTGCGGTTACATGTTCTTTGGGGCTGAGCTTCCGCTGCCGCTTGAGCCCTACCCTCACGTCCTAAGCTGGCTTGAACGGATCAAGTCACTGCCGGGATGGAAGCACCCCTACGATCTTATGCCTCGGGAACCATAGCTTCGAGATACTCGTCGAGGTGCTCGAGGTTCTCAAAGCGCATCCAGCCCTCATCGGTTTCGGCTTCCACGGTGCCGTCGGAGAGCACCCGGGCCGGTCGGCCGCGAATGACTTTTTCCTCCACCACGTAAAGTTCTTCAGCATCGGCCGCTTCCGGCTTTGCTTCGGGCTCGGCTTTGGCGACAACAAATTCTTGCGGCGCCGACTTCTGCGGCTCGACGCCGAGGGCCACGGCAATATCGGTCTTTGCCTGTTCCAGTGCGGCCACCGTATCGGCAACGCTGGTTTTGGAAGCGGCGGCCGTTTCGGCAACGGCGGCACTTGCTTCAGCCACCGCCGCGGTGGCCGCGGTCTTTTTGCCAAAGCCGGTGAATTTCGGGGTGGCGGGTTTCTCTTCCGGCGTCTCGGGCGCAGTTTCCACCACAACGGGTGCAACGGTCCGGTCGCGCAGCGCCCCTATGGTGCTGCCAAGCCCCAGGCACAGGGCGCCGCCCACGATGAGAATAGCCGCGACGTCCGGGGTGAGACCCCGCACCTGCATTTCACCGGGTGAAAAATGGATGAGAAGTCCAAGGGCAATACCTGCCGCCAGGAACAGAATACCAAATATGAACATCAGTTTCGACATCAAAACCCCATAGACCTTATCGCCGGTCCCCCCTGTTTCCCAAGCCCCGCTAGGAATCCCGCCTCATGGATAACACTTCCTGAAACGCCTGCCTAGCTTTCAACCGAAATCCGTGGGGCGGGCTTGGATAACTTTCCGCCTTCGACGGCGGCCCACACCTGGCGGGCGATGTCCTTGTAGATTGTGGCATGAAGCGAGTCCGGCATGGAGACGACGACGGGTTCGCCGCTGTCGGAGCGGATGCGCACTTCCTTGTCGAGCGGAACTTCGCCGAGGAACGGCACGCCCAGCCGGGCGGCCTCTTCGCGGGCGCCGCCATGGCCAAAAATTTCATGGCGCTCTCCGCATTTGCTGCAGACAAAATAGCTCATGTTCTCGACGATGCCGATCACCGGCACATTCACCTTGCGGAACATGTTAAGGCCTTTGCGGGCGTCGATCAGCGCCAGGTCCTGCGGAGTTGAGACAATCACGGCACCTGACAATGGTGTCTGCTGGGCGAGCGTCAGTTGGGCATCGCCGGTGCCGGGCGGCATGTCGACGATCATGACATCGGTTTCG
>JAEUMI010000352.1 GCA_016792825.1 Hyphomicrobiales bacterium
CTCGCATTCGAGGTGTTTTACGCCACCAAGGGTGCCATTGCCGCGGTCGAAAAGGCCGGTGGCAGTGTGAAGGTTTTGAGGCCAGTTGAAGTGCCGTCCGAACACAAGAAGTAAGGTTGCATGGGTTAACGGGCCACCCCACATAGGGAGCTTGTTACCAAAGCTCAAGGATACGACATGGCATCGGCAGCTGAACAACTTGCGGCAAACCTTAATTTTGGGGCCCTGGCCAAATCGGAAGACCTGAAGAGCCGCATCTGGTTCACCCTGGGTGCATTGATCGTTTATCGCCTTGGCACCTACATTCCCATCCCCGGCATTGATACTGTTGAACTGGCGCGATTTGCAGCGCAGAACTCGTCGGGCATCCTTGGCTGGGTGAACGGCCTGGCGGGCGGCGCGCTTGGCCGCATGGCAATTTTTGCCCTCAATATCATGCCGTATATTTCAGCCTCCATCATCATGCAGCTGATGACCACGGTGTCGCCGCATCTTGAAGCGCTCAAGAAGGAAGGCGAATCCGGCCGCAAGAAAATGAACCAGTACACGCGCTACGGCACGGTGATCCTGGCGGCATTGCAGGCATATGGCATCGCCGTGGGGCTTGAAGGGCAGGGCAACCTGGTTGCCGATCCCGGCCTGTTTTTCCGCGCCAGCACGGTGATCACGCTGACCGGCGGTACGGTATTCCTGATGTGGCTGGGCGAACAGATCACCTCGCGCGGCATCGGCAACGGAATTTCCCTGATCATTTTCGCGGGCATTGTTGCCGGCTTGCCGGGCGGCATCGCGGCCATGCTTGAGCTGGGGCGCACGGGCCAGTTATCCACTTTCGTCATTCTGGGCATCATGATCATGGCGCTTGGCGTGGTTGCCTTCATCGTCCTGTTTGAGCGGGCGCAACGGCGGCTTCTCATCCAGTATCCCAAGCGCCAGGTCGGGCAGAAGGTATTCCAGGGCGACAGTTCGCATTTGCCGCTCAAGCTGAATACGGCAGGCGTGATCCCGCCGATTTTCGCCTCGTCGCTTCTGCTGCTGCCGATCACGGTGGCAAACTTCAGCGCCGGGCAGGGGCCGGACTGGCTGATTTCGATTACTGCGCTTCTGGGGCACGGCCAACCGCTGTTCCTTGCGCTCTATGTGATGCTGATTATTTTCTTTGCCTTCTTCTACACCTCCATCATGTTCAATCCCAAGGAAACGGCGGAGAACCTGAAGAAGTATGGCGGCTTCATTCCTGGCATCCGTCCGGGCGAGCGCACCGCGGAATACATCGACTATGTGCTGACCCGCGTGACGGTTGTCGGCGCCCTGTATCTCTCGCTGGTCTGCCTGCTGCCTGAACTCCTGATCGGCTATACCGGGGTGCCGTTCTATTTCGGCGGCACCTCGCTGCTGATCGTCGTGAGTGTCACCATGGATACGGTGGCGCAGCTGCAGGGCCATCTCTATGCCCAGCAGTATGAAGGCCTGATCAAGAAATCAAAGCTGCGCGGCAACCGGAAATGAACATCATCCTGCTCGGACCTCCGGGTGCCGGAAAAGGCACGCAAGCCAAGCTGCTTGAGGTTGGGCGGGGCATGAAGCAACTGTCCACTGGCGACATGCTGCGTGCGGCGGTTGCGGCGGGAAGTGAAGTTGGCCTCCAGGCCAAGGCGATCATGGACCGCGGCGATCTGGTATCTGACGAAGTCATCCTGGCGGTGGTGGGCGAGCGGATGAACCAGCCGGATATCACG
>JAEUMI010000002.1 GCA_016792825.1 Hyphomicrobiales bacterium
GCCATTTTTTTCCAGATGGGTGACCATGATATCTGAAGTTGGCGCAATGCGATCAGCATAGATGGGCGAGCCCTGGGTGGAGCGGACGCCGGCCACGTCATTCAAATCCTTGATGGGCACGGGAAGGCCCGCAAGCAGGCCGCGTTCGCCCATGGGTTTTTTCATAAGCGCGCGGGCATGGGCGCGGGCGCGGTCAAAACACAGGGTGGGCAGGGCATTAACCTTACTCTCCACCTGAGAAATGCGTATTTCCAATGCATCGAGGCAGTCAAGTGGTGAGATTTCCCCGTTTTTCAGACGCGCGTGGATTTCACTGGCGGTGGACCTAAAGAGTTCTGACATCTGGTAATCCTAAAAATTGAAACTGTTTGCCCTTTCGAGGGGAGAGAGAGTAAACACTGCCCATAATTTACCCAGGAGACAATCATGAATGCACCTGTCACAGCAGCACCCGGCATGAACAAGCAGTGGGTGGAGCGGCGCGCCAAGGCTGTATCGCGCGGCGTCGGCATGGGGGCTGCCGTTATGGCGGCGCGGGCCGAGAATTCGGAAATCTGGGATATTGAAGGCAACCGATATGTGGATTTCGGCGGCGGCATCGCGGTGGTCAACACGGGCCACCGGCATCCGCTGGTGATGAAGCGGGTTTATGAACAGCTGGAGAAACTCACCCACACCTGTGGCACGGTGATGCCCTACACGCCTCTCGTCGAACTCTGCGAAAAGCTCAATGCCATTGCGCCGATGAAGGGCGAGAAGAAATCAGCGCTGGTCACCACCGGCGCGGAGGCGGTTGAAAACGCCATCAAGTTTGCGCGCTGCTACACGGGGCGTTCCGATATCATCGCTTTCCACGGGTCCTTTCATGGCCGCACACTTCTCGGCATGGCGCTCACGGGAAAAGTCCTGCCCTACAAGGCGGGTTTTGGCCCGATGCCCGGCGGCATCTGGCATGTGCCGTTTCCGGTCGAGCACAAGGGCATCAGCATTGATGATTCCATTCACGCCATCGAGATGCTGTTCAAATGCGATGTGGAGGCTTCGCGGGTGGCCGCCATCATCGTCGAGCCGGTGCAGGGCGAAGGCGGATTTTATGTGGCGCCGAAGGAATTCCTGGTGCGGCTGCGCAAGCTTTGCGACGAGCATGGCATTGTGCTCATTGCCGACGAAATCCAGTCGGGTTTCGGGCGCACCGGAAAGTGGTTTGCGATGGATCATTTCGGGGTGGAGCCTGATCTTGTGACCGTTGCAAAATCCTTGGCCGGCGGCTTTCCGCTGGCTGGCGTGATCGGCCGTGCGGCGATCATGGATACGCCGGAGCCCGGCAGCATCGGCGGCACCTATGCGGGGAACCCCATTGCCTGCGCGGCGGCACTTGGCGTGTTCGAGGCCTTCGAGACGGAAGGCCTGATGGAAAAGGCCGAAGCGCAGGGCAAGAAAATCATGGCGCGGTTAAAGGCGATCAAGGCCAAGGGCCGCGGCATGGCGATCGGCAACGTGCGCGGGCTTGGCGCCATGTGCGCTTTCGAGCTGGTGACCGAGCATGGCGGCAACAAGCCCGATGCGGCGGGGGCAAAAGCGCTGGCGGCCAAGTGCCTGGAGCGCGGGCTGCTCATTCTCACCTGCGGCATTTACGCCGATACGGTGCGGTTGCTGACACCGCTTACGGCATCGGATGCGGTGCTGGACGAAGGCCTGGACATCCTGGAAGCGGCGCTGCTGGGGAACTAGGCCCGGGCCAGCCCGATGCTGGTTCTTGCCATTCTGGGCGTGGGCGGGCTCATGGCCCTGATATTCGGCCCGCAGTTCTGGATCAAGTGGGTGATGGAAAAGCATGGCCGGGAGCAGCCGGAGTTTCCCGGAACCGGCGGCGAACTGGCGCGGCACCTGCTGGACAGGGCTGGGCTTGCGGACGTCAAGCTCGAGCGCATTGACGGGGGTGACCATTATTCACCGGAAGAGAAGGTGGTGCGGCTCTCGGCGCGGAACTTCGACGGGAAGTCGGTGACGGCAGTGGCGGTAGCGGCGCATGAGGTGGGCCACGCGCTGCAGCACCAGGACAATTACGCCCCGCTTATGCTGCGGCAGAGGCTGGCCAGCACCTGCATCATCATTGAGCGTACGGGCGGCATTCTGCTGATGGCGACACCCGTGGTGTTCGCGGTGACCCATTCCCCGGCCGTTCTGCTGGCGGAACTGGTGCTGGGGCTGGGCATT
>JAEUMI010000004.1 GCA_016792825.1 Hyphomicrobiales bacterium
AGGCCATAGAGATTGGTGAAAATGCGATCCTTGTCAGCGAGCATGGTTCACTCTCACCTTTTCTTCTTCGCAGGCGCTTTGGCGGGCGCTGATTTCTTGGCGGCTTTTTTGGCCACAGGCTTTTTGGCGGCAACTTTTTCGACAGGCGCTGCGACCGGAACAACGGCGGCTGGCGGCGCCGGCGGCGGAGGTGGCGGCGCTTCAACCCGCTTGAAGGTGCGGTTGCCGCTGTAGAGGGATTTGTCGGTGAGCGAAGTCAGGGCGCCTTCGGGAGCCGAAAGCTGGCGGCCATTCTGCGGCCCGGGCGTAACGCTCCTGCCCGCCGCCAGATCATCGAGCAGCTTTTCAAAACTCTCGGGCGTCAGGTCCTCGTAGGTGTCCTTCCAGATCTGCACCATGGGGGCATTGACACAGGCCCCAAGGCACTCCGCCTCTTCCCAGGAGAAATTGCCATCGGCGGATAGATGATGCGGATCATGGTGAATCTTGCGCTGGCAGACCTTCTTCAAATCCTCGGCGCCACGAAGCATGCAGGGCGTGGTGCCGCATACCTGGATGTGGGCCTTTTTGCCAACGGGCGAAAGCTGGAACATCGTATAGAACGTGGCCACTTCGTAAACCCGGATGAAGGCCATGTCGAGCATCTTGCCCACATATTCCATGGCGGGCTTGGAGAGCCAGCCGGCATTCTGCTCCTGGGCGCGCCAGAGAAGTGCGATCACGGCGGATGCCTGCTTGCCGGCGGGATAATTGCCGATAGTCTTTTTTGCCCAGGCCATGTTCTCCGCTGAAAACGCGAAGCTTTCCGGCTGCACAGGATCAAGACGGCGAACGCTCATCGATCAACCTCACCAAACACGATATCGAGGGAGCCCAGCACGGCGGAGACGTCGGCCAGCATGTGGCCACGGCACATGAAGTCCATGGCCTGCAAATGGGCGAAGCCGGGGGCGCGGAGTTTGCAGCGGTAGGGCTTGTTGGAACCATCGCTCACGAGATAGACGCCGAACTCCCCCTTGGGCGCTTCCACCGCAGCGTAGACTTCACCTTCTGGCACCTTGTAGCCTTCGGTGTAAAGCTTGAAGTGATGGATCAGCGCTTCCATGGAGCGCTTCATTTCGGCGCGCTTGGGCGGCACGATCTTGCCATCGCTCGATGAAACCGGCCCCTGCCCTGCCGGACTGTTCAGCATGGCCACGCACTGCTTCATGATCTTCACACTCTCGCGCATTTCCTGAACGCGGATGAGATAGCGGTCATAGTTGTCGCCGTTCTTGCCGATGGGAATGTCAAAATCCATTTCGGAATAGCATTCATAGGGCTGGCTTTTACGCAAATCCCAGGCGGCGCCGGAACCCCGCACCATGACGCCGGAAAAACCCCACTTGAAGCACTCCTCGAGCGACACAACGCCGATATCCACATTGCGCTGCTTGAATATGCGGTTTCCGGTGAGCAGCGTTTCGATATCGTCCAGCACATTGGGGTGCGTGTCACAGAAGTGGCCGATGTCATCAACAAGTTTCTGCGGCAGATCCTGGTGCACGCCCCCCGGGCGCACATAGGCCGCATGCATGCGCGAACCCGAGGCGCGCTCGTAGAAAACCATGAGCTTTTCGCGCTCTTCGAAGCCCCAGAGCGGCGGGGTCAAGGCGCCCACGTCCATCGCCTGGGTGGTGACGTTGAGGAGATGGGACAGCAGGCGGCCGATTTCCGAGTAAAGAACCCGGATGAGCTGGGCGCGCTTAGGCACTGTAATGCCAAGCAATTTTTCAATGGCCAGGGCATAGGCATGCTCCTGGTTCATTGGCGCCACATAATCGAGCCGGTCGAAATAGGGTATGGCCTGCATGTAGGTTTTGTATTCGATCAGCTTTTCGGTGCCGCGATGCAGCAGGCCGATATGTGGATCGACGCGGGTAACCACTTCACCATCGAGTTCCAGCACAAGGCGCAGAACGCCATGCGCCGCCGGATGCTGCGGTCCGAAGTTGATCGAGAAGTTGCGAACGGTTGCCTCGGTCATGACTTCGCCTTCTCGTCACCCGGGAGAATGTAGGTCGTTCCTTCCCAAGGCGACAGGTAGTCAAAGGAACGGAATTCCTGCACAAGTTTCACGGGCTCATAGACCACGCGCTTGGCCTCGTCGTCGTAGCGCACTTCGACATGGCCGGTGAGCGGGAAATCCTTGCGCAAGGGATGGCCAGAAAAACCATAGTCGGTCAAAATGCGGCGCAGGTCAGGATGGCCGGAGAACAGCACGCCATAGAGATCGAAGGTTTCGCGCTCATACCAGTTGGCGGCGGGGAACACAGGGATCGCGCTGGGCACCTGGGTGTCCTCGTCGGCCTGGATTTTCACGCGGATGCGCTGGTTCTTGTAGGGCGACAGCAGGTGGTAGACGACATCAAAGCGCTTTTCGCGGGCCGGGTAATCCGCGCCGCAAATATCAATGAAGCAGACGAAGAGGCATTCCGGATCGTCGCGCAGGAAGGTGAGAACGGTGTTGATCTCGGCGGCCTCAGCATGAACCGTGAGTTCGCCAAAGGCCACGGCATGCCCGGTCACGGCGGACCCGAGTTTTTCCGCGATGTGAACACCAAGTACAGACAGGTTTTCAGCCATGGTCAGCGCTCGATCGTGCCGACGCGGCGGATTTTTTTCTGCAGTTGCAGAATGCCGTAGAGCAAGGCTTCCGCGGTGGGCGGGCAGCCCGGAATGTAGATATCGACAGGCACGATGCGGTCGCAGCCGCGCACCACGGAATAGGAATAGTGATAATAGCCGCCGCCATTGGCGCAGGAGCCCATGGAGATCACGTAGCGCGGTTCCGGCATCTGGTCATAAACCTTGCGCAGCGCCGGGGCCATCTTGTTGGTGAGGGTTCCAGCCACGATCATCACGTCGGACTGGCGGGGCGAGGCGCGCGGCGCAAAACCAAAGCGCTCCACGTCATAGCGCGGCATGGAGGTCTGCATCATTTCAACGGCACAGCAGGCCAGGCCGAAGGTCATCCACATCAGCGAGCCGGTGCGGGCCCAGTTGATGAGATCGTCGGTGGAGGTGACAAGGAAACCCTTGTCGGCGAGTTCGGCGTTGATCTCGGTAAAATATTCGCGCTGTTCGGGGGCGGCCCTCTCGATCAATCCCATTCGAGGGCCCCTTTCCGCCATTCATAGATAAAGCCGATGGTGAGAATCCCTAAAAACACCATCATGGACCAGAAGCCCAGAACGCCGATCTCCTTCAGGCTCACGGCCCAGGGAAAGAGAAAGGCCACTTCGAGGTCGAAGATGATGAACAGGATCGAAACCAGATAGAAGCGCACGTCGAATTTCATGCGCGCGTCGTCGAAGGCATTGAAGCCGCACTCGTAAGCCGAAAGTTTTTCCGGATCGGGGTTGCGCACGGCGATCAAAATGGGGGCGATCATCAGCGCCAGGCCAATCCCGGCGGCGATGCCCATGAAGATGACAATTGGCAGGTAATCTTTCAGCAGTTCAGGCATGATACCCCATCTCAAGACCGCCTCGGGGCGGGCCAGATTCATCCGTTTGGTAGCGCAGCACGGGCCCTATCGCAAGCGTTTCAAAGGCCGCACTTCCTGCAGAGTCCGCATGGCTGGAAATCAGCGTCCGGAACAGCAAAAGGGCCGCATTCCTGCAGCCCTTTTTTGTTGCATTGAATGGCGCGAGAGACGGGGCTCGAACCCGCGACCTTCGCCGTGACAGGGCGACGCTCTAACCAACTGAGCTACTCCCGCAATTCAACTGCGCGGTGGATAAAGTAGCCCTCCCCCCGTGTCAAGCTAAGCGGAGGGCTTTTTGCCCGTAACCTCGATTTCGATCTTCATGCGTGGATCAACCAGGGCGGCCACAAACATGGTGGCCGCCGGGCGGACATCGCCGAGAAATTTCCGCAAAACCGGCCAGCAGGCCTGGAATTCCTCCGGCTTCGGCAGGATATAGTGAACCCGGACGATGTGCTCGAGCCCGAATCCCGCCTTCTCCATGGCGGCCTTGATGTTGAGAAAAGTCTGCTCGGCCTGGGCCGCCACATCCTCGGAAATCTCCATGGTGGCGTAGTTGAATCCCGTGGTGCCGGAAACGAAAATCCAGTCGCCCTCCACCACGGCCCGCGAATAGGCCATTTCCGCTTCAAATTTCGAGCCCGAGGAAATGAGTTTTCTGGCCATGCGGTTGTCTCCATCAAGATATGCAATTATTCGAAAAGATCGCCCCACCGGAGCTTCCGGACCCGCTTGTATGCCGCTTTGTCGCGCCTCGCAACGCTTTGCCGGGAGAGGCCATCCCCGCCACACAACTTGAACCTGATGTCTGCCTTGCCATCAGCCGGGGGGCCGAGAATGCGGCTCCCGTGCACTTCACCCGGCGGGCGCGAGGCGATCAGGTAACTGAATTTTTCGTCCTCAAAGGGAACGGTGGCTTGTTTGGCATGCATGTGTTCGCGGCGGCGCGCCAACCTGACGGAAAAATGGCACCAGTCTGGAGGCTGAATGGGGCAGGAATTCTCGTGGGTACAGGGTGCGATGAGGTGTGCGCCTTCGGCCAGCAGGGCCGAGCGCACTTCGCGAATCCGGGCGAAGCCTTGCGGCGTTCCGGGCTCGATGACAACAAGGGTGTCTTCACAAGCCTTCCAAAGGGCCGTGGCTATCTCACCTGCCTTCGATGCCGGCAGTTCGGCCAGGGCATAGGCCGCAACGACCAAATCGGCCGCCACATCATCCGGCAGTTCGCCGAGGTCGGCTGTCATGGCGCGTGCCCCCTGCAAGGCCAGGTGTTCACCCTGGGCGGCAAGACTGCCGGCCAGCTTCAGGAATTTCTGGTTGTTGTCCAGAAATGTGACAGCCGAAATGCCGGAATAGACGGAAAGTGCCGCCCAGGCGGCGGTGCCGGGTCCCGAGCCCGCATCAAGCAAAGTCCGGGGCGAAAATTTCGGATGCCTTTGGGCGAGTTCTTCCAGGCAGGAGCAGATGGCCGCATAGGTTGCTGGCAGGCGCGCTACCAGATAGGCGCCCAAATCCAGGGCCCCGCCCGAGCCCCCGCCCTGCCGGTAGATTTCCGACATGCGGGCCGTTTTCCCAACCAGCGACCCCGGCAAGCTATCGGCCAGATGCCGGTCAATGGCGGCTCGCAAGTCAGGCGGAATGGCGTTCATTTCTGGGCTGCTTCTCGTCGCCGGGTAAGGTTAAGTCTTTACCCACCCGACCGTTACAAGTGGAATCAAAACTTAGAAGGTCTGATATCAAAAATGAAAGCCTGTGGCCCCGGTTTTGCATATTAACCGATGCAAGCAGTTCTGGCCCCGGGTTTGGACTCTTGTGAGCCTGGATTGTCCCGCGACGATACAGGTTCCAGGGACATACGTGGACGGATATTGGACTACCCGCAGATTTGGTTTGTTGTCAGTAAGAAAGCAAAATGAAGGACTTCAGCGATCTCCGCTTCACGGTTTCCGGTGGGTTCACGCAGCGTTCCGGCGACTACAAGCTTACGACAGACATTGATCCGAAGGAGAATAACGTGACGACAAGAAACCTCGAGCATTCCGGTCAATCGTCAGATCGTACCTATCCGGTTTCCGAGGAAACCGAGGACAGGTCGGGACCGCAGGCCGAACAGGCTGCCCCGCAAAGCACCGGCGGCCGGAATCCGCTGGCCAACCAGACTCCCCGGTTTGCGCCGGTTGAAAGGTTTCCAGGTGGTTCAAGGTACTCTGAATCGGTGCTCAGCAAGAAGGTCCTGGACGCCCTGTCGGAGGATATTGATCCGGCAAAATCACTGGCCGACATCCGCCGTGTCCTGGTCGGCCCGACGCGCCGCCTGCACGAAGCCCGCATGGAAGAAATGATCGCGATTCTGGAAGAATCCGACCGCAACGCCCAGCAGGCCCTGGGGTCTCTTGAAACGCGCTACAGCGAACTTGCCCAAAGCTGTGAAAGCCTGTTTGCCGCAACTGACGACACGCAGCGCCGGCTGCATGATCAGTCGATGCAGCTGAATTCCGAGTTGCAGAAGAACCAGGAAGCCCAGCAGCAAATGCTGTCGGAAATGTTCCTGGTATTCGACAAGCAGCTGGAGAAGCTGTCCTCTGAACTGAACCACAAGATCGATTCACTGGCGGCGCGCACCAGCGAGGACAACCATATGCTGGCCAACGACCTGATCCGGCGAGTCCAGCAATTGGCCGAAGAAGCCCGCGCTGACAGTGACAAGGTGGCGTCCGTCCTCGAGGCCCGCCTGGCGCGTTCGGAAGCCCATGCCGAAAAGGAAAACCGCCGGCACATTGAAGTGTTCGCCGACGGCTTTTCGGACATTGCCGACCGGCTGCTGGCGCTCCGCGGCGTTCAGAACGGCTAGATTGGGTTAGCAGCAAGTCGTTCACTAGAACGCTGCCCGGACTGCTTTTCTGAGGGATGGTGGGCGATGAGAGACTCGAACTCCCGACATCTTCGGTGTAAACGAAGCGCTCTACCAACTGAGCTAATCGCCCTCTTCCGCCACTCCTTAGCCAGATGATTTGGGCATTGCAAGCGCCATAAGAATCCCCGCGCGATTCTGAGGGCGCGCGGGGCTGCTAGGTCTGAAATCGCCGTCAGTTGTTAGCCGTTAACAGCCTCCTTAAGTAGTTTGCCTGCCTTGAATTTTGCCCGTTTTGAGGCGGGAAGCCGGATGAGTTTCCCGGTCTGCGGATTGCGCGCCTCGCCCGCCTTGCGCCGCGTCACGGTGAAGACGCCGAAGCCGATGAGGCGGACATCGTCGCCCTGGCGCAGGGCCCGCATGATGTTCTCGATTGTGGCCTCCACGGCCTCGCCAGCCTCGCCGCGGGTCAGGCGCGTATCCTTGGCGACCTTGGCAATCAACTCGTTCTTGTTCATGTCTTCGCACTCCCGGAACTTAAGGGGGAAGAAAGCCTGCAAATCAAATGCCGTGCCAACAGGAAACGACAAATTGCGTGGGATTCGCAAGAGTCGGGCGAAGAAAAATATATTCAGGAGTCAGATCAACGGCTTATGAAGCGGCGCAAATAAAGGCAGGCGGAGCAAGGATGCTCCGCCTGCGGATTATTTGAAAAAGTGATTCGAAAGGCGTCAGTGGGCCCGGGCGCCCTCGCCTGACTTCTCGGCCAGAGCCCGGGCGGCGGCAGCGGCTTCCTCGGCCACTTCATCCCACTCGATGGGCTCGGGCATGCGCACCAGGGCCTGCTTCAGGACATCGTCCATCATGGCCACCGGAATGATTTCCATGCCGTTTTTCACCGAGTCCGGAATCTCCGCCAGGTCCTTGGCGTTTTCCTCCGGAATCATCACTTTCTTGATGCCGCCGCGAAGCGCAGCGAGGAGCTTTTCCTTCAGGCCGCCAATGGGCAGAACCCGGCCGCGGAGCGTAATTTCGCCCGTCATGGCCACGTCCTTGCGCACCGGAATCCCGGTCATCACCGACACGATGGCGGTCACCATGGCTATACCTGCGGACGGACCATCCTTGGGGGTTGCCCCTTCCGGAACGTGCACGTGGATGTCCTTCTTGTCGAAGACAGGCGGCTTGACGCCAATCGAAGGAGCGCGCGAGCGGACATAGGAGGAAGCAGCCGAGATCGACTCCTTCATCACGTCCTTCAGGTTGCCCGTCACCGTCATCTTGCCTTTGCCCGGCATCATGAGGGCTTCGATGGTGAGCAGTTCGCCGCCCACTTCAGTCCAGGCAAGGCCGGTCACGACGCCCACCTGGTCTTCACGTTCGGCTTCGCCGTGCTTGAACTTCTGCACGCCGAGATACTGGTTCACCACGTCCGGGGTCACCTTGATCTTCTTTTTCTTGGACATCATGAGATCCTTCACCGCCTTGCGGGCGATGGTGTTGATCTCTCGCTCAAGATTACGCACCCCGGCTTCGCGCGTGTAACGGCGGATTGTCTCGTAGATCGCGTCCTCGGTGATCTCGAAATCCTTCTTGTCCAGGGCATGGTTTTCCATGACCTTGGGCACAAGATGGCGCTTGCCGATTTCCATCTTCTCTTCTTCGGTGTAGCCGGCGATCCTGATGATCTCCATGCGGTCGAGAAGGGCTGGCGGAATGTTCAGCGTGTTCGAGGTGGTCACGAACATCACGTTCGACAGGTCATATTCCACTTCGAGATAGTGGTCCATGAAGGTCGAGTTCTGCTCGGGATCGAGGACTTCCAGCAAGGCGGATGAAGGATCGCCGCGGAAATCC
>JAEUMI010000076.1 GCA_016792825.1 Hyphomicrobiales bacterium
CAGCATCCCGATGTTCTTGCCGCCATGCACGCAGCCGTTGACGACGTGGGCGCGGGCTCCGGCGGCACCCGCAACATTTCCGGCACCACCCATTATCATGTCGAGCTTGAACAGGAACTGGCCGGCCTCCATGGCAAGGACGCGGCCCTCCTGTTCAACTCGGGCTACATGGCCAATGAAGCGACCCTGTCTTCCCTTGTCAGGGCCTTGCCCAACTGCATCGTATTGTCAGACGAACTGAACCACGCCTCCATGATTGAAGGCATCCGCCACGGCAGGGGTGAAAAACTCATCTGGCGCCACAACGACTTGGCCGATCTCGAAGCGAAATTGAAAACGCTGGCAGTGGATCGCCCCAAGCTGGTTGCTTTTGAATCCGTTTATTCCATGGATGGCGATATCGCCCCGCTGGCGGAAATCTGCGCCCTCGCCAGGCGATATGGCGCTCTCACTTATCTGGATGAAGTCCACGCCGTTGGCATGTATGGCCCCCGCGGCGGCGGTATTGCCGAGCGCGATGGCTTATTGGCTGAAATCGATATCATCGAAGGCACGCTCGCCAAGGCTTTTGGCCTGATGGGTGGTTACATCGCCGCCAACGCCACGATCATTGATGCCGTCAGGTCCTTTGCCCCGGGCTTTATCTTCACCACCTCAATTGCCCCGGCCATCGCCGCCGGGGCCACGGCCGCGATCCGCCACCTCAAGGCAAGCAGCCTCGAGCGGCAACTGCAGAGCCGGCATGCGAAACTGCTCACGGCCTCGTTGAAGGCGAGGGGGCTTCCGGTGACTGAAACCGAAAGCCACATCGTCCCCCTGATTGTAGGCGACCCGGTCAAGTGCAAGGCCCTGACCGACCGCCTGCTCAGCGATTTTTCCATCTATGTCCAGCCCATCAATTATCCGACGGTACCAAAGGGCACCGAGCGCCTGCGCCTCACCCCAGGGCCCCTCCACGGTGAACTCGAAATCTCCAGGCTGGTGGCGGCCCTTGACCAGCTCTGGACCGAGATGCTGCTGCAGCGCGCCGCCTGACTGCCGCTATTTTGTCTGTTCACGCCGCTTCTCCCACGCCAATTTCGCTGCGGCCATATATTACTGGACCCCAACCCGCCTTTCGCTATTTTGCAGCCGAAACGCGGAATCAGGGTAGGGGACCATCATGGCCAAGAAGGCAAGCAAGAAAACCGTCAAGAAACCGGCCGCCAAAGCCAAGGCAAAAAAGGCTCCCTTGTTTCCGGGCTTCTTCAAGGAAAAACTAGCTAAAACCGATCCAAAGGTCGCCCAGGCGATTACCCGCGAACTCTACCGCCAGCAGAACGAAATTGAACTGATCGCCTCGGAAAACATTGTCTCGCGCGCGGTGCTGGAAGCGCAGGGCTCGATCATGACCAACAAATACGCCGAAGGCTATCCCGGCAGGCGCTATTACGGCGGCTGCCAGTATGTGGACGTGTCCGAAACCCTCGCCATTGAGCGCGCCTGCAAACTGTTTGACTGTTCCTTTGCCAACGTCCAGCCCCATTCCGGCGCCCAGGCCAACCAGGGCGTATTCTTCGCGCTGCTCCAGCCTGGCGACACCTACATGGGCCTTGATCTCGCCTGTGGCGGGCATCTGACCCACGGCTCACCCGTGAACCAGTCCGGTAAGTGGTTCCATGTGGCGCCCTACAAGGTGCGCGAGGACAATCACCAGATCGATTTCGACGCTCTCGCTGCTCAGGCTCTCCAGGTTAAACCGAAACTCATCATCGCCGGTGGTTCGGGCTATCCGCGCTTCCTCGATTTTGCCCGCTTCCGCCAGATCGCCGACAGTGTTGGCGCCTATCTGATGGTGGACATGGCCCATATCGCGGGCCTTGTGGCCGGTGGTGTGCACCCCAATCCGCTTGAACACGCCCATGTCGTGACCACCACCACCCACAAGACCTTGCGCGGTCCCCGCGGCGGCATGATCCTCACGCGTGATGAAGCCATTGGCAAGAAGATCAATTCTTCCGTATTCCCCGGCCTCCAGGGTGGGCCGCTGGAGCATGTGATTGCCGCCAAGGCCGTGGCCTTTGGTGAAGCCCTTCGGCCCGCTTTCAAAAAATATGCGGCCCAGGTCGTGGCCAATGCCAGGGCCCTGGCCGATGCCATGGTTGCAGGCGGCTGTGATCTCGTTTCAGGGGGCACGGACACCCATCTGATGCTGGTGGACCTCCGCAAGAAGGGTTTGACTGGCAAGGCCTCCGAAGCCGCCCTGGGACGGGCTTACATCACCTGCAACAAGAACGGCATTCCGTTTGACCCCGCACCCTTCACCATCACCTCCGGCATCCGCCTGGGAACGCCAGCGGGGACCACCCGCGGCTTTGGCGTGGCGGAGTTCAGGGAAGTGGGAGCCCTGATCATCGAGGTCCTCGATGGCCTTGCGAAGCACGGCGAAGCGGGCAATGCTAAGGTGGAAGCGGCGGTCAAGCGCAAGGTCTTGGCTCTCACCAAGCGCTTCCCCATCTACTAAGCAAAGGAAGCCATGCGCTGCCCATTCTGCAGTAACGAAGAAACCCAGGTGAAGGATTCGCGCTCCACCGAAGATGGCGCCGCGATCCGCCGCCGGCGTTATTGTCCGGATTGCGCCGGACGCTTTACCACTTTTGA
>JAEUMI010000106.1 GCA_016792825.1 Hyphomicrobiales bacterium
CGTGAATCTTCCTGTCCAAACCGAGAATCGTCCATGGCCAACTCCCGCCGCTGATTTTGGCGGCTACTTCTCTCCGTCACCCGGCGATGATGAATAGAGCGTCGAGAGGATGCGGCTGAGCAGGCCCTGTTCGGCCTTGCCCTTGTTCTGCTTGGCCAGTTCAACCAGCAGCGCCGAGGTGGCATCGAGCCGGCCGGCTACCAGGGCCGCCACGCGGCGCGCCAGGCCCGGCTCGCTGTCCAGCAGCGTATTGGCATCGCGGATCACCCGCACCTTGGCTTCACGCTCGGCGCTGACCGTGGCGCTGTTCCTGATGCCGAGCAGCACCGACAGCTCTCCCACCAGGGTGCCCGGCTGGGAAATGGTGGCGATGTTGACGCCGTCGCGCACCACGGCGAGCTTGCCGCTCAGCAGAATGAAAAGATCACCGCCGCCCTCGCCCTGGACGAGCAGCACCTCGCCGTCGGCAAGGGTGCGCGTTGGCCGTGTTGCGGTCATCGCCAGAAGGTTTGTCATGAGGGGCTCCACGCTGTGTTGAAGGCAAGCGTAACCGCTTGCCCTCACCCTGTCCAGAACCCTTGGGGGCCTTGATCAGCCCTGCGTGTAGAAGATGTGGCGGCCGATCTTGGTCACGCGGTGCAGCGAGCGGGACCAGGCCGGGTCGACATAATCCGCATGGTAGTGGGTGGCGCTGGCTACAACCTGGACCGGCCTGTCCCTGGCAAGCGCCAGAGTGGTGACCTCAAGGGCAGCCTCCCAGGCGCGGCCGTTGCGCGGCAGATCCGGCTGGCCGTCGCAGGCGAAGGAAAACTGGCAGGCGTTCCTGCGGCTTGCCCCCTGATAGACCACGCCGCAGATCGACGATGGATAATTCTCGTCCTGCGCCCGGTTGAGGATGACCGTTGCCACCGCCAATTGTCCAAGCTGCGATTCAGAGCGGGCTTCGAAATAAACCGCCCGGGCCAGGCAGCTCCTGGCCAGCGTGTGCGGATCGAACATGGTTTTGAAAGTGTTTTTCCACGAGGCAAATGTGGCGGTGAAATTGCGCCCGGCTGCCGGTGGCAGGGCCCCATTGTCTTGGACCTCTGCCACCGTCTCTGCCGACGCTCTAAAACTGGAATCGTTGCGGGCCTCTGCCGCACCTGTCAGCACAACGCTCAACAGCAAAGCAAGGATCTTCATTTTCATGACAATCTCCCTTTCCGTCGCTATCCCGGGAAGGAGATTTGTGCCTTTCGGCTTGCAAACCGCTTAAGTCGTTTGCTTAGAATTGTATAAAAGTCCTGCTAAATTTGTTAATCATCAACAAAAGCTTAGCGCTCAGAGGACGACAACTTCCAGCTCGCCAATGCCGTCGATATGGCCATGCAGCTTGTCGCCGCGGTTCACCGCGCCTACGCCGGAGGGCGTTCCCGACAGGATGAGATCGCCGGCCCTCAGCGTGAACAGGCCGGAGAGGTAGCTGATCATCTCCGGAACTTTCCAGATCATCTGGTTGAGATCTCCGGTCTGCTTGCGCTGGCCGTTGACGTCGAGCCATATGGCGCCACTGGAGGGATGGCCGATGTCGCTGGCCGGAACCAGCGCGCTGCAGGGTGCGGAAGCTTCGAAAGCCTTGCCTACTTCCCACGGCCGGCCCGCATCCTTGGCCTTGCCCTGCAGGTCGCGGCGCGTCATGTCGAGGGCGACGCCGTAGCCGTAAACACAGTCCAGAGCCTTGCCCAGCGGAATGTCGTTGCCGCCGCTCTTCAGCGCCACCGCCATTTCGATTTCGTGATGCACGTCCTTTGAGGCGGTGGGATAGGGAAACGCCCCGTCGAGGACGAGGTTGTCGGGATTTTTCTGGAAGAAGAACGGCGGATCGCGGTCCGGATCGCCGCCCATTTCGATGGCATGCGCGGCATAGTTCCGCCCCACGCAGTAAATCCGGTGCACGGGGAATGTTGCCTTGGAGCCTTTGACGGGAACAAAGGCCTGGGCGGGTTGGGCAATCACGAAATCCATTTGCGAAGTTCTCCTTGAGATGAAGTGGGGTCAATTGCGTGAAGCGGCGAAATATTCGAAGCGCCGCTCCAGCCATGCGAGAAACTCGTTTATGGCAAAGGCGAACGCGAAAAGCACGAAGAGCAGGGCCCAGAAATGCTCCATCAGGAAGCGCGAGGAGTAGATTTCGAAGAGCCGCCCGAAACCCACGATGGACACCAGCAATTGCCCGATGACCACGCCCTTCACCGCGCGGATGAGCCCGAGGCGGATCCCGGCGAGAATTTCTGGCAGCGCCGCCCAGATGAAGATCTTGCTGAAGGCCTGGAAGCGGTTGGCTCCGAAGCTGCGGGCCATTTCGACGAGCGAGGGCGTGATGTTCCTCACCCCGGCCCGGGCGTCAAGCACCACGATCCAGATGGCAAACAGCACCACGGTGAGCACGATGGTGGTTTGGCCTGCGCCGAACACCACCATGATGACCGGCACCAGCGCCGACAGCGGCGCCGACAGGAACATGTTGAC
>JAEUMI010000146.1 GCA_016792825.1 Hyphomicrobiales bacterium
GCTCATTCCATGTGGATGGTGAGGGCACATTGCTCACCACAAGGCAATGCCTGCTGAACCCCAACCGCAACCCGGCCTGGGGGCAAGCTTCGATCGAGCGCGAACTGAAAGACCATCTCGGCGCCGACACAGTGATCTGGCTGAACCGCGGCGTGGTCGATGATTTCACCGACGGCCATATCGACCTGCTTGCGGCCTTCGTGAAGCCCGGCGTGGTGCTGGCGCTGGGCTGTGATGACGCGGCCGACGCCAACTACACCGCCCTCCAGGAGAATCTGGAAATCTTCCGCGGCGCCCGCGACGCCAAGGGCCGCAGCTTCGAAGTAATCGAGGTGCCCCAGCCGCCCGCCGCGTGCAACGAGGCAACCGGCACCAGGCTTGGCCTCTCCCACCTCAACTTCTACCTCGCCAACGGCGGACTCATATTGCCCGACTTCGGAAACCCTGAATCCGATGCGGCAGCGCAGGGCCTTTTCCGCGAGCTGTTCAAAGATATGGAGATCGTCCCCGTCCCCTCCCGCGCCCTTCTCTACGCCGGCGGCAACATCCACTGCATCACCCAACAGGAGCCGGTCACGGGGCCCGCGTAGGCCGAACTCTATCATCGCACATTGGAGAAAGACGGAAACAGTGCTACTGTGATCACGGCACGCGGGCGGCGGGGTCGGGAGGCATTGCAATGTTTCAGAACTTGGGAGCAGCAATTGTCGCGCTGACCACGGTGGGCATTGCCGCTCCTGCGCTGGCGGGCGATGCCGGGCAGCTTCAACAACTCCTCAGCACCAGGAAATGCCCGGGGTGCGATTTGAGCAACGCGAACCTTGGCAGCGCCAACCTGTGGAACGCCGATCTGCGTCACGCCAACTTGGCCGACGCGGACTTGCGTGGGACAAACCTGAAATATGCCAACCTGCGCGGTGCGATACTGATTGATGCGGACTTGCGCGGAGCTGATATGTTCTCAGCGAATTTGGGCGGCGACGCGGACCTGGCGGACCTCAGCGGCGCAGATTTGGGCGGAGCGAACCTGCATGGCGCAAAATTGAGCGGTGTTAACCTGCAGGGCGCAAAGTTGAACGGCACCAACTTGACCATCGCCGACCTGTGGGAGGCGAACCTGAAAGGTGCGGACTTGACCGGTGCTATCTTGAACAAGACGGACTTGAGCAGGGCAATCTGGACAGACGGCAGGATATGCGCCGACAGTTCTGTCGGTGAATGCAAATAGTGGTTGTGAATCGTCGCTTAGTGTTCTTGTGCACCCGCCATGGAAATGCCCATATGATGGACATGATCCTCCGGAACTTTCGCGGGCTGTAATCCGTTCTTCCGCCACCGGCGTAAACCAGGCAAGGAGTTTGCCATGAAGAAAATCATTTTCGCCTCGATCTTTGCCCTGGGCTTGGCCATGGGTTTTCCCGCCGTCGCCCAGGCCGATTCCAGCGGGAAGGACTATTTCGACCGGCGCGAAATCGGCGATCCCTTTGGCTGCTACGGCTGCTATCCGCGCTTCGGCATTTACCAGGGCAAAATGTCCTGCAGCGCCGCCAAGGCTCGCGTCCGCAACAGCGGCTACCGCAATGTCGAGACCATCGAATGCCGCGGCATCACCTACACCTTCGAGGCCACGCGCAACGGCCGCGATGTCATTGTCCTGGTGAACTCCCGGACCGGTGCCGTCTGGCGCCGCTAGATTGCAGCAGCAATCCTGACCTTTTATCTGTCTTGCCAATCAGGCGCTTTCTGTGAAAAGCTGAAGCCTGCAATACGATGTCCGTTTGAAGACGCCGGTTGCAGACTGTCGGGAGGATCCAGGATGACCAAGTTCCGTTTCGGGCTCGCCGCCGCGGTAGCGCTCGGCGTTTGCACATGCGCCGGCACCGCCTTTGCCGAGGACGTGCCGCAAGACCAGATCGACGCCATGCGCGCCGCACTTTCCAAATATGAAGACCCTTACGTCGCCGTGCGCGACCTTTACCTGTCGACGGTAGGCTGCGTGCATTATGACGGCATGAAGATGGAAGGCCACATGCATTACCCCAAGGGCGCCATGGGCATTCACTTCGTCAACCTCACCATCCAGGGGCCACCCGATCCCCTGAAGCCCAATGTGCTGATCTATGAGCCGGTGGGCGACAAGCTGAAGCTTGTGGCAGTGGAATGGCTGGTGCCGCTGCCGGCGGCCACCGAGCGACCGATGCTCCTCGGCCAACCCTTCCAGGGGCCCATGGAGGGGCACGAGCCCTTGATCCCGCAGGGCTTCCACCACTATGATCTTCATGCCTGGCTGTTCAAGGACAACCCGGAAGGCATGTTCGCCCCCACCAATCCAAATGTCAGCTGCAACGATGCGCAGTTCTCGCTGGCGGAGATGCCCACCAAGATTGTGGAGCCCTAAGGCAGTAAATAAAAAAGCCCGGAAAATTTCCGGGCTTCTTGTTTATGCGGTGGGTGGTTCGGCGCTTGGCGCCTTGCGCTCCGCCATGAAGCGGTCGAACTCGTCCTGGTCCTTGGCTTTGCGCAGGCGTTCCAGATGTTCGCTGAAGGCCTTCTGCTCGTCATCAAGCTTGCGGCGCTCTTCCTCGAGGCGGGCAAGCTGGGTGCGCTTGTAGTCGTCGAAGGCGGCATTGCCGGAAGAGGCAAAACCGTAACCGGTGTTGCGCCACTTGCTCGACGACGGCATCTTCCAGCCGTCCCACGGCGCGGCACCCTGCGATGCACCCTTCCACATTTCGCCGTTCCACAATTTCAGGAACAGCGCGAGAAGCCCGAGCGGCCAGAAAATGATGAAGCCTGCGACCATGGCGATGATTTCATAGGCCGACCAGCGCTTTCTGCCCTTGCGGCAGCCTTTGCGCGTGTGCCCTTCCTCGCCGATATTGCTTTCATACGTGCCTGATGCGGCCTGTGACATGAACGTCCTCCTCTATGCCTTACAGGGACATAAGATAAGGAGGACTTTCAGCGTTTCAAGACGGTATATTCAGTCGAGCGCGTGCTGCTTGGAATAGACCGGGGCTGGTTCGCCCCAGCGCTCGGTGCGCTGGCGGTCGAGGATCTGCTCGGTGAACTCCACGCCCAGATGATTGTCCGAGCGCCAGGCGACGGTGCAGAAGCGCAACGTCGTTTCGCCGTCAAGGCGCAGCCAGAAGACGAAAGGCATCTGCTTTGCCATGGGCACGTCGAGAAGCGCCCCGTCCTGAGAAAGATCACGCACCATGCACACCAGGTGCTGGTTCTGGTTGGGATAGAAAATCTCTGCCGGCATGAGCGAAACGATCCGCGGCGAGCGGCGTTTTTCCTTGCGTTGCGCGTTGCTTTTCATGGCCTGTCCAAATCCCTGAAGGTCCTCTTCGGGGCAAGCCTAGGACAGTTGCCTAAAACTCTACTTATCAAATTCAATAAAATTTTCATGGCATTGCATCGCCCCTGATTTCGCGCCAAAATGCCGGAAAGCGTGCACCACAAACCGCCACGCAGGGGAGAAACACCATGAAATTCAAGCATATATCGACGTTCTTAATGGGCGGCACGTTTGCCCTGATGGCCAGCATTTCCATGGCTCAGGCCGAGAAACTCGTGATTTCCAACTGGGATGGCTACATGCCCAAGGACATCGCCGAGAAATTCAAGGCGGAAACCGGCATTGACCTGGAAGTGGCCGTCCATGCCACCAATGAGGAGATCATGGGCAAGGTCACGGCTTCCGGCGGCGAGGGCTTCGATGTCTTGTTCGTCTCCTCGCCCTTTGCCGAAGCGCTAAACAAGCTGCAGCTTCTCTCTCCCATCGACCATGGGAAGATTCCCAACATGGCCAATCTCTATGCAGAAGCGGGCCAGCTCAAGCATGATCCGGGCAACACCTTCTCGGTGCCCTATGCTTGGGGCACCACCGGCCTCTGCTACCGCTCCGACCTGGTGAAGGCCGAGCCCACCAGCTGGAACGACCTGCTCAAGCCCACCGATGACCTCAAGGGCAAGATCACCATGCTGGCCACCGACCGCTGGTTGATGGCGGCGGCCTTCCTGGCCGGCGGCCTGTCGGTGAACACCGATGACCAGGCCAGCCTCGACAAGGTGCGCGACCAGCTCGTGGCCACCAAGAAGGACCTGCTGGCCTATGACGACACCACCTTCTATTCCAAGCTGGTGTCCGGCGAGGCGACCCTGGTTCATGCCTGGGACGGCTGGTGCAACTACGGCATCGCCGAAAACGCCAAGATCAAGTACATGGTGCCCAAGGAAGGCTCAGACCTCTGGGTCGACACCATGGTGATCACCAAGGCCTCGAAGAATCCCGATGCCGCGGCGAAGTTCATCGACTTCGTGCTCAAGGCCGACAACGGCAAATGGGTTGTAGAGAACATCATGTACAAGACGCCCAACAAGGCCGGCATGGAAGCCATCGACCAGAGCATGCTGACCACCTATCCCAACATGGCGATCACGCCGGCTGACCTGCTCAAATACGAGCAGCTCCGCGACCTGGGCGACGGCATGAAGGCGTTTTCGAAAACCGTCTCGGAAATCATGGCGGCGAAGTGAGTCTTGGGGAGGGTCGGGACGTGGCCGACGCTTCCCCAGTTTCGTCATCCCCGCGCAAGCGGGGATCCACCTTTGCTGCGTCCACGATGGATTCCCGCGTTCGCGGGAATGACGAATTTAGAATCGACGCCGCTTGCTCCTATCTTCCGTCATTCCGATGAAGCGTGAAGGTTAACTGATGCCGCCACGTCTCATTTCATGGCTGCTCATGGCGCCGGGCCTGCTTTGGCTGACGGCGCTGATGATCGTGCCATGCCTTCTGATTTTCATTCTCGCTTTTTTCGAGCGCGGCACCTATGGCGGCATTGACTGGTCCGCCGCCACGCTCGAAAATTTTGCCCGCGCTTTCGACCATCTCTATTTCTCGATCTTCCTCGACAGTGCCCGCATCGCGCTGATTGCGACTATGATTGCGCTCCTCATCGGCTATCCGGCGGCCTATGCCATCATGAAGGCCCCCGAGCGCTGGCAAACCTCGCTGCTGTTCCTTGCCATCCTGCCCTTCTGGACCAACTACCTGATCCGCACCTATGCCTGGATCGTTCTGCTCAACCCGGTGGGCGTGATCAACAACGTGCTTATTTATCTGGGTGTGATTTCACAGCCCCTGCCCCTGCTCTACAATGAATTCGCCGTCATTCTCGGCCTTGTCTACAACTACACCCCCTTCGTCATCCTCGCCATCTATTCGGCCCTGCAGCGCCTGGATCCCTCCTATGCCGAAGCCTCGCGCGATCTCGGTGCTTCTGCCGTCACGACATTTGTCAGGATCACACTGCCGCTCACCGCGGCGGGCGTGGCGGCAGGCGCGGTCTTCGTCTTCGTGCTGTCCATTGGAAATTTCGTGACGCCCGACCTGCTGGGCGGCGGCAAGCTGCAGATGATCGGCAACCTGATCTATGACCAGTTCCTCACGGCGCGTGACTGGCCTTTCGGCGCAACGCTTTCCGGCTTGCTGATCGCCCTGATGATGATCGCCCTCTTCATGCAGGCCGTGGCAACCGGCCGGGCCCGGGGCGACCATGCCTAGATTTCTCAACCTCCATCTCGGCGCCACCTTCGCCTTTCTTTACATTCCGATTGCGGTGCTCATCGTGCTGTCCTTCAACAAGGCGGGCCTGCCCACCGCATGGTCCGGATTCTCGGTCGAGTGGTATGGCAGGCTGGCGGCCAATCCCAAGATCCTCGCCTCCGCCTGGAATTCGGTAATCGTCGCCACAATCTCAACCCTTATCGCAACCGTGCTCGGAACCCTGCTGGCCCTCGGCGTGGAGCGGGCAAATCCATCGCCGGCCCGCGACGCCCTGCTGTTTGCACCCATGATCGTGCCGGACATCGTGCTTGCCATTGCGCTTCTCTCCTTCTTCACGCTCATCAAGTTCACCCTCGGCCTGCATTCCATCATCCTGGCCCATGTGGTGTTCAACATCGCCTTCGTCTGCGCCGTGGTCCGCGCCAGGCTGAAGGGCTTCGACTGGTCACTCACCGAAGTGTCGCGCGATCTCGGCGCCGGCCATCTCGTCACCTTCCGGAAAATCACCCTGCCGCTCATCCTGCCCTCGGTCATTGCCGCAGCACTCCTGGCTTTCACGCTGTCGATCGATGAATTCATCATCGCCTACTTCACCGCCGGCGCCGGCCAGGCTTCAACGACCCTTCCCATGCAGATCTATTCCATGATCCGCTTCGGCGTGACCCCGGAGATCAATGCCATGGCCAGCATCGTCATGGCTGTAAGTTTCGTCCTGGTGCTTCTCGCCCAGCGCCTCAACCGTGGCCGCATGCCGGGAGCTTGAAAACGATGCTGAACCTGATGCTTCTGCGCCATGCCAAGTCGAGCTGGGCTGAAACTGGACAGGCTGACCTTGACCGGCCACTCAACGAGCGCGGCAAACGCGCCGCCGCGGCGATGGGCAGCTACTTGGCAGCCAATAGCCTCGTGCCTCAACGTGTGCTCTGTTCACCGGCGCGGCGGACAAAGGAAACCTGGGACTTGGTTGCAGCGGAACTGCCGGGCACCCCTGAAGTTCTCGTCGCGCCAGAAATTTGCGATTTTAGTGGCGGCAAGGCGCTCATGGAATGCCTGCGTCATAAGGCCGGAGCTGCGAATTCGGTTCTGCTTGTTGGCCACAACCCGTCGATTGCCGGATTGGCCCAAACCCTCGTTGGAGCCGGCAACGGCAAACTCCGGCAACGGCTGGACGAGAAATACCCTACGGCGGCCCTCGCCGTTATCAGCTTTGATCTCGCCAATTGGGAATCCCTGTCCGCTGGCGCAGGTACGCTCCAGCGCTTTGTCACGCCCAGGGATATCATCGACGACGACTGAAAGTTTTTCTTGGGTGCACTCAGCTGTTTGCCAACCAGCCCACGATGTTGCGCCAAAGCGTGGTGTAACCCGGCCATTCATAGAAAGAAGCGGGGAGCCAGTGCGGGCTGATGTCCGAAGTCCAGGCCAGTGTGCGGCCCTTGCCGAATTTCCCAGTGACCAGCAGCGGGTGCCCGCCCTGTTCCGCCGGAAGGCTTGCCAGCACTTCGACGCCCTCAATCTTCTTAAGCCTGACTTCATTAGCACCTAGCAGCATCGGCCATTCCCCGGTGATGCCCTTGAGGATTGCGTGGGAGGCCGACCCATGGACAACGGCGCTGAACCCTTCCGGAATTTCAAGCCTGTCGTCATGGGGCAGGCATTCCACCGGCAGGACCTCTTCAACCGGCGTCCGGTGCCAGCGGGCTCGGCCATCAATGCCCTGAAAACTGAAATAGCCGCCGATCATCGCCAAGCCGCCACCCGCGGCGGTCCAATCCCGCAACAGCTTGAGGCGGTTCGGTACGGTTTTTCCGCGCAGCCAGACATCGGGATGAAGCAGTATCGAATTCGCCCCGATGTCCGATAGCAGGATCACGTCCCACGCTTGCAGACCCGCAAGATCGAAGGGGAGTTTTTCAATGGCCTCATGGGCGGGCATGTGGGTCAGTTCGAAAGCCGTGTCGGCCAGCGCCTTGACCAGTGGGTCAGCGCCGGAATGGAAGGTGACGCTGCCGAACTGGTCAAAACCCTTGTAGTGGGTGGCAGAACTCATCCAGGTTTCGCCGATGAGCAGAATTTTCTTGATCGCATTTGCCAAGGCTGATGCTCCCGGTTTGTGTTGGTTATGGCATTTAAACCGATTACACTGGCTTTGGATACTGGCGGTTGGGAGTTCATCTTGCGACAAGCACTCATTACAGGCGGTGCCCGCGGCATCGGCTGGGGAATTGCCAGCGCCATGCGCGAGGCGGGCTATGCCGTGACCGTGACCGGTTTGACGCCTGATGAAGTCAAGGCGGTTCCGGCAGGCGAACATCGCCAGGCGGTGCAACTCGATGTGACGAGCGACGCGCAGGTTGCAGATCTCTTTTCGCGCCTCGGCAGCCTGGATGTGCTGGTGAATTGCGCCGGCATCATCATGCGGGGCGCGGAATATGAGATCGAGGCCTTCAAGAAAGTCGTCGACGTGAACCTCACCGGCACCATGCGGATGTGCGTGGCCGCCAAGCCGCTACTCGCCAAATCGGGAAACGCGGCAATCGTCAACACCGCTTCCATGCTCTCCTTCTTCGGCGGTGCTTTGGTTCCGGCCTATGCGGCGTCCAAGGGCGGCATTGCCCAACTCACCAAATCGCTGGCCATTGCCTGGGCCGCAGACGGAATTCGCGTCAATGCCATTGCCCCCGGCTGGATTAGCACCGAACTGACCCGTGGGCTGACCAGCGATGAGGCGCGCTCGGCCGCAATCCTTGCCCGCACGCCCTTGAAGCGCTGGGGCGAGCCTGCCGATATCGGCGGCAGCATCGTTTACCTCTGCTCGGACGCTGCCCGTTTTGTAACCGGAATTGTGCTGCCCATCGATGGCGGCTACGCTGCAATGTAAAGGACCCCTCCCCATGGACAAGACCCCCGCCAACCGTTCGGGCAAAGTTGATAACGCTCGCATTCCCTATCGGCACCCCCAGCCCAGAGAAGCTTTGCCGGAACTCGTGGTCCCCCACGCCATTCCGCAGGACGAACGCCTGTGGGTGCCGCAGCAGGAAAATGTCTGGTTCCGCCCGCTGTGTCTTTCAACCAGCCGGGGCTATTGGGTGAACCTGTTGCGGGTGCGCAAGTCCGGAGTGCTGTCGCGCCACCGCCATCCCCAGCCCGTGCATGGTTTTGTACTGAAAGGCAGCTGGCACTATCTGGAACATGACTGGACCGCAACCGAAGGCGCCTATGTCTATGAAGCGCCCGGCGAAACCCACACCCTGGTCGTCGAACCTGACGTTCCCGAGATGATCACGCTTTTTCAGGTCAATGGCGCGATGATCTATGTCGATCCCGATGGCGCGGTCCAGGGCTACGAAGACGTGTTCACCAAGATCAACCTCTGCCGCAAGCACTATACCGAAGTGGGCCTCGGCGAAGGCTTCGTCGACCAGTTCCTGCGCTAGATCGATCCTGCTTCCACCATGTAGTTGTTGGCCGTGCACATCTTCGCATCGTCCGACGCCAGAAACAGAACCATGCGCGCGATGTAAACCGGCTCGATCAAATCCGGCAGGCATTGCCTTTTCCGGTGCGCCCCTATTGCCTCGGGCGTGGCCCAAAGGGTTTTCTGCCGCTCGGTCATCACCCAGCCGGGAACTACCGTGTTCACCCGGATACGGTGCGGTCCCAGATCCCGCGCCATGGTGCGGGTCAGGCCATGCACCGCCGCCTTGGCCGTCGCATATGCCGGGAAGCCGCCAAACGCTTCCCACCAGCTGTTGGAGCCCAGGTTGATGATCGAACCGCCACCGGCGGCGATCATGCCCGGCGCCACCGCCTGCATGGCAAAAAAGAAATGGCGCAAATTGGTGTTCATCCGGTCATCCCAATATTCGGGGGTCACGTCATTCCAGTTGTGCCGGTCATCGCGCGCCGCGTTGTTGACCAGCACCGTGGCGTTTCCAAGTTTGGCCTGCAAAGCGGCAAAGGACTTTTGCAGCGCAGCGATGTCGCGCAGGTCGCAGATCTCATAGGCGGTCTCGCCCCCCAGTTCCTTGGCAAGTGCCGCACTCGCCGGGCCGTCCATATCGATGAAGCCGACAAGCGCGCCCTGCTCCGAAAAGCCCCGCGCGATCTCGGCCCCGATGCCCGATGCACCCCCGGTGACGATTACGCTCTTGCCGGCAAGGCTTGGATAATTCGCAAAAGTGCTCTTCATGGTCTGGATAACCTGTCCTGTTGATTGAATTAGTTTAAGAGTTCGGCAACGATCCGCTGCCATTCAGTTGCGATATCGGCGGAGCGCTTGGTGCCGACCCGCCGATACCAGTAGGCCGCGTTGGATGCATCCCCCTCGACCCAGTGCACCAGCGCATGCACCAGGTCATAGGCGTGTTCGCCTTCCCGGGTCTGGCAAAGGTCATGGGCCTTGCGCCATTCCGGCCCCATGGCCAGTTGACCCTTCTTCAGCCACCACAAGGCCTGCTGCGGCGGCGACAGGGCCGCAGGCGGAACATCCTCCGCAAAAGACCATGGCTCGCTATCAGTCACTTTTTTCTCCCTGCCTCAATCTGGCACTTCGTTGATTTTGCAGTTATTGAGTGCCTTTCTCCAGAAAGCAACCAATGAAAAAAGTCATGGGAACGCTCCGCTTCCCGTGTTAGCGCTAAAGTTCAACCCGGAGTGAGGCCATGAACATTCTCGATCACTTCAATCCTGAAAATGTGGGCAGCCGCATCGAGGATCTCGAAACGCCCGTGCCCCTGGTGGACATTGGCATTGTCGAGCACAACCTGCGGAAATGGCAGGAGCGCAGCAACAAACTGGGGATTGCGAACTGGCCGCATATCAAGACCCATAAGCTGGTGGGCCTCGCCAAGGCCCAGATCGAACTGGGAGCGCGCGGCATCACCGTGCAGAAACTCGGCGAGGCGGAAGTCATGGCAGATGCCGGCATCACCGATATGCTGCTGACCTTCAACGTCGTAGGAACGCATAAGCTGGAACGCCTCGCCGCCCTGGCCAAGCGCATCAACATCTCCGTGGTGGCCGACAGCAAGGAGGTCGTCGAGGGCCTGAGCAAGGCCGGGCAAATGGCGGGCCGCGACATACCGGTGCTCGTCGAGTGTGACACCGGCGCTGGCCGCAACGGCGTGCAATCGCCGGAAGCCGCCGTGGAACTTGCAAAATTCATTCATGCCAGCAAGGGGCTGAAGTACGGTGGGTTGATGACCTATCCCGGCACCCGGGCCGACGCCGACAAGTTCCTCGCCAGAGCGCTGGAGCTTTCGAAGCAGGCGGGGCTCAAGACCGACGTGGTGAGCTCCGGCGGCTCTCCCGACATGTGGAAGGATGAGGGCCTTGCCCACGTCACTGAATATCGCGTCGGCACTTACATTTATTTTGACCGTTCATTGGCCGAGCGCGGTGTCTGCACCTATGACGAATGCGCGGTGAGCGTTCTGGCCACCGTTGTGAGCCGCCCCAATGACCAGCGCGCCCTGATCGATGCGGGTTCCAAGGCGCTCACCAGCGACCTGCTCGGCCTCAAGGGCTATGGTGTTGTCCGCGATCTCGGCTTTGCCAAGATCTATAACGTGAATGAGGAGCATGGCTATCTCGACATCGCCGGCTGCAATGACAAACCGAAAGTCGGCGATCTCGTTCGCGTGATTCCGAACCATGTCTGCCCGGTCATCAATCTTTTCGACAAGGTCGTGCTGGTGCGCGGCAGGGAAGTTCTTGGCGCCGTGAAAGTCGATGCCCGCGGCAAGGTCCAATAAGGGGAAAATCAGATGAAGCTTCAGGGAAAGATCGCAGTGATAACCGGCGGGGCGCGCGGCATCGGCCGCGCCATTGCGGAAAGTTATGCGAAGGAAGGGGCCCGCGTCGTCATTGCCGACCTGCTGCTTGATGAGGCAAAGGAGACTGCCAGGGCCATCGGCCCTGATGCGCTGGCCGTTGCAGTTGATGTGAGCAAGCGCAGTTCCATCGCCGACATGGCGCGCTTCGTGGCGGAAAAGGCGGGGCCGGCAAACATCCTGGTGAATGGCGCTGCCATCTTCAACATGGCGCCGCTTTCGGAAATTTCCGAGGAACATTTCGACCGGCAGTTTGACATCAACGTCAAGGGCTTGCTTTTCACCACCCAGGCCATCGCCGCACAGATGGTGGCGGACGGAAAGGGTGGAAAGATCATCAACTTCTCAAGCCAGGCGGGCCGGCGCGGCGAACCGCGCGTTGCCGTCTACTGCGCCTCCAAGGCGGCAGTCATCAGCCTGACCCAGAGCCTGGCCCACGAACTGATCAAGCAGCGCATCAATGTCAATGCCATAGCACCCGGCGTGATCGACACCCCCATGTGGGACCAGGTTGACGCCCTGTTTGCCAAATATGAGAACCGCCCGCTCGGCGAAAAGAAACGCCTGGTCGGCGAAGCGGTGCCCTACGGCCGCATGGGCGTGCCGGGCGATATCACGGGAGCCGCCGTGTTCCTCGCGAGTGCCGATAGCGACTACATTGTGGGCCAGACCCTCAACGTCGACGGCGGAAACTACATGAACTGAAATTCCCGCCGTGGAGGGCAAAAAAATGCCCGCGAACGAGGGGCTCACGGGCTGAAAGTGGGACTTACGGAAGCTGTGCAGCAGCTTCCGTGAACCACACTCAAAACCTTCTCAACACGAAATGCAACTGCCTGTCGGCTAGCTATTCATCACAATTTCGTGGTCGCGGTCCGATGTCCACGACAGAAATTGTATGAGCCCAAGCAAACTGACCTTGATCTGGCGGGCAAATCCCGGACTCTTGTACGACGGGGCTTGATGTCATACGACTGTTATGGCCCCCAGGAGCAACAGTCATAACCATGAACCAGACCGATCTCATCCTCCGTCTTGGCCTGTCGTTTGCCGTAGGGTTCCTGATTGGCCTGGAACGCGGCTGGCGCGAACGCGATGAGGAGGAAGGCCACCGCACGGCCGGCCTTCGCACCTTCACGCTGATCGGCCTGATGGGCGGCATATTTGGTGCCCTGTCACAGAGCGGGAACTTCGTTCTTCTGGCCGCGGGATTTGTGACCGTCGGAGGAGCCGTCGGGGCCTTCATGTGGCGCGAAGGCCAACAGAAAAACGATCTGAGTGCCACCAGCCTTGTCGCCGCACTTCTCACCTTTCTGTTGGGCGCATATGCGGTTCTGGGAGATTTGCAGGTTGCCGCGGGCGCCGGTGTCGCCACCGTCATTATTCTGGCCAACAAGGAAATCCTCCATGAATGGCTTACCCGGATAAGCTGGCCCGAACTCCGCTCAGGGCTGCTGCTGGCGGCGATGACCTTCATGCTGCTGCCGCTGCTTCCGGACCGCACCGTAGATCCATGGAATGTCCTTAACCCCCACGCACTCTGGTTGATGACCATTCTGATTGCCGCCGTTTCATTCGGCGGCTACGCCATCGTCAAGCTCGCAGGACCCAAGGCCGGCCTGATCCTCGCTGCCCTGCTGGGCGGCCTGTTCGCCTCAACCGCCGTCACGCTCTCGCTTGCCCGCCTCGCCCGGGACAACGCCAGCCACGTGCGTCTCCTCGCCGGCGGAATTCTCGCTTCGGGCTGCGTCATGTTCCTGCGGGTTCTCTTCGTGACGGGTTTAATCAATCTCCGGCTTGCGGTGGGCATCGCACCAGTCCTGCTTGTTGCCGCCGCGGCGATGGCGGGCCTGGCATTTGTTCTGGCCTCGGCCCGGAATGAAACGGCGGTGAAGGGCCACACGGAATTCAACCTGAAGAATCCGTTCGACATCTTTGAAGTGCTCCGCTTTGGCGCGCTGCTGGCTGTCGTTACGCTGGCCGTTGCCATGGCGCGAAGCCAGCCTGGCGACAGCAGCGTCGTTGCCGTTGCCGCCGTCTCGGGACTGGCCGATGTGGATGCGGTCACCCTTTCGGTTGCCCGCCTTGGCGAGTTTTCCGCCGCTGCCGGCAACGCCATTCTGGCGGCAGTCGCGGTGAATACCCTGGCCAAGGGAGTTTACGCCTGGCTGCTGGGTGGCACGCGGCTTGGCATGCTCACCATCGGCAGTTCTGGCCTTGTCCTGCTGGCAGCTGCCGCAACCTGGCTAAGATTCCAGATCCAATAGACACCCGCCATCGCAATGTCGCATTCCTGTGGGGAGACTCATGGCCCAAACCGACAGGAGGACATCATGCGCCCGACACTTGCCGCCGCCATTGCCTTGCCGCTCCTATTCCATTCCGCCCAGGCCCATCACGGCTGGGGCTCCTATGACGCCACCAAGCCTTTGACCATAAGCGCCACCATCGATCAGGTGACCATCGGCAATCCCCATGGCGACCTGGTGCTCACCTACGAGGGCGCGATGTGGCACGTGACGCTGGCGCCCCTCTCGCGCATGAATGCCCGCGGCGCCACGGCCGACATCGTCAAGCAGGGTGCGGCAATCATCGTCCATGGCTATCCCAAGCGCGATGGCACGAAGGAAATGCGCGCCGAGTGGATCGAGATCGACGGCAAACGCTACCCGCTGCGTTAACCCGGAATGGATGCCCTCTGGCTGACGCTGCAGGAGTCAGGCTTCGGCCTCTTGGTGCGCAATTCGGTATTGCTCTATCCTATCGCCAATGTGCTCCATGTGCTGGGCATGATGGCTTTCTTCGGTCTCGTGGCCACAATGGATCTGGCATTGCTTGGCGTGGGCGGGAGTCCGGCAAACCGGGTGATCGCGCGGCTCCGGCCCTTCGCCGTGGCCCTGCTGCTGCTGATCGCCGCAACCGGCTCCGTGCTCTTCGTGGCCGAAGCCGTGGCGATTGCCGCCAATCCTGCTTTTCAGTTCAAGATCATCCTGCTGGGCCTGGCAGTCGCGAATGTCATCGTCAATGAATGGGCGCTGCGAACCCGAGGTGATGGCGCCGGCCTCGCCCGCCTCACTGCCCGGCTGTCGCTCCTTGCCTGGCTTGGCGTGGCCGGCCTTGGCCGCCTCATCGCCTATGTGTAACTGCGATACCTGCTGACCGGTTGCGGCATTGCCAAGGCCGCGCGGTTAAGCCAACTTCCATGACAGAAGAGGAAAAGCGGATGAACGAGACAAAAACATTGGGGCCACATGATTCCCGGCCGGCTTGAAACGGTTGCCGTCATTGGCAACGGCATCATCGGCCACGGCATTGCGCAGATTTTTGCGGCAGCGGGCAGGCAGGTCGTGATGATCGGCAGGAACCAGGACTCGCTGGACCGCGCCATGAACAAAATCGCCGCCAGCCTCGACGATTTCGCCGCCCACGGGCTCATTGATAGCGCCTCGCGGCAGGCCAGTCTCGCAAGAATCAAAACCTCGCTCCGGCTCGAAGATGCCGCCGCGACGCAGCTCGTCATTGAGGCGGTCACCGAAGACCTGCCGCTCAAGCTCGATCTTTTCGGCAGGCTGGACCGGATTTGCCCGCCGCCTGCGGTACTGGGTTCATCAAGCGGCCAGCCTGCCAGCGCCCTCATTGCCAAGGTGGCAAATCCCGAGCGGGTCATCGCAACCCACTTCTGGTATCCGCCGCAGCTCATACCATTGGTCGAGGTCTGTGCCGGCCCGAAAACAGCGCCGGAGGTCACGCGGTGGGTTTGCGAAGTTCTGAAGCAGGCCGGCAAGGAGCCCGCCGTCATCGACAAGGAAATTCCCGGCTTCATCGGCAACCGCCTGCAATTCGCCATGCTGCGCGAGGCCTGGGCCCTGTGGGCCTCAGGTGCGGCAAGCGCCGAGGCCATCGACACGGTGGTGCGCAACAGCTTCGGCCGCCGCGTCGGCATCACCGGGCCCATTGAATCGGCCGACGCCGGCGGCCTCTACACCATGTATCATTTCGGCAAGTCACTCATGCCCCATCTCGATACCAGTCCCGAACCCGCCGCCGCGATCGCCGAACTGGTGGCCAAGGGCGCCAACGGCATTGCCAATGGCCGGGGTGTTTACGACTGGTCGAAACGCGATGGGGCCGAACTCATTGCGGCGCGCATGGAAGAACTGTTTCGCTGGTTGAAGGCGGACAAGGCCCGGGGGAATTGACGCGATGCAAGCTGGCAGCCGGGTTCTGACGGAAAACTGCTCCTTTGATCCCTATTGGTGGCGGGCCGCGCCCCATAAGCAGGAACCAGCAATTGCGCCTCCGCGCAGCACCGATGTGGCGATCATTGGTTCCGGCATTACCGGCCTCGTGGCGGCGCTGCACCTAGCGCGCGGTGGCAGACAGGTCACGGTGTTCGAGGCCCATGAGCCGGGCTATGGCGCCAGCACCCGCAATGCCGGCTACGTGGGCCGCACCCTCAAGCACGGCTTCGGCGAACTGATCGAAAGCCACGGCCTGCCTTTCGCCACGCAAATCTACGGCGAACTGATGGATGCCTTTCTCGCGGTGAAGGAAACCGTGGAGAGCGAGAATATTGCCTGCCACTACAAGCAGCAGGGGCGCCTGCTTCTGGCAACCAGCCCGGCCATGTATGAGGCCATGGCCCACGAATTTTCCCTCAGGGAGAAACATCTGCGCGAGCCCTTCGCCATGGTGAGCCGCGGCGAACAGGCAAGCGAGATCGGCACCGAGCGCTATTCCGGCGGCGTCAAGATCGAGGATCACGTCGGCCTTCACCCCGGCCTCTATCATCAGGGCCTGCTCGATGCGGCGCGCGCCGCCGGGGTGACGATTGCCGCACATACACCGGTGCTGCGCATCGCCCGCGAAGGCGCCGGATTCATCGTGCATGTTCCCCAGGCGCAAGTGACCGCGCGGGACGTGGTCGTGGCGACCAACGGCTATTCCGGCGACGCTTTTCCCTGGCTCAAGCGCCGCGTGATGCCGTTTGATGCCTATCAGACCGTGTCCGAGCCCATGCCGGCGGAGCGCCTGCGCCAGCTTCTGCCCGGTGACCGCACCTATATCGACTGGAACTTCAATGTCGACTGGATGCGGCGCGCGCCGGACGATCCCACCCGGATTGTTTTCGGCGGGCTGACCGGCGGGCGCAACCAGGACCTGCGCCAGATGGCCGAACGGCTGCACGTCCGGCTGCTGCGTATCTTTCCCGAACTCACAGGCCTCCGCTTCGACAACATATGGACCGGCAAATGCGGCGGAACCCTTGACCTCTATCCGCACATCGGCCGCCATGACGGCATCCACTACGCCGTGGGCTATTGCTTTGCCGGCGTTCCCATGGGGACACTCTTCGGGCAAAAACTGGCGCGGCGCATCCTGGGCGGCAAGGGCGGCGACAGCGCCTTCGACCGCCCCCTGCCCTCCAGCCCGTTCTATTGGGGAAATCCGTGGTTCGTGCCCCACGCCATAAACTGGCTGAGCCGCCATGACCGCTAGCGCCAGCCGGGACCGGCCATCTTGGAACTTCCTGAGGTGGGGCGCGTTTTGCCGGGTGTTGGAATAACCGAAGAATGAACCTGCGATGAGCAAAAACACCATCTGCCTGTGGTACGACAGGGACGCCGAGGCCGCGGCCCGCTTCTACGCCACCGTATTCCCTGACAGCGCCGTTGGCGCCGTCCACCGCGCCCCCAGCGATTATCCCTCCGGCAAGGCGGGCGACGTGCTCACCGTTGAATTCACCGTGGCGGGCGTGGCCTGCATCGGCCTCAACGGCGGCCCCGTATTCCAGCACAGCGAAGCCTTCTCCTTCCAGATCGCAACCGAAGACCAGAAAGAGACCGACCGCTACTGGAACGCCATCGTCGGCAACGGCGGAAGGGAAAGCGCCTGCGGCTGGTGCAAGGACAGGTGGGGCGTCAACTGGCAGATCACCCCGCGCGTCCTGACCGAAGCCATGGCGGCAGGCGGCGCGG
>JAEUMI010000151.1 GCA_016792825.1 Hyphomicrobiales bacterium
AGCGGGACTGTGCGCTGGCTGCATATCGCGGGGCAGATCGGGGTTGCTCCGGATGGCACGGTGGCCAAGGGGCTTGAAGCGCAATTCAGGCAGGCCTTTGAGAATATCGGCACGGTGCTGGCGGCGGCGGGCATGACGAAAGCCGATCTGGTGAAGGTGACGGTGTTCGTGACGGTGCCGGATCTTGAAACGGTGGGCATTTACCGCAAGGCGCGGGACCAGTGGATGGAAGGGCATGCGCCGGCGGCAACCTATCTGGTGGTCGCAGGGCTGGCGCACCGGGATTATCTGGTCGAGATCGAAGCCATCGCTGCCGGCTAGGGATTTCGCCCACGGAGAAAAAGCCCCCGCGTCCGGAGGCTTTTTCCTGCCGGCGCCTGGCGCTAAGAACTGCCTATCGCCAATCTATGGATTGGTAGCAGGAGCGGCAGCAGGCGGCGGAGCGGCTTGCGGCGCCGGAGGCACATCAGCATTGATATCCGGCGATGGCACTGTTTCACTGACGGTGGGAAACAGCATGATGGTGTTGGCGTTGCCGCTGAACCACAGGTAGCCGCTGGCCAGCAGGGCAAGTGCAACAACTGTATAGAGGACCAAGCTTCCGAACCCCGTTCCTGGCACATGGGCTTGCCCCTTGGTCAAGCGGGCCCTGGCTTCGGCCCGGGCATCGGCGCGTTCCTGGTCTGCGTCGGCTATGGGCAGGATGAGTGGCTTTTGGCCAGCAGCACTTGCCATGGCTATATCCTTTCAGGTTTGATCTTGCTGGGATAACGCGGGAAGGGCGCAGATGTTCCGCATCCATTCCCGGCCCGGGGTTGCCGCCCGCCGTGGTGCCAAGGACCTATAGCCAGACATATCAAGAGTTTACGAGCCCAGGAAATTGCCCTATGATCTGCCCCGGGTCTGCCATAGTTTGGCGCGATTGTTCCTGAACGGCAATCCAAGGTAGAAGTGTCATGCGTATATTCCAGGTTCTTGCAGGTGTGGCGGCATTGAGCTGTATCTCAGCTCCGGCTTTTGCGGATGCAAAATCCTATTGCGAGATCTTTGGCCAGGATTTCGCGAGCGCCAAAACGTCCAATGTGGATGAATGGCAGCTCACTTACCGCAACGCCTTCAGCAATTGCATGGCCCAGTACACCAGCGAACCTGCGCCTGCGCCTCCGGTCAAGAAGACGGCGGAGAAGGCTTCCAAGAAAATCGTGGTGGTGCCGGTGACTTCAACTTCGACGAAGAAACGCACGCGGATCCTGGCGCCGGGATCTACTGCATGGATTTCGGCCTGCGCGGCAAAGTATTCGTCGTTTGACAGCGGGACGGGCAACTACAAATCGAGCAGCGGCAAGATCAGGCGCTGCAACCTCTAGGTCAATTGATTAAACAAATCGGGGGCACGCGGCGTACGCGCACCCCCCTTGACCTGATCAGTCAGTTGCAACCACGCCCGTGTCAATTGCCTTTGCGAGGTCGCGGTATTCTTCGCTGCCGGTTCCGGCGCGCGCTTTGATCTCATTGAGTTCCAATTTCGCCAGATCAATGCGGCCGGCGGCGACATAGCCTTCACCGAGGTATTCGCGGGCCAGCACGAAATTCGGATCGATGGCCAGCGCCTTGCGATAATAGGTGATGCCGATTTCAAGGCGCCCGGCCTTGCGGTTGCTGTAGCCGGTGTAATTCAGGACGCGGGGATCATTCTGGTTTTCGATGGCGGCGAGCACCTGCAGGGCCCATTCATATTCACCGGCCTTGGCCAGGGCGCGGCCCTGCTGATAGAGATCCTCGTCCGGGAGAATGCCGGATTCAACCTTCACGCATTTCTTGA
>JAEUMI010000224.1 GCA_016792825.1 Hyphomicrobiales bacterium
GGCCTGCTTGCGGGCCTTCCCGTGCCCATCAAGGATTTGAATGACGTGGCCGGCGTCCGCTCCACCCAGGGCTCGCCCATCTATGCTGATCGCATTGCGCCAACTTCAGATATCATGGTCACCCATCTGGAAAAAAATGGCGCCATTGTTTACGCCATGTCGAACACGCCCGAATTCGGGGCAGGGGCCAACACCTTCAATGAAGTCTTTGGCCGCACTTTGAATCCATGGAACACCGCGCGCTCCGCCGCGGGTTCATCGGGCGGCGCCGCAGTGGCCCTGGCGACAGGCACAGCCTGGCTCGCCCATGGCTCGGATCTTGGCGGCTCTTTGCGCAATCCCGCCAGCTTCTGCGGCGTTGTCGGCATGCGGCCCTCGCCCGGGCGCGTTGCCGCCAGCGTTCACAGCAAGATCGACTCCACCCTTGGCATCGAAGGCCCCATGGCCCGCAACGTCGAAGACCTCGCCTTGCTCTTTGATGCCATGGTGGGCGAAGAGCCAGCCGATCCCCTCTCGCTCCCTTCGGACGGCACTTCCTACCTGAAAGCTGCCCGCTCCGGCTGGAAGCCGAAGCGTGTCGCCATCAGCCGCGATCTCGGCATCTCCCCGGTCGATCCGGAAGTGGCCGAAATCGTCCTGAAGGCGGCGCGCCAATTCGAGCAGGCGGGCGTCATCGTCGAGGAAGCCCAACCGGATTTTCACGAGGCCATGGAATGCGCCCAGACGCTCCGCGCCCTCTCCTATGCCGTCGGCATGCGCAGCCTTCTGGAAAATCACCGCGGCCATCTCAAGCCGGAAGTCATCTGGAATATCGAAAAGGGCCTGGCCCTCACCGGTGCCCAAATCTCTCGCGCCGAAGCCCAGCGCGGGGCCATGTTCCAGCGCGCCCGGACGTTTTTTGAAACCTATGACCTTCTCCTGTGCCCCACCACCATCGTTCCTCCCTTCCCGGTTGAACAGCGCTATGTAACCGAATGTAATGGAACGAAATTCGAAACTTATGTGGACTGGCTGCTCATCGTCTCCGCCATCACCCTGGTGGCTTGCCCAGCCATCTCGATCCCGGCGGGCTTCACCACAGAGCGACTGCCGGTCGGCATTCAGATTGTCGCCCCGCCGCGCGGCGAGGCGCGCCTGCTGGCGGGTGCTAAAATGCTGGAAGATATTCTGGGACTTGGCGCCCTGACGCCGATTGATCCGCGGTCGCCTAAACCTTAGCGTCCACGGCCCGGTCGCGGGCTTTCCTGTAGCGCGCCCGAAGCCTGGGCGCCATGAACCAGGCGATGACCGGCCCGATTACAAAGCTTGCCGCAATAACCACAGGCAGCAGGAACTTCGCCTGTTCGCTCAGAGCCGGCACCGAAAGCACGGCAACCGCGCCAATGCCGAAAAGCACCGAACAGGTCATAAGCGAGAGCAGGATGGTGATATAGATGCGCGCAGCCATTGGAACTCTCCATCGTGACTGGATAACAACGGTCGAAGTGCGCGGAAGTTCCCTCGTTTCAGGTCATCTCAGTCCCAGAAAACGCAGCAAGGTCCTCAGCTGCTGCCAGATAGCTTGCGACCATGTTGGCTCTGGCAGCGCCTGTCCCAATCGATCCCCGGCAAACGTCCGGATAAGCACTGCCAGCCCCGGCTCATCAACGCGGATCGCCGCCTCCGCCGGTGAAAGCCAATGCCGTGCCCGTTCGTGGGCTTCCGGCCAAAGGTCCAGAACCTCCGCCACTTCCATGGCAAATACGTCGACCCGGAAGCGTTTCTTCGCACCGCCCCGCTGGCGTTTGCTGTAGCCGTAATGCCCGATGGCTTGCGCCTCGATCTGGCCGCGAATGCCCGCCTCTTCATAGGCTTCCTGCGCCGCACTTTCGGCGGGGCTTTTCTCCGGCATGGGCCAGCCCTTCGGGATAACCCAGCGCCTGGTCTCGCGCGAGGTGATCAGCAGGATTTCAAGGCTTGGTGCCTGCCGCCAGGGCAGCGCCGCATATTGTTGTGAATCGCCCGCATTTTTCATCAGAGGAGGGCGTTAACCCGCAGGGGCGTACCTGTAAAGGTGGATTGTTACTGAAAATGGAACCGGCTCGGATTACCCTATAACTCTCATCATGGCCGTGCTTGACACGGCCATCTTCTTGCGCGCGGGCGAAGATGACCGGATCAGGTCCCGTCATGATGATAAGGGTATGCGATCTTTTCCTCATAGTAGGGCCAGCGACATCACACGATATTTGTCGCGGCTTGAAAATCCGGCCTGCGCATACGCCGCTCTTGCCCGCTCATTCCCGCCGTCCACTTCCAGGTGAACTGCAACGATCCCGCGCGCCCGCAGCAGCGCGGCGATTTCTTTCAGTACGCGCCCACTGATGCCCTTGCCGCGTTCACCCGCCGCAATGTAAAACTCGTCAACGAAGGCATCGCGCCCACCGAACTCAATGGAATAGCTGTAGCAGATTGCGATGTAGCCGATGAGGCTGTCCAACTTCCGGACTAGCCATATCTCGCCAAGGCTTTTGTCGCGCAGCAGCTTGGTGACAGAGTTTTTTCTCTGCTCTGCCGAAGTTTCAAC
>JAEUMI010000228.1 GCA_016792825.1 Hyphomicrobiales bacterium
TGGTAAAGACTGTTGTAGTTCCTGATCATAACGGAATTGGCATTGGGCGTTGCATCATCTTCGATGGTGCGGCTTTTGATCGGCAGAGTCGTGTGTTTCTGCGAGGCGTGATAGAAGCCCCCTTCGGCAGTGTCCCAATGATTGTGTTCCAGTGCCGCGGTGAGTTCCTGCGCCTTGGCAATGTACGTGGCGTCACCGGTCAGGACATGAAGCGCGAGGGCCGCAGCAATGAGACTTGCATAGTCATCGGCGGTGCCTTCATGGCGTGAGCTGCCGCCGCGGTGGCTGTGCAGAAGCCGGTTGTCTTTCCAGAAAAGGTTCAGGGCTTCGGAGAAGGCCCGTGTTGCGGCATCGGCCCACGCCTTGTTTCCAAACACCAATGACGCCTCCGCGAGAGCCGTGATGAAGAGGCCGTTCCAGTCGGCGAGGATCTTGTCATCATGCTGCGGCGGGATTCGCTTGCTGCGTGCCGCCCATAATTTTGCGCGGGCGCTTGCCAGGATTCTTTCATTCTCCAGCGTGTCAGGCGTCGTGTCATGGGTGCGGTTTAGAATGGTATGACCTTCCCAGTTTCCAGATGCAGTGACATCATAGGCAGCCCGGAAGATTTCGAACTCATCGGGTGCCAGTAGCTTTTGTATTTCGTCCTGGCTCCAGACATAATATTTGCCTTCCTTGCCCTCTGAATCGGCATCATAGCTGGAGGTAAAGCAGCCGCTTTCACCTGTCATTTCCCGGAGAACAAATTCTATCGTCTGTGAAATGCGCGTAGCGTAAAGGGGCATTTCGGTTTCAAGCCAGGCGCGGGTGAGCAGGCTCACATATTGGGCATTGTCGTAGAGCATCTTTTCGAAATGCGGCGCCAGCCATTTGGGGTCAGTGGAGTAGCGCGCGATGCCGCCTGCCAGATGATCATAGATTCCGCCATTGCTGATTTGCGTGAGCGTGGTGAGGACCGCGTCGCGCGCCTTCTCATTCCGGCTGCGGAGATAGGCTTCCCACAGAAATGTGAAGATGGGGGCTTGGGGAAATTTTGGCGTGCCCTTGAGGCCACCATAGCGTGGATCCGTGGCGTTGATGATGACGTCGGCTGCCTGATGAATTTCCGCACTGGAGAGCTGGTTCGGGCTTGCCTCATATCGCGGCTGTTGCAGGGCGGCAGATATGGCTTCGGCGTTGTTCGTGACTTTGTCTCGTTCCTGCTGCCAGATGCGCGATATTTCAGTCAGGACGTGGCGGAAACTGGGCCGCCCGTATTTTGTCTCAGGGGGAAAATAAGTGCCACCCCAAAAGGGAAGGGCATCGGGGGTCAGGAACATGGTGAGGGGCCAGCCGCCCTGTTCGCCAAGGCTGTGAAGGGCCGCCATGTAGATGCGGTCGATATCAGGACGCTCTTCACGATCGACCTTTATGTTGATGAAGTTCTGGTTCATAAGACCGGCGGTGACAGGGTCCTCGAAACTCTCGTGGGCCATCACGTGGCACCAGTGGCAAGCGGCATAGCCTACGGACAGCAGAATGGGCTGGTCGCGGTCCCTGGCCTCCTGAAGCGCCTGTTCACTCCATCCCATCCAGTGAACTGGATTGTCCTTGTGCTGAAGGAGATAGGGACTGGTTTCCAGGCTGAGACGGTTATGTGACATGGTATCGATTCGAATCCGAAATGAATAATTCTGAGACAATTTTCGCGGTTTCCAGCGGCTCCGGTATGGCCGGAATTGCCGTCATCCGTATGTCCGGTGGCAAGGCCGGAGGCGTGCTTGCATCCGTTGCAGGTCCCCTACCCTTACCGCGGCGGGCCAGCATCCGGCAACTGCGGCATCCCCAGACCCAGGAAGTCATCGACCAGGGCCTCGTCCTTTGGATGCCTGGGCCGATGACTTCAACTGGTGAAGACGTGGCTGAGTTCCATGTGCACGGTAGTGCCGCGGTGATCGAGGCGATGTTTGAGGTCTTCCGTTCCATCTCTGGGGTGCGGCTGGCGGAGCCCGGCGAATTCACCCGTAGGGCCTTTGTCAATAATCGGATGGATCTGGTGGAAGCGGAGGGACTTGCAGACCTGCTCCAGGCCCGCACGGAGGCGCAGCGGCGTATGGCCATGCACCACATGCTCGGTCATGCCAGTTCACAATATGAGGACTGGAGAACAGAGATGATCTCGCTTCTGGCGCGCCTTGAAGCAGCGATTGATTTCGTGGAAGAGGATGGCGTGGCCGTTGCCGCACTTGCTGATATCAGGCCCAAGATACTTGACCTGGTAACGCGTCTCAGTAGGGCCGCGGCGGAGGCAGATCGTGCTGGCGCTCTGCGCTCGGGGGTGAAAGTTGTTTTTGCCGGTGCGCCGAATGTCGGTAAATCGACGCTGCTGAATTTGGTTGCCGCGCGGGAAGCAGCAATCGTGTCTTCGCGTCCCGGCACTACCCGCGACGTGATAGAGGTTCCCGTTGTGCTGGGTGGAATTCCTGTCATTCTGACGGATACGGCGGGCCTTCGCGCCAAGGCCGGTGACGAGGTTGAAGTCATCGGCATGCAGCGCGCCAAGTCAGAAGCCGCCGCTGCCGACATTGTTGTCTGGGTGAGTTCGGTTGACGTGGCAGAGGACACTGAAAATGCGGTAGTGCCGGCACTCAAGGTTTTGAACAAGTCGGACCTACCGGGGGATGCCCATGGAGCAGACTTGCGAGTTTCGGCCAGGACCGGGGAAGGCATCGCGGAACTCATTGCCGAACTCGAAAGATTGGTGAGCGCGCGCTTTAGCGGGATGGAGCAGGCCTCGGTCATTCGCACGCGCCACAGGGATGCGGTTGAAGAATCGATTCGGTTCCTCAACGATTCCCTTCTGCATGATGTGGGGCAAATTGAGCTCGCCGCGGAATGCTTGCGCAAGGCCTGTTTCAGCATCGGCAGGGTCACGGGGCGGGTCGATGTCGAGGATCTGCTGGGGAAGATTTTCAGCGAATTCTGCATCGGCAAGTAACCTGTTTCACGTGAAACTTGTTTCGGCTTTGACCATTGATCGGGCTTGGACTACAGAACCGCCATGAGCAGGAAGTTTGATGTCATTGTGATTGGCGGCGGCCACGCTGGTGTTGAGGCCGCAGCGGCTTCGGCGCGGCTAGGCGCCAACACGGCTCTTGTCACCCACAAGTTTTCGACCATCGGAGAAATGTCGTGCAACCCTGCCATCGGCGGATTGGGCAAGGGACATCTGGTGCGCGAGATCGATGCGCTTGACGGCCTGATGGGCCGAGTTGCGGATCGTGCCGGCATTCAATTCCGTCTGCTCAACCGTTCGAAGGGCCCTGCGGTGCGCGGCCCCCGGGCCCAGGCAGACCGCAAGCTATACCGCGCGGCGATGCAGGAGGAAATCCGCGGCCAAAACAATCTGAGTGTCGTTGAAGCGGCCGTGTGCGGCTTTGTGCTCGAACAGAATCGCGTGGTTGGCGTTACGACCGAAGCCGGCGAAAAATTGATGGCGGGTGCGGTGGTTCTCACTACGGGAACATTTCTGGCCGGGCTCATTCATATCGGCGAGAAAAAAATTCCGGCGGGCCGCGTGGGTGAACCGCCGGCGCATGGCATCTCGCAGCAACTGCGATCGGCTGGATTGCAACTGGGGCGCCTTAAAACCGGCACGCCCGCCAGGCTTGATGGCCGCAGCATAAATTGGAGCGTGCTCGAAGAGCAAAAGGGTGATGAGGCGCCCGTCCCTTTTTCCACGCTCACGGATTCAATCACGACGCCGCAGGTCTCCTGCTACATCACCCAGACGACAGCGCGGACCCATCAGCTGATTGCCAACAACATTCACCGCTCGCCGCTGTACTCCGGACAGATCGAAGGTACGGGGCCGCGCTACTGCCCCTCTATCGAGGACAAGATCCACCGCTTCAAGGACAAGTCCTCGCACCAGATCTTCCTCGAGCCGGAAGGGCTGGATGATGACACGGTATACCCCAACGGCATTTCAACTTCGCTGCCAGAGGATGTCCAGGAGCAGTTTATCCGGACGATTCCTGGGTTGGAGAACGTTGCGATCCTGCGGCCGGGGTATGCCATCGAGTATGACTTCGTTGACCCCCGTGAACTGACCAGCGGGCTGGAAGTCAAAGCCCTGCCCGGCCTGTTTCTGGCGGGCCAGATCAATGGAACGACCGGCTATGAAGAAGCCGCCGCCCAGGGCCTTATCGCCGGCCTGAACGCGGCGCGAAAAGTGGGCGGCCAGGCGGAGATCAGCTTTGACCGGGCGGAGGGCTATCTCGGAGTCATGGTGGATGACCTGGTGCTTCGCGGCGTGACCGAGCCCTACCGCATGTTCACCTCGCGGGCTGAATACCGACTTTCGCTCCGGGCCGACAATGCCGATCAAAGACTGACGCCCAGGGGCATTTCCCTGGGCCTGGTTGGCGCCCATCGCCAGAAACATTTTGCCCAGCGCATGAGCGTCCTGAATGCGGCGCGGGTCTTGGCGCAGAACTTGGGTATGACTTCGGCCGCGGCCGCCAAACTCGGCCTAAAGGTCAATCAGGATGGCCAGCGGCGCTCGGCGCTAGATCTCATGGCCATGCCGGAAGTAGGGCTCGAGCTGGTTTGCGAGATCTGGCCCGAGATCGCGGCGCTCCCGGACTTTGCCAAGGACGGGCTATTCGCCGATTCACTTTATGCGGAATACAGCGCCCGGCAATCGGCGGATATCCTGGCGCTGCGCAAGGAGGACCAGGTCAGCCTGCCCCATGACACCGACTACATGGCCCTGCCCAGCCTTTCGATCGAGATCAGGCAAAAGCTCATGCGGGTCAGGCCCGGCACCTTGGGTCAGGCCTCGCGTATCGAGGGTATGACCCCGGCGGCGCTCGCCTGCCTATTGGGCCACATCAAGCGCCAGAGCCTGCGCCGGAGTGCCTGATGAATGGCCAGTATATTTCCGATGACGAGCTGGCACGGCTGAATGTTTCACGTGAATCACTCCTTAGAATCGAAACCTATGTCGATCTGCTTCTGACCTGGCAGAGCAAGATAAACCTGATTGGGCCTTCGACAATCGAGACGGTATGGCGGCGCCATATTCTGGACGGACTGCAGCTGCTGCCATTGCTGCATGCCAAAACCGAAACTATCGCTGACCTGGGTTCGGGCGCTGGAATCCCTGGCCTGATTCTGGCGCTGGGAGGAAATCTCAGGGCCGACCTTTATGAGAGTAACGGCAAGAAAGTTGCCTTTCTGCGCGAGGCCATACGCCAGACGAAAGCGGATGCACGGGTCCATCAAATTCGTCTGGAGACGATGGAGGCGCATTTGCCGGAGCGGATCCCGGACTATGTGACGGCAAGGGCCCTGGCGCCGCTGGACAAGCTGCTGGCCTGGGCGGAGCCGTTACTGAAGCGGGGGGCGATTGGCCTTTTCCACAAGGGACAAGATGTGGACAGTGAGATTAACAAGGCTACCAAATTCTGGAAAATGGGCGCAATCATCAGGCATGCAAGTATGACCGATTCGGACGGTACTATTCTTGAGGTAAAGGAGATTACCCGTGTTTAACCAGAATCTGTCGCAAAATCCCCGGATCCTCGCCATCGCCAACCAGAAAGGCGGGGTGGGTAAAACCACGACCGCCATCAACCTCGGAACAGCGCTCGCTGCGGTTGGCGAGACGGTGCTCATCGTCGATCTGGACCCGCAAGGCAACGCCAGCACGGGGCTTGGGATCGCGCGCGGGCCCAAGCAGAAGTCGTCCTACCACGTCCTCATCGGCGAGGCGGAACTGGACGAGGTTATCGTCGACTCGGGCATACCCCGGCTGCACTGCGTGCCTTCGACAATCGATCTTCTGGGCGCCGAGCTCGAGCTGGCGGATTTTGACCGCAAGGCCTACCGGCTGGCCGATGCCATCGCCCGGCTCACGCGGCAGCAGAACCGGGCCCGCAGCTACAGCTATATTCTGGTGGATTGCCCGCCGTCGCTCAATCTACTCACAATCAATTCCCTCTCGGCGGCAGACGCCATACTGGTACCCCTGCAATGCGAGTTTTTTGCCCTGGAAGGGCTGAGCCAGCTACTGAAAACAGTTGAGCGGGTGAAGACAACTCTTAACCCAAAATTAACCATTCAGGGTGTTGTTCTTACGATGTTTGATCGGCGAAACAGCCTTTCCGACCAGGTGGCGCAGGATGTTCGCAGCGTGCTTGGCGACAAGGTTTACCAGACAGTCATACCACGCAATGTCCGTGTCTCCGAGGCGCCTTCCTATGGGAAACCAGTCCTACTTTACGACAATATCTGTTCCGGTTCCCAGGCCTATATCAAGCTCGCATCGGAGGTCATTCGTCGTGAACGCGAACTGCGGGCAGCCTGATCGATTCACTTCCGAAACAATCGGCCCTACCCTGAGCCAGGGTGGTCCTACCAGTATTTGAGGGCAAAGAACCATGATGCAGCCACAGAAACGCAGGTTGGGCCGGGGGCTCGCCGCACTGATCGGCGATGATGTCATCGAAGCCGCATCACCCGAGGAGTTCCGCGGCCTGCGGCACCTGCCCATTGAGCTGCTGCATTCAAATCCGAACAATCCGCGCAAGCAGTTCAAGGAAGAGGAACTCGAGGACCTTTCCAAGTCCATCCGAGAAAAGGGCCTGCTGCAACCGATCGTGGTTCGCCAGCGCGCCGATGGCGAATATGAAATTGTCGCCGGCGAGCGCCGGTGGCGCGCCTCGCAGCGGGCGGGCCTGCACGAACTTCCCGTTCTCATCCGGGAACTCAGCGATGGCGAAACGCTTGAAATTGCCCTTATTGAGAATATCCAACGCTCGGATTTAAATCCTCTTGAGGAAGCGCGGGCTTACGGACAACTGCTGGAGCAGTTCTCCTACACGCAGCAGCAACTGGCCGATTCGGTTGGAAAAAGCCGCAGCCACATCGCCAACACCTTGCGCCTGCTCACCCTGCCCGAATCAGTCCGCAGCTATATCGAAGATGGAAAGCTGACGGCCGGACACGCGCGGACGCTGGTGGCCACTGATTCGCCCGCCGACCTCGCCAACAAGATCATCAGCCTCGGGCTTTCCGTGCGTGAGGCTGAAACGCTGACGCGCAGCAATCCCGCGACTTCGACGCGCAAGGCCAAAGCCGCGAAGGATGCCGATACGCGCGCCCTTGAAAAACAATTGTCGGACACTCTGGGTCTTCGGGTCGAAATCAAAGCGCAGGGACGCGAAGGCGGAACGCTCCTGATCAAGTACAAGACGTTTGACCAGCTCGACGGGATTACGCATCGGCTGATAAGCAAGAAGTAGACGCGTTAGCTGCTTCGTGCGTCTCTTAATCGCGCGCTGCGGCCCAGGGCCAAGAGCGCGCGGCTGACAAGCGCTTCATCGAGATCGGAATGTTGGCGTGTCTGCAGAATTGCGTCGCAGATTTTTTCCTCGGCATTGAGGAGTGCCTCAATGTCCCAGTTTCGCAATTGCATGGAAATCGAGGCGCGCCGTTTAAAAAAGATGCCGAAGCGCGGCGCCTGCACCACGCTTTCAATGGTTGAGCCCTGGGTCAACTGGGCAGCCATGCCTTGCAGCTTCACAATGTGCTGCAGAACAGCGCTGAGGGTTCCCCGCCCGGCGCTGGCGGAAGCGCCAATCGACATGACGTAGCGGTCAGCCTCGTTCAACTTGCCTTCAAAAACCGCATCGACCAGATCATCCATGGAAGCATCGGAAGTATCGCCGCAGATTGCCTGCACATCCTCAAGAGAAATACTGCTCTGGCCCTGGCAATAAGTTATGAGTTTGAGTGTTTCGCTTTCGGCAACGGCGCGCTCGAAGGACATGAATTCCAGCAACCTGAGCAAGGCATCCTCATCAATCGCCAAGCCGTGCGACTTGATCAGGCGCTCCAGCCGGAGCCGCAATTCCTGGGGCGACTCTTCGTAAAGGGCTGCGCTGGCGGCACGCGGATGGGTTTCAAACAGCTTGCGCAGGCGCGAGGCCTTCGTCAAAGCTTCGGCATCAATCAAAATCAGATTCCCGTCCGTTTCGCTGGCAAGAACATGTTCTATTGATTTAGCCAGTCCATCGCCGGCAGCAGAAATCCATATGACGCGATTTCCGCCAAACATGGAAATGGATGAAAACTCCTCAAAGATACGCCCGGGAGAACCCGTGACCTGAGCTTCGGTCAAGCGGGATACATTCAAGGTTTCATCGTCTGATTCGATGACCTTCTTTACAACGCGCTGGCAGAGATCGTAGACCGCGCTGCGGTCCGCCCCATGAATGAGCACAGCGCGCGGCGCCTTCTTTGCATTTGCAATGAGGCCGACGAGCTCCGCCGCTTTCACGACCGCCATCTAATCAGCCCTACCGGTTTTCGCGGCCTGCCATGAAGGCCGCAAGGCGCGTGTGAATATCCGAGGCAACTTCCTTGGCGGCCCGGCTCGTGGCATTCGCTTCAGCCTGCAGGTCGGCAACAGGCTCGCGAACAATGTCGTAGGATACGGCGGAAAATGTCTTTCCGGAGTTCACTTCGGCACCCGAAGCCGTCTCGATCAACTGATAGGTGACGGTGAGGCGCAGTCTGATGCGCTTGATGCCGGGCGTGGACCGGTCAATCAATGTGGACTGGGCCAGTTCGGGATGCAGAATGAGCTTGTAGAGATCATCGCCAGCGGCACTGGCTGGCCGCATGGATGACAGCAGGCTGTTTCTTACCAGCTGGCCTGCCCTGCTGTGGGTTTCCTGAATCGCAATTGAAGACAGCGATGCAACAACGCCGCGGCCATCGCTGCCAGACGAATAAAGCGGCTTGTAGCCACAGCCGGTGAGGCTGAGCAGAACGACCAGGCAATAGATGACTTTTTTCACCCGCAAACTCTTATCCGTTTACGACGATATTCACAATACGGTCCGGAACAACTATGAATTTCACCACAGGCTTGCCTTCCAGGGCGCGTTTGACCCCATCGAGCTTCATGACAGCGGCCTCGACGAGATCCCTGGCCATGCCTTTTTGCAGCTTTATCTCGTCACGGCGCTTGCCATTGACCTGCACCGCAATAGTGACTTCATCATCCACAATAAGGGCTGAAATTGGTTTGGGCCAGGACGTTTCGACAACGGGTTGCTTATGGTTCATCGCTGCCCAGCATTCCTCGGCCAAATGCGGCATCATGGGCGCAAACATCAAAATCAAGAAATCGGCGGCTTCGCGGATGGCGAAGGACAAATCGGGAGCAGGACCAGGGGTTGCCAGGGCCGTGCTCAAGGCGTTTGAAAGCTCATAGATTCGCGCGATCGCCCGATTGAAGCGGAGCGATGTCAGATCATCGGTGACGGCGGCAAGGGTGCGGTGGGCAATGCGCCGCAATTCCAAGGCGGCCGGGCCAAATTCGCCGGTGTATGCGGTTGCCATGCGGGCACTCGCGTCCCCCACGATGCGCCAGAGCCTCTGGGTGAATTTCCAGGCGCCTTCGGCGCCGGCCTCGGTCCATTCAATATCGCGCTCAGGCGGCGAATCAGACAGCATGAACCAGCGTGCCGTATCGGCCCCATAGCTTTCGATAATTGATTCGGGGTCAACCACATTGCGTTTGGATTTCGACATCTTCTCGATGCCGCCGATGGTCAGTTCCTCTCCGGTCTTGGCATGAAACCATTTGCCATCGCGCAATACCGCATCGACCGGGAATACCCAATCACCGCCTTCGGTCTTAAAAGTTTCATGAACCACCATGCCTTGGGTGAACAGGCTGGCAAATGGCTCATCCCAATCGAGATGATGGGTCTTGCCCATGGCGCGGGCAAAAAAGCGCGAATAGAGAAGATGCAAAATGGCATGTTCGACACCACCGATGTATTGGTCCACCGGCATCCAATAGCGCGCGGCTTCGGCTTCCACGGGGACATCCGCCTTCGGTGAGCAGAAGCGGGCGTAGTACCAGGACGAGTCGATGAAGGTATCGAAGGTGTCAGTTTCGCGCGTGGCGCCACCTCCGCACTTCGGGCACTTTACGTGCTTCCAGGTCGGGTGATGGGCCAGCGGATTGCCGGGTTTGTCGAAGGTGACGTCTTCCGGCAAGGTCACCGGGAGCTCGGTCTTGGGCACGGGAACAATCTTGCAAGTAGGGCAATGTATGACCGGAACCGGACAGCCCCAGTATCTTTGCCGCGAAACGCCCCAATCGCGCAGGCGAAAATTCACTTTCCTTTCGCCTGCCCCTGAAGACTCAAAACGCCGTGCAACCTCTTCCTTGGCGGCAGGCACCGACAGGCCGTTGAGGAAGCCCGAGTTGATCATCTGGCTTTCGGCTCCATCCTTCTCCAGATAGGCTTCCGTGCCGATGACAACCGATGCCGGATCGACGCCCCTTGGTGCGACCACCGGTATGACCGGCAGGCCATACTTCCGGGCAAAGTCCAGGTCGCGCTGGTCATGGGCGGGGCAGCCAAAAATAGCGCCTTCGCCATAGCCCATGAGGACGAAGTTGGCGGCATAGACCGGCAGTTTCAGCTTGGGCAGAAAGGGATGACGGGCATAGACGCCCAGTGCGTAACCTCTTTTCTCGGCACGCTCGATGGTTTCCTCGCTGGTGCCGAGGGCGGATACCTCGCGGCGGAACTCCGCGAGTCCAGCGTCCTTGACGGAATATCTCTTTGCCAGTTCATGATCGGCGGAAATCGCGCAGAAGCTGGCGCCGAAAATCGTGTCATGCCGGGTTGTATAGACCGTCAATTTATCGGGCAGCTCGTTGCCCTTTTCGTCCTCCAGGACAAATGAAAAGCGCATGCCTTCCGAACGACCAATCCAATTGCGCTGCATGAGGCGCACTTTTTCCGGCCATTTCTCCAGGTGGTCCAGGGCTTCCAAGAGCTCTTCGGAAAAGTCGGTGATTTTCAGAAACCACTGGGCAAGTTCGCGCTTCTCAACCATGGCGCCGGAACGCCAGCCGCGTCCGTCGATGACCTGTTCGTTGGCCAGCACCGTCTGATCGACGGGGTCCCAATTGACCAGGGAAACCTTGCGTTCCACCAGGCCGGCTTCCATGAAATCAATGAACATGGCCTGCTCGTGGCGGTAATAGGAGGGATCGCAGGTGGCGATTTCACGGCTCCAATCCAGCGACAGGCCCATGGATTTGAGCTGGCCGCGCATGGCCGCGATATTTTCATAGGTCCAGGATCTGGGATGGACGCCACGCTCGATTGCCGCGTTTTCCGCCGGCATTCCGAAAGCGTCCCAGCCCATGGGATGAAGCACATTGAAGCCGCAAGCCCGCTTGAAGCGCGCGATAACATCGCCCATCGTGTAATTGCGCACATGGCCCATGTGAATGCGGCCCGAGGGGTAGGGAAACATTTCAAGAACATAATATTTTGGCCTGGACGTGTCTTCTTTCGCCTCGAAGCAATGATTTTCGGACCAGAATTTTTGCCAGCGGGGTTCGGCCTCGCGGGAATTGTATCTTTCAGATGTCACAGGGAATGGTTCCTAACAAACTTCAATCACGGGCCAAGGGACTACCAGTCCTTGAAATGGCCTGCAAGCTTGGCCATAAGCACAGCATGAATCCACCGCAGCACAAGGCCCTGCACGAGGTCCGAAAGCGCATTGAAAGCGCCGCCCAATCGGCTGGCCGCAAGATTGGCGAGATTACGCTGATCGCGGTGAGCAAGACCTTCGGGGCGGAAGACATCTTGCCGGTCCTGCAAGCCGGACAGACGGTCTTTGGGGAAAACAGGGTTCAGGAAGCGGCAGGAAAGTGGCCAAATATCAGGGCGACAGCTCCCGGGCTGGAGCTGCATTTAATTGGTCCGTTGCAAAGCAACAAAGCGGCGGACGCAGTCCGTCTGTTTGATGCCGTCCATACTATTGACCGGCCGCGCATTGCCCAGGCGGTTGGCGCGGAAATGGCAAGGCAGGCGCGGCAGCTGCAGCTTTTCATTCAGGTCAATACGGGTGATGAAAAGCAGAAGGCTGGGATCAGCGTTGCCAGTGCGGATAGCTTTATCGATGATTGCCGGACCAAATATGGTTTGCAAATTTCTGGCCTCATGTGCATTCCGCCCATCAATGACGTGCCAGACAAGCATTTTGAACTTCTGGCCACCATCGCAAGGCGCAATGATCTTAAGCACCTGAGCATGGGCATGAGCGGAGACTTCGAGGCAGCGATCAACCTTGGCGCCACCCATGTGCGGGTCGGTTCGGCTATTTTCGGAACACGGGCGGGACAATCCCGCTAGGCGGCCAGATCACCAGGCGGGTTTTGGCCGAGCAGTGGCGCAGCACTTTCTGCATGTCCTTGAGGGTTACCGCAATGCAGCCGGCGGTGGGGACAAAACTCTCCCTTGCAAGATGAAAAAATATGGCGCTGCCGCGGCCCTGAATGCGGGGCCGCTGGTTGTGGCTGGTCTCCACCACAATATCATAGAGATGGTCGGGGCGCTTCAGGTCCTCGTGGGCGGTGGGATAGGGCAAGTCCACCCGGCGATTGTAATTCCTGTCCCCCACGGTTTCACACCAGCCCCAGCCACCCCTGATCGGCGATGCAGGGATTTTTGACAGGGGACGGATGAAGCGGTCTCCGCGGTAGTAAATCCGGCGCAGAAGCCAGATGCCAACCGGACTTCCGCCGTCACCTTCCCGCTTCAGGACAATTCTGCCGGATCGTCCCAGGGCGCAGGGGACCACAAAGGAACCACATGTCAGCACGCCACGGGTGGCGCGCGCGCTGATCGCGCGAACGTGAAGATATGTGACGGTTTTGCTCACGGTCAGTTGTCTTGCCCCCGGACTATCAAAAGGTCATTGATCGCTCTAGAATTGTCCCATGCCCTGAATGTGATGAGAGACCCGCAATGACCAACACCAAGAAGATTCTCATCGTCGACGACGACGATACCCTGCGCGACACGTTGAAGGACCAGTTTTCCCTGCATGATGAATACACGGTCACGGATGTTGCCAC
>JAEUMI010000253.1 GCA_016792825.1 Hyphomicrobiales bacterium
ATGGAGCACAGCCATCAGGGCGGAACAGCCGGTGCCGGTGGGTGAACGGTCGAGCTTGCCCGGCTTCACCACGCAGGCATTGCGGCTGGAGAGTGCGCCATCAATGTGCTCCAGGGGGCCGGTCATGAAGCAGAAAGAAAAATGCTTCCAGTCGGGCAATGCCGGGTGGGAAAATCCTAATTGAGCGTTGGCGGCGGCAGCGATTTTCCGGCCCATGACAGCAATTTCACGGGCCTCGTCGGGCTGCATGGCAAAGCCGAATGATTTTGCCTCGGCCAGCACAAAGCTGTCGCCGCCAAAGGCGGTATCCACCCGTATTGTCCCGTGGCCTTCGATTTCCAGGGGCACCTGCAGGCGGTCGGCGAAGGCGGGGACATTGCGCAGTGTGATGCGGTTGGCCTTGCCGTTGCTGCAGTGGGCGGTGATTTCAACGAGGCCGGCGGGAGCTTCCAGCTTCAAATGCGTCACGGGTTCCACCATGGGAATGATGCCGGTATCGAGCAGCACCGTTGCCACGCAAATGCAGTTTGAACCGGACATGGGGGGCGTGTCTTCCGGCTCCATGATGATGAAGCCCATCTGCGCCTCCGGGTGCTTGGGCGGCACCAGCAGGTTCACATGGCGAAACACCCCGCCGCGGGGCTCGTTCAGGACGAAATTACGCAAAGTCTGATCGCCGGCGATGAAACGTGATTGTTCCCAGATCGTGTTGCCGGGTGGCGGCGCCACGCCCCCCACGATGACGTCGCCCACCTCGCCTTCGGCGTGGCAATTGACGAGGTGGATGGATTTCGAGGTGCGCATTTGCTTGGGTTTACCGCAGGGGTTTGAATTTCATAATAAAATAATAAGTAACGGCTTGCACTTTCGGGCTGGAGGCACCATTTCGACACAATCAGCACCGGGCCCCTCTGGCAAATACCCAGCGTATTTGTGATGTCGGAGCTGTCTCAATGACATTCCGCCCGGAGACCAAAATGGCCCAGTTGACAGATTTTCTCAACATGTCCCTCATGGGAACCCCCATGCCATTCTGGCTTGTCTTTGCCGGCGTGGTGGTGGCCCTGCTGGTTTTTGACCTGGGGGTGCTGCACCGCAACGCCAAGGAAATATCGGCGCGCGAGAGTTTCATTCTTTACGGCGGATACATGGCCATCGCCTTCGCTTTCGGCGGCTGGGTCTGGTGGGCGCGCGGCGCGCAGAGCGGGCTGGAATTCTTTACCGGCTATGTCATCGAGCAGTCCCTTTCCATGGACAACATCTTTGTCATGGCCATGATCTTTGGTTCCCTGGGGATTCCCCGAATCTACCAGCACCGGGTGCTTTTCTGGGGCATCATCGGGGTTATCGTTTTCCGCGCCATCCTGATTGGCGTCGGGGCAGCGCTTGTCGCGTCTTTCTCCTGGATACTTTATGTATTTGGGGCGTTTCTCGTATTCACGGGTGTCAAGATGCTTGCCAAGCAGGATCATGCCCCGGACATTGAAAAGAGCCTGGTTCTCAAATGGATCAGGAAGCATTTCCGGGTTTCCAGGGAGTTGCATGGCGAACAGTTCATGGTCCGCCTGCCGGATGCAAAGTCGGGCAAGCCCATGTGGTTCATGACTCCCCTGCTGGTGGCGCTCATTCTGGTGGAATTCATCGACCTGGTGTTTGCGGTGGATTCGGTGCCCGCGGTCTTTGCCATCACCCAGGACCCTTTCATCGTCTATACCTCGAACATCTTCGCCATTCTCGGCCTGCGCTCGCTGTATTTTGCCCTGGCCGCGGCGATGAACCGGTTCAAGTATCTGCAGATTTCGCTGGCCATCGTGCTTGTCCTGGTGGGCTGCAAGATTTTCCTGGTGCCTTTGGGCATCAAGGTCGACACGCTGCTTTCACTGGTCATTACGGTTGGCATTCTGGCATCCGGCGTCATCTACTCCCTGTGGCGCACGCGGAATGACGGAGCGGCAACACCTTGAAAGAATCACGGGATAAAGGCAAAACGGGAAACCTGAACAGCATGGATTTGCAATGAAAAGCCTGGAACATTTCGTCGAAAGCGTCATCCTCGCGTCGCGCTGGCTCCTCGTCGTATTTTACCTGGGGTTGACACTCGCCCTTGGGCTCTACGCCTTTTCGTTCCTGCAGAAGCTTTATGACTTCACCATCAAGGTCATGGTGGTCGATGAAACAGACGCCATCCTGAAAATGCTGGCGCTGATCGATGCGGCCCTGGTGGCCAGCCTCGTGGTGATGGTGATCATCTCCGGCTATGAAAACTTCGTCAGCCGCTTTGACAATGCGGACAGCGAAGTCTCGTTCCTCGGCAAGATCGATGCGGGCTCGCTGAAGATCAAGGTGGCCTCGACCATCGTTGCCATTTCATCCATCCACCTGCTGCAGATCTTCCTGAATATCGCGTCCTATACGGAAAATCAGGTGATGTGGCTGACGATCATGCACATGGCATTCGTGTTCTCGGCGCTGTTCCTGGCCTATATCGACCGAGTGATGTCGATGACGAAAAAAGACAAGGGCGGCTCCGGCTGAGCCGCCCCGGTTCGCGTCAGACCGCCCTGAGATACCATTCGAAGTCGCGCAGCGTCGGTTCGGCGTAGAAGCGATCGGCTTCCACTTCCTTGACGGTGCAGTAGGTGTCGACGAAGGGCTTGCCGAAATATTCCTTGAGGATCGAGGCCCGCCAGAAGGCGTCAATGGCGTCAAACCAGTTGCCGGGAATATATTTGGCGCGCTTTTCATAGCCATTGCCCACCACCGGATTGCCGGGGTCGGCCTTTTCGGTGATGCCGTAATGCATCCCGGCCAGAATGGCGGCCATCACGAGATAGGGATTTGCGTCCGCCCCCGAAGGCCTATGTTCGATGTGGCAGGCATTGGCGGCACCGGCGGGAATGCGGATCGATACGGTGCGGTTGTTGATGCCCCAGCTTGCGGAGACCGGCGCATAGGAGTTGCGGCGGAAGCGGCGGTAGGAATTGGCGTTGGGGGCGAAAATCAGCATGGATTCCGCCATGGCCGCCTTCAAACCGCCGATGGAATGGAGCAGCAGTTCATTCTGCAGGGGGTCATCGGCGGCAAACAGGTTGTTGCCCTTCTCGTCGCCGAGGCTCACGTGGATGTGCATGCCGGAGCCGGTCCACTGGGCATAGGGCTTGGCCATGAAGGTGGCCGCCATGCCGTGCTTTTCGGCGGTGGCCTTGATCAGGCGCTTGAGCATGATGCCTTCATCGCAGGCCTTCAGCACATCGGCCCGGTGGCGCAGCACGATTTCCATCTGCCCGGGCGCATATTCCGAGATCAGGGTTTTGGCCGGCAGGCCCTGCGCTTCGCAATAGGCGTAGAGGTCCTTGAAGAAGGGGGCGAAATCATCGAGGTCCTGCAGGTAATAGGCCTGGTAGTGTTGCGGGCGGTGTTCGTTGATCAGCGATTTCGGGGCGCGGGGCTCACCGGCAATGGCCGAGGCCCGGTCCATGAGGAAGAACTCGACTTCAACAGCGCCGACCGGCGTCATGTTGAGTTCGCTCTGGAATCTCTTGACGACGGCTTCCAGGGCGTTGCGCGGGTCAGCGAAATGCGGTGTGCCGTCGAGATCGCAAATATAGGCCAGATACTGGGCCGTGGGCTCGTCCATCCAGGGAATGCGCACCAGGCTGCCCGGCACGGGCCAGAGCAGCATGTCACGGTCGCCTTCGTCGAAAACCAGTCCGGTTTCCGGCACGTCCTGCCCGGTGATGTCAAGCACCAGCGCCGAGATTGGCATGAAGCGGCCATCCTTCCAGGCGGGAACCAGTTCATCGCGCCTCAGGATCTTGCCGCGGGCAACGCCGCAGATATCGGTCCAGATCACGTGGATGCTGGTGATGTCGGGGTTTGCGTCTAAAAATGCGTGGGCTTCCGCCTCGCGCCTTGGAAATACAATCGACATGTTACTGTCTCCGGTTTAGCTCATCAGTTCCGCCAGGCAGTGATCGAGTCCCTCGATCATTTGGTTGACGTGTGCCTCCGTGGTTGAGGGGCAGATGAGCAGCATGTTGTGAAACGGCGTCATGATGATGCCGCGGTTCAAGAGGTGATGATGCACTGCCTGGTCGATGGGCTGGTGGATCATCTTCGCCGCCTCGCCGCCATTTCGCGGGCGATTTGGACAGCACATGAATTCAACGCGGGCTCCGGCGCGAACCACATGCCAGGGAGCTGAATGTTTGATGATGACATCCGCCAGTCCCTTTTCGAGCTTTTTGGCAAGCGCGATCAGGGGCGCGAAGGCCTCCCTTGTGAAATAGGTTTCGAGAACGGTTTCCATCAGGGCCAACTGGATCTTCGATCCGGCAAGCGTCGTGCCGATGCCGGAATGGCCGGGCGAACGGCTTTTCAGGTAATCCCGGATGCGGGCCGTGACACTTTCGGAAAAACCATAGACGGCAGCGGGAATGCCGCCGGCAATGGGTTTTCCCAGCACAAAGGCATCGGGCTCGAGCCCATGCTCGCCGGTGTAGCCGCCGGGCCCCGATGACATGCAATGGGTTTCATCGATGATGAGCATGGTCCCGGTGCGGCGGGTGATTTCACGCAGTGCCGAGTGGAAGCCCTCGTCGGGCAGGACCATGCCGACATTGGTCATGATGGGCTCGGCCAGAACGCAGGCCACGTCGCCGGGGGCGAGGGCTGCTTCAAGGGCCGGAATATCGTTGAACTCGATGACCTTGGTAAACTGGGTGAGGTCATTGGGTTCGCCGATGAGGGCGCGGTCGGCTTCCGGCTTGCCATGGTCAAGGTTCACATAGGTTTCATCCACGGCGCCGTGATAGCAGTGGTTGAAGACCAGGATTTTCTTGCGGCCGGTTATGGCGCGGCACCAGCGCAGCACCGCGCGGTTGGCATCAGACGCCGTTGCGGTGATCTGCCAGGCCGGCAATTTGAATCGATCTTCGAGGAGCTGGCCCACCTTCACGGCACTGGCCGACGGCAGCATGGTGGTGAAGCCATGGGCCCCTTCGCGCAGCAGGGTATCGACCACAGGCTTGGGCGAATGGCCGAACATGGCGCCCGTGTCGCCCAGGCAGAAATCAATGTAGCTGTTGCCGTCGGCGTCGACTAAATCTACGCCTTGGGCCCTCTCGATGAACAGCGGGAAGGGGGTTCCCCAGTCCACCATCCAATGCATGGGCACGCCGCGCAGCCAGTTCCTTGCTGCATTTTCGGAATGCCCCTTGGACTTTGGGTTGCGCTGGATGAAGAGGGCCTTTTCTCTCGTCAGCATGGCCTTGATCGAGGCTTCCGATATGGCAGTTTTCATGATTTCCTTGGCAAGTGGACGTTGCCCTTGGTTTTAGCCGGGCTTTAGGCCCATAAACAACCCCCGTGGATTTTTTGACCCGAATCTGCTTTGAATGCAGTGCAGCAATCTGGAGCCCTGAATGAGCCGCGTCGTTTACGTTAACGGAAGCTATGTCCCTGAAGAACAAGGGAAAATCTCGATATTTGACCGCGGCTTCCTGTTTGCGGATGGCATCTATGAGGTAACTGCGGTGGTAAGGTCCAAGCTGGTTGACTATGATTCCCACATGGAGCGGCTGGAGCGGTCTTTGCGCGAAATCCGCCTGGACTGGCCGTGCAGCAAGGAGGAGCTTAAAGCCATGCATCTGGATATGGTTAAGCGCAACAGTCTTGATGAAGGCTGGATTTACATGCAGATTACCCGGGGCTCCGCCGACCGGGATTTCAAGTTCCCCAAAGGCGTTAAGCCTACACTCATTGCTTTTACACAGGCCAAGAAATTGGTTGATAATCCGGATGCCATCAGGGGGGTGAGCGTGATCACGGTGCCAGACATTCGCTGGGCGAGGCGGGACATCAAGTCCGTCATGCTGCTTGCCCCGGTGTTGGGCAAGCAGGCGGCGTATGAGGCAGGCGCGTTTGAGGCGTGGATGGTCGAGGATGGTAAAGTGACGGAAGGGACGTCGTCAAACGCCTATATCGTCAAGGACGGCAAGGTGATCACCCGGGCCATCTCGAACAATATCCTGGCCGGCTGCACGCGGCGGGCCCTGTTCCGCCTGGCCAGGGAAAAGGGTGTGACGCTTGAAGAGCGCGCCTTTACGCCGGACGAGGCTTATGCGGCGGACGAGGCCTTTCTGACGAGCGCGTCAAATTTCGTGATGCCGATTGTCGAGATCGACAAGAAGCGGGTGGGCGGCGGGCAACCGGGGCCGGTCACGCGCAAATTGCGGGACATGTTCCTGGAAGAAGCAATGGTTTAATTTTGGTCAGGTTTGTTTGGGATAGAAATGAAGTACAAGGTCCGAGTATCGCCGACACTATTGGAAACCATGACACTGGCGGCTATCGAAGCCTATTGTTATGGCAATCTGCGCAAGCAGAAGAACACGGCGGTTGAAACCCTTGGCTATGTCTGGGGCTACCGCAAGCGCGAGAACGGCACCTCGATCTTCTATCTCGACCGCACCAGCGTCAGCATTTCGGCGGAACGGCAGTATCACAGCGTAACCCCCAATCTCGATGCGGCAAAGCTGAAGAACGAGGTGATGATGCGCTGGTCGCCGCACCTCACCCTGATGGGCGATTTCCACAGCCATCCCTACCGCAACCTGACCGAGGTCAACGACGAGGCCGGCTATAATTTTTCGCCGGAAGATCTCAAGGAACTGAAGAGCAATGATTTCGTCTGGGAACAGGCGGGCGACAATCCGGTGATCCTGGTGATCACGGTGTGCCGGTTGGGCCGGGTGCGCGACAGCGTGCAGGACAATTTCCGCAACAACACGGCGCGCTTCGCGGTGGGCGATTTTCAGTTCTGGCTGAATGCGGCGGTGGGTTATCTCGATGCGGATGGCAAGCGCGTGGTCACCGGCAACACCAACTCGGATGTCCATCTGAGCGTCGAGGGCTGGTACTACAACGAAGCGGGCGGGCGGGTGCGCTCGGCTAGCGCTGTGAGACCTTCCAGGCGGGGTTGATCCAGGGCTCCTGGTTCGAAGCCGGCAGCGGATCGCGGCCGAGGATGTGGTCGGAGGCTTTCTCACCTATCATCAGGGTCGGCGCATTGAGATTGCCGTTGGTGACCTGCGGAATGATGGAACTGTCGGCCACGCGCAGGCCATCGATGCCAATGACGCGGCATTCATGATCGACGACGGCGGTCACGTCCTTGGCCGAGCCCATCTTGCAGGAGCCGCAGGGGTGATAGGCGCTTTCGCAATGCTGGCGGATGAAGGCATCGATCTCCGCATCGGATTGCACATTGCTTCCGGGCTGGATTTCACGCCCGGCGTATTTCAGCATGGCCGGCTGCTGGAACAGTTCGCGGGTGAGGCGGATGCAGGCGCGGAACTCCTCCCAGTCATCGGGATGGGACATGTAATTGAACAGAATTTTGGGCGGCGCCTTGGGGTCGCTATTGCGCACATGGACATGGCCGCGCGACTTGCTGCGCATGGGCCCCACGTGAACCTGGAAGCCGTGGCCCTTGAAGGCCACCTTGCCGTCATAGCGCATGGCAGCGGGCAGGAAGTGGTATTCGATGTCTGGATATTCAATGCCGGCCTTGGAGCGGATGAAGCCGCAGGCTTCAAAGTGATTGGTGGTTCCCAGGCCAGTCTTGAACGACAGCCATTCCAGGCCGATCATGGCCTTGGAGTAGAGGTTGAGGCTTGAATAGAGGGTGACAGGCCGCTTGGATTCCATCTGGAAATAGATTTCGAGATGGTCATGCAGGTTCTCGCCGACGCCGGGCAGCACATGGTTTACCGGGAGTCCGGCGGCCTTCAACACCTCTGGCGGGCCGATGCCCGAGAGCTGCAGGATTTTCGGCGAGTTGATGCTGGAGGCTGCGATGACAATCTCGCGCCGCGCCTTGGCGGTCACCACTTCACCACCTACCTCATATTCAACCCCGGTGGCGCGCTTGCCCTCGAGGACGACGCGGTGAACATAGGCGCGGGTCACGAGCTTGACATTCGGGCGGCGCATCGCCGGCCTGAGATAGGCGTTGGCGGCGGACCAGCGAAAGCCATGGTGCACGGTCATTTCCATGGGGCCGAAGCCCTCCTGCTGGTAACCGTTGTAATCCGGGGTCACGGGGTAGCCCGCCTCGCGGCCGGCATCGACAAAGGCCTGGTAGAGCGGATTCAGCCGGCGGCCGCGTTTCACATGCATGGGGCCATTGGTGCCCCGCCAGCCTTCCTCGCCGCCATGGGAGTTTTCCAGGCGCTTGAAATAGGGCAGCACATGGCGGTGGCCCCAGCCCTTGGCCCCCATTTCCTCCCAGGCATCGAAATCCCGGGCATGGCCCCTGACATAAACCATGCCGTTGATCGAGGACGAGCCACCCATGACCTTGCCGCGGGGCGTGGCCAGCCTGCGCCCGCCCAAATGGGGTTCGGGCTCGGTTTCAAAGCCCCAGTTATAGGTGTTCATGTTCATGGGGTAGGACAGGGCCGAGGGCATCTGGATGAAGGGGCCGCGGTCGCTGCCGCCGAATTCGAGCACAAGAACGGTGTTCTTGCCGTCCTCCGAGAGGCGATAGGCCATGGCCGATCCGGCGGAGCCGGAGCCTATGATGATAAAGTCGAATTCCTGCATATTTCCCAGCCCATCCCCCGGCAGATGCCTTCCATGTGCACTTTATACTTTGCCAGTGTTTGACAGGCAGCGACAGTTCTGGAACAACGCGCGGCAAGGGAAATCTGCCGGAAATGACCAAAAATCTGCTTGAAGGGGAAGAGGACGCGTTCATTCTGGTGAATGAGGCGGGTTCTTCGCCCTATGTCCTGGTGTGCGAGCATGCCAGCAACCGCCTGCCCAAACAGCTCGGAAATCTCGGCCTTTCGGCCGATGACCTGCAAAAGCATATCGCCTGGGACATCGGTGCCGAAGGGGTGTCACGGCTGCTCTCGCGGCTCCTCGATGCGCCCCTGGTTCTGCAGCGCTATTCGCGCCTGGCCTATGACTGCAACCGACCGCCTGACTCGCCCGGCGCCATGCCGGAAATGAGTGAAGCGACGCCAGTTCCCGGAAACATGGGCCTGAGTGCCAGGGACAAGATGGCCCGCGTTTCGGCCATTTACTGGCCGTTTCACGAGCGGCTGGCCCGCATGCTGGACCAGCGCGCCTGCGAGGGGCGCGCCACCAGCCTGGTGACCATTCACAGCTTCACGAAAATGTACAAGGGCAAGGAGCGGGAGGTCGAACTCGGCATCCTGTTTGACCGGGACGCGCGCATCGCCGACCGGCTGATCAAGGCCTTTCCGAAAGTGGACGTGCGGCTAAATGAACCCTATGGCCCGAAGGATGGAGTGCTGCACACTCTCAACCTGCATGCGGCGCCGCGGGGGCTGAAATCCGCAATGATCGAAATCCGCAATGACTTCATTGCAAACGAGCGCGGACAGAATGAATGGGCGCAGCGCCTGGCGATGCCGCTCATTCATGCGACAACAAAATAGGGAGACTTAGATGGCCAATGGCATGCTGACACTGGAAGAGCTGAAGGCGGAGGTTAAAGCAGACAGGATTGATACGGTCGTGGCGGCTTTTCCCGACATGCTGGGCCGACTCATGGGCAAGCGATTTGAAGCGAATTTCTTTGTGGATGGCGCTTACGAAGAAACCCACGGCTGCAACTATCTGCTGGCGGTCGATGTCGATATGGAACCGGTCCCCGGCTACAAGGCGGCAAGCTGGGAAAAAGGCTATGGAGACTTCGTCATCAAGCCCGACCTCGCCACCATCCGCCTGTGTCCATGGGTGCCAAAGACGGCGCTGGTGCTCTGTGACCTGCTCGACCACCATGATCATTCGCCCATTCCGCATGCGCCGCGCAACATCCTGAAGCGCCAGCTGGAGCGGCTTTCTGCCATGAAGATGAAGGCCTACTTCGCCTCAGAACTTGAATTCTATGTCTTCGACCAGAGCTTCAAGGAAGCCCATGCGGGCGGCTACCGCACGCTCACAACACCGTCGCACCTCAACGAAGATTATAACATCCTGCAAACCAGCAAAGACGAGAACCTGATGCGCGCCATTCGCAACGGTCTCCATGGTGCCGGAATCACGGTTGAGAACTCCAAGGGGGAAGCCTGGGCGGGCCAGGAGGAAATCAACGTGCGCTATGACGCGGCATTGCCCATGGCCGACACCCATGTGTTCCTGAAACACGCTTGCAAGGAAATCGCCCTCGGGCTTGGCCAGTCGCTCACCTTCATGGCCAAGCCGAACTACGCATGGGCGGGAAGTTCGTCCCACATCCACCAATCCCTGTGGAGTGCTGATGGCAAGCAGCCGCTGTTCTTTGACAAGAGCGGCGACCATGGCATGTCGGACCTGATGAAGCATTATGTGGCGGGCCTGCTCGCCCATGCCGACGAAATCACCTATTTCCTTGCGCCCTTTATCAACTCCTACAAGCGCTACATCGCAGGAACCTTTGCGCCTACCCGCGCCGTGTGGAGTTTTGACAACCGCACTGCGGGTTATCGTCTCTGCGGTGCTGACAGCAAAGCCATCCGCATAGAATGCCGCGTCGGCGGCTCTGACCTCAACCCCTATCTAGCTTTTGCGGCACTGCTTGCGGCAGGTCTGGATGGTATTGAGAACAAGATGGCATTGGAACCTGTTTTTGCGGGGGATGCCTATGACAAGTCCAAAAAGCTGCGCGAAATCCCCAAGACGCTCCGTGAAGCGACGGCGTTGCTCGACAGTTCAAAATTTCTCCGCAAAGCGCTGGGCGATGATGTTGTCGATCACTACGTTCACACGGCGAAATGGGAGCAGTTTGAATATGACCGGCGCGTCACCGACTGGGAAGTGCGCCGCGGCTTTGAGCAGTATTAGGGGTTATCATGGTTGAAACAATCAAGTGTTTCTCGCCGGTAGACGGCAAGCTCTATGCCAGCCGCCCGGTGGCTTCCAAAAAAGAAATTGCGGCCGCGTTTTCCGCGGCCCACGCAGCGCAGGAAAAATGGAAGCGCGTTTCCTTGAAGGGGCGCGCGGCTTTCTGCTCCGCCGCTGTCGATGCCATGCTGGCCATGCGGGATGAAATTGTTCCGGAGCTTGCCTGGCAGATGGGCCGGCCCATCCGCTATGGCGCCGGCGAGTTGCGCGGCTTTGAAGAGCGCGCGCGGCACATGATCGGCATCGCGGAAGGAGCCTTGGCCAATCATGTTCCCGCCGCAAAGGAAGGCTTCACGCGGTTTATCAGCCGGGAGCCCTGGGGCGTGGTTTTCACCATCGCGCCCTGGAATTACCCGTATCTCACGGCGGTGAATTCGGTCATTCCAGCCCTGATGGCGGGCAATGCGGTGGTGCTGAAACACGCCTCCCACACCCTGCTGGTGGCTGAACGCTTCCAGAAGGCCTTCGACAAGGCTGGGCTGCCGAAAGGGGTTTTCCAGCATCTGGTGATGAACCACGCACAAGCCACCGACGTTATTTCCGGCGGGCTTGTCAACATGGTGTGTTTCACCGGCTCGGTGGCCGGCGGCAGGGCCATGGAGCAGGCGGCGGCCGGTCGCTTCATCAATGTGGGCCTGGAACTTGGCGGCAAGGATCCGGCCTATGTGCGGCACGACGCGAACCTGGCCCATGCAGTGGAAAACCTGGTGGACGGGGCGTTTTTCAATTCAGGCCAAAGCTGCTGCGGCATTGAGCGCATTTATGTGCACAAGAGCCTTTACAAGGATTTCGTTTCCGGATTTGCAGATCTGACAAAAAAATATGTGCTGGGCTCGCCGCTCGATGAAGCGACAACGCTTGGGCCGATGATCAAGCCGGAGGCCGCCGATTTCGTCCGTAAGCAAATTAAGTCGGCCTTGCGCGGCGGGGCTGTGGCGCATGTCGATGCAAAATCATTTGCCATGGACAAGGCCGGAACGGCTTACATGGCGCCTCAGGTGCTGACCGGGGTGAATCACCAGATGAGCGTGATGACCGAGGAAAGCTTCGGGCCTGTCGTGGGCATCATGAAGGTTTCCGACGACGCGGAAGCAATCTCGCTGATGAATGATTCGGATTACGGCCTCACTGCCGCCCTGTGGACACAGGACGCCGATGCGGCCCGGATGATTGGCGACGAGCTTGCAACCGGCACCGTGTTCATGAACCGCTGCGATTATCTCGATCCGGCGCTGGCCTGGACCGGGGTCAAGAATACGGGCCGCGGCATCACCCTTTCCGCACTCGGCTACGAAGCCATGACCAGACCGAAAAGCTATCATTTGAGGACAAAGCTATGACAATTCCAAACCGCAATTTCAGTTATCCCACGGCGCTCAAGTATGGCGTGGGGCGCATCAAGGAACTGGCCGAACTGTGCAAGGCCAACGGCATCATGCGGCCGCTCTTCGTCACCGACCCGGGATTGGCGGGCATGCCGATGGTGCATGCCATCATTGCCGATGTGAAAAATGCCGGACTGGCGATTGAAATATTTTCCGATGTGCGGCCCAATCCGATCGAGGCCAATATCCTGGAGGGCGTCAAGGCCTACAAGGCGGGGCGGCATGACGGCGTGATCGCCTTTGGCGGCGGCTCGGGCCTTGATATCGGCAAGATGATCGCGCTCATGCACGGGCAAGTGATTTCAGTGTTCGAGCTTGAAGACATCGGTGACTGGTGGACAAGAGCCGATGCATCCAGGATTTCGCCGATTATCGCGGTGCCGACAACGGCGGGCACCGGCTCTGAAGTGGGCCGCGCCGGAGTGGTCACCCATCCCATCACCCATGAGAAGAAAATCATTTTCCATCCGGCGATCATGCCGAAGGTGGCGATCCTCGATCCGCAGCTCACGGTTGGCCTGCCTCCCAAGCTGACGGCGGCTACGGGCATGGATGCGCTGGCCCATTGCCTGGAAGCCTATTGCGCGCCGTTTTACCATCCGCTGTCGGCCGGTGTCGGGCTTGAGGGCATGCGCCTGGTGAAGGAAAACCTGGCGAAGGCGGTGAAGAAGGGTTCGGACCTTGATGCGCGCGGCAACATGCTGATGGCCTCCACCATGGGCGCCACCGCCTTCCAGCGCGGGCTTGGCGCCATTCACGCGCTGTCGCATCCCTTCGGCGGGCTTTATGACGCTCACCACGGGCTGCTCAACGGCATCGTGATGCCCTATGTGCTGAAAGCCAACCGCAAGAAGATTGAAAAGGACATTGAGCGCGCCGCCGCCTATCTCGGCATCAAGGGCGGGTTCAATGGCTTCCTCAAATGGATCCTGGCGCTGCGCAAGGAAGTCGGCATTCCCCACGCGCTGAAGGATATCGGCATTGATACGAAGCGCCTGGATGAAGTGGCAGCCATGGCGATCAAGGATCC
>JAEUMI010000297.1 GCA_016792825.1 Hyphomicrobiales bacterium
TGATCACCGTGCCGTCGCTTTCCACACCCTCGCCCTCCAGCACATAGAATTCCTCGTAACCCGGATGCACATGGGGAACCGTGACGGCGCCGGGCAGCAACTGGAAATAATAGCTGCCGCACTGGGTGTCGGCATTGTAGCTCACCGGCAGCCACTGGCATCTATTCTCGGCCGTGTAGCCTTCCAGCCGGTAAGGCACGAGCTTGTCACGCTGCAGGTTGATGATCGGCGGTACGCTGAAGGCACGGCTCACGGCCTGATCCTCTCGATTTCAATGCCAACGCTTTTCGCATTCGGAATAATGTCCGGCTTCTCGATGCGCACCCGCGCTGCCATCACCCGCCTGTCCTTGAGGCAGGCCGCGGCGAAGAGCTCCGCCAGGGTTTCAACCAGGTTCACATGGCCCTGGGCGATGATGGCTTCCACTTTCTTGACGATAATCTCGTAGCTCACCACATTGCTGATGTCGTCATGCACCGGGTCGCTGCCTTCGCGCACCGACAGATCGATGCTGACGATGATCCGCTGCGGCTTGAGCTTCTCGTGCTCATGTATGCCAAGCGTCGCCATCACTTCCAGGTCGCGCACGAAAACATGGCGCAGCCCCGCCGTTGCGTCGGATACGTGATGGCTGATTTTTGTCGTGACACTCATTCACTTCCCCTTGGGCATCAGGATCACATAATGCTTCCGCACCTTTTCGACGGTTTCCCAGGTGCCCTTGAAGCCGGCGGGGATAATGAAACCGTCGCCCTTCTTCAAGGTCCAGCTCTTGCCCTTTTCATTGGTCAGGATGGCTTTGCCCTCGATGAAGTGGCAGAACTCCCACTCCACATAGTCAATCGGAACCTTGCCCGGGGTAGATTCCCAGATGCCGCAATAGAGCCTGCCATCCTCGCCGGTGAAATGGTTCCAGGTCTTGGTCTTGTATTTGCCCTTGATCAGCTTTGCCGGATCCGGCGTTCCCGCATCCAGTTTCGGCGCCGTCTTGCCGCTGGTTTTCATGACGATGATATCGGCCATTCAGTTTCCCCTTATGCTTTCCAGTAGGTCTTCCTTTGTGGACGTGAAGTCCGAAGCAATCCAGTGGTCTTCCAGCCGCTTGAGTTCGCGGCCCAGATCCGGCCCTGAGGGAAAGCCCAGGTCAATGAGGTCATGGCCCGTGACCGGAAAAACCGGCGCAGTCCAGCGTGACGGCAGGGTGAGCAGGCGCTTCCATGTCCGGTCATTCAGTGCTGCCCGCGAACCCGCCCAGGCCAGATGCACGCTGTCGCGCCACGCCTCCGGCCCCAGGGCATAAAGCAGGATACGCCGCTCATTCTCCCGCAGCTTGGGCGTAAGCACAGTGCCGTCCAGAAGCGCTTCGATGCGCCGGCTCTGCTGGTTTGAAAGCCGCCACGCCGCGCGCAAGCTTTCCGGCTTTTTGGCCAGCGCGAAAGCCCGCAGCAGCGGATCAGGCGGCAGGCGCCCTATCACCCGGAACGCAGCGGAATGCCCCAGGACATTCTGCAAAACCTTGTGTCTTGCCATCAGCTTGAGAACCGGCACCGCCTTCGGTCCCGCCAGCAGCTTGAACATTTCCCGCGCAATGCGCTCGGCCGAAAGTCCCAGCAGGCCCTTCCTCAGGCGCACGCAGGCCGCAAGGCTCGCCCTGTCAGCCGACATTTTTTCATAGGAGGCAAGGAAGCGGAAGAAGCGCAGGATGCGTAAGTTATCTTCCTTGATGCGGGCAGCGGGCGCTCCCACAAACATAATTCTTTTCCGCAGGATGTCCGCGTAACCCCCGACATGGTCATGGATTTTTCCGGACGCATCGCAATACAGCGCATTGATGGTGAAGTCCCGGCGCAGCGCATCCGCCTTCCAGTCATCGGTGAAGGCCACGACAGCGCGCCTCCCATCGGTCTCCACGTCATGGCGCAGCGTGGTGATTTCGTAAGGCGTGTGATCAACCACTACAGTCACCGTGCCATGCTCAATGCCGGTGGGATGAACCGAAATGCCGGCCGCCTTGAAAGCCGCCATCACATCCTGCGGCGCCAGCGTGGTTGCAATGTCGATGTCGCCAATGGGCTCGCCCAGCAGCGCATTGCGCACCGCGCCTCCGGCCACGCGCGCCTCTCCGCCAGCCGCGGCCACCAGCGCAAAAACCTTTTGCAGGCTTGGCTTTTTCAGCCAGCGGGCACGGGCGAGTGAGGGCAGCTTGGTCATGCGTAGAGCCGATCATAAAGATTGCGGATCATCCCCGCCGTTGCCCCCCAGATATAGCGCTCCTCATAGGGCATGGCATAGAAGAAGCGCTGCTTGCCCTGCCATTCGCGCGAATGGGTTGCATGGTTCTCCGGCGTCATCAGGAAGCGCAGGGGCACTTCGAACACGGCAGCGACTTCGCTTTCCTGCGGCGTCACCGTAAACCCCGGCCGCACCAGCGCCACCACCGGCACCACCTGAAAGGCAGTGCCCGTAAGATAGCTGTCAAGAAATCCCAAGGGCTCCACAAAGTCCCGTGCCAGTCCGGTTTCTTCCTCGGCCTCGCGCAGCGCCGCGGCAATCGCATCGGCGTCATCGGCATCAATGCGGCCGCCGGGAAAAGCCACCTGCCCGCCATGGCTCGCGAGGTGGTCGGTGCGCTGCGTAAGCAGTACCGTCACCTCCGGCTCGCGCAGCACAATGGGCACCAGCACGGCGGCGGGCTTTGCCTTCACGCCAGCCGGAATGAACGGCGCCGCCCGGTTCATGTCATCATCGCTGCGTTCATGCTTCAGCGGAACTTCATGCAACAGGCCCGTCACCGCACGCCGGCGTATCTCAGCTTCGCTAAATTTCATCGGCGCGCTGCATTGGAAAGAATTCACCTGACGACCACACCCCGAACCATTCGCCTTCGACGGTGCCCTTGGCCACCAGATCATAAAACAAGGCGCGCGACACCAGCGCCTCAAGCCGCGCCCGCACCAGCACATAGGGCTTCAGCCCGGAGGTTCCGGCCTCGGTCTCAAAGCGCAGCGGATGCTCCCTGTTGACCGTCACCTCGTCATCCACATTCGTCTCGAAGGAAATGACCTGGGACTTGCCCTCTCCCCCAGTGTTAATGCGGATGGCCAGAAATGGCGCATCATCGACCCTGATGCCGCATTTTTCCACAGGGGTGACGAGGTAATATTTGCCGTCATCATCATGGCGCAGGACCGAGGCAAAAAGCTTGAACAGGGGTTTGCGGCCAATCGGCGAATTCATGTAAAACCAGGTGCCGTCAGCCGCTATGCGCATGTCGAGATCGCCGCAAAACGGCGGATTCCACAGGTGAACCGGCGGCAGGCCCCGGGCCTTGGCCGTTGCCTCCTTCAGGCCCTGCAATGGATTGCTTGCATCCCTCGCAATCGTCGTCATCATATATCCGTCCAGACCATAAATGAGTCGCAAATTGCCGTCTTTATTAAGCCATTCTCCTTCACGAGGATGTCATTAACAACAATTCCCTTCCCCTGCCATATCAGGGGGTAGCAAACTATAGTAGGGCCCATGGCAAACATCAAAGAAGCGAACAAGGAAATCCTTAAGGAACTGGAAGCCACCGGCGAACGCCTCGAAAAAGTCCGCGCCGAAATCGGCAAGGTGATCTTCGGCCAGAACGAAGTGATCGAGTTGGCGCTCACCGCCATTCTGGCGGGCGGCCATGCCCTTCTGGTGGGCGCCCCCGGCCTTGCCAAAACCAAGCTCGCCACCAACCTTGGCCGGGTTCTCGGCCTTGATGAAAAGCGCGTGCAGTTCACCCCCGACCTGATGCCCGCCGATATCCTGGGATCCGAGGTTCTCGACGAAACCGAAAACGGCCGCCGGCAATTCCGCTTCGTCCCGGGCCCCGTGTTCTGCCAGTTGCTGATGGCCGACGAAATCAACCGCGCCAGCCCGCGCACCCAGTCGGCCCTTCTGCAGGCCATGCAGGAACATCACGTGACCGTGGCCGGCGTGCGCCATGATCTGCCAAAGCCATTCCATGTGCTGGCCACGCAGAACCCCATCGAGCAGGAAGGTACCTATCCCCTTCCCGAAGCCCAGCTTGACCGCTTCATGTTCCAGATCGATGTGCCCTATCCCTCCCTTGAAGCCGAACGCCGCATGCTGTTTGCCACCACCGGCGAAGAAGACGAGATGGCGGCAAAGGTTCTCAAAACGGCTGAACTGATGAACGCGCAGCGCCTGACCCGGCTGATCCCCGTGGGCGAGCAGGTAACTGACGCCATCCTCCGTGTCGTGCGCGCCGCCAGGCCGGGTGAAGAGGCCAGCCCGGAAATCAATCACGGCGTTGCCTGGGGGCCATCGCCCCGTGCCAGCCAGGCCCTGATGCTGGGCATCCGCGCCCGCGCCCTGCTGCAGGGCCGTCTCAGCCCCTCGATCGACGATGTGGCCGAACTCATCGGCCCCGTCTTCAAGCACCGCATGGCATTGAACTTCACCGCCCGCGCCGAGGGCGAAACCATTGAGGCCATCATTGCACGGCAAAAAAATCTTCTCGCGTAGCGAGCGCCGACCATGAAGACCATTCCGTCACTGGTCTTGAATGAACGCGCCAATGCGGCGTCACAAACCTTGCCACCCCTGCTGGTGGAGGCCGAACGCATTGCCGCAACGGTCATGCAAGGCATCCATGGCCGCAAGCGCTCCGGGCCCGGCGAAAGCTTCTGGCAATACCGCCCCTATGGCTTTGGCGATTCAACCAGCCGCATCGACTGGCGGAAATCGGCGCGCTCATCCCATGTCTTCATCCGCGAAAATGAATGGGAAGCCGCCAACACCCTGTGGCTCTGGGCTTCGCCATCCAACTCCATGGATTTCAAATCCCATCTCAGCAAGACAACCAAACGCGACCGCGCCTATCTCACGGCGCTGGCCATGGCGAGCCTCGCCCTTCGCGCCCAGGAGCGGGTGGGCCTGATCGGCAGTCCGCACAAGGCAAGCCACGCCCGCGGCGCCCTGGTGCCCATGGCCACCTGGCTGTTGCGTAATGAAGGGGCAAGCCTGCCCCAGTCCCAGCATTTGCAGAAGTTTTCCAGCGTCGTGCTCCTCGGTGATTTTCTCGAAAAGCCCGAAGACATTGCCGCGACCGTGCGGAGCCTCGCCTCGCGCGGCGTCTCGGGCCACATCGTGCAGATCAATGACCCAGCCGAAGAGACCCTGCCCTACGACGGGCGTATCGAATTCCGCGCCATGGATGGCCCGCTTAAGTATCTCGCCGGCAAAACCGAACTGCTGCGCGACGCCTATGGTGAAAAGTTTGCCGCCCAGCGCGAAGCCGTGCGCCGCATTGCCCATGGCGTAAGCTGGACCTTCACCTTGCACCACACCGACCAGTCGCCGGCAAAACTCCTGATGATGCTCCATGGCCTGATTGGCGGGGCAAAGAGCCGGGCATTTGACCTGGGCGGCATCGCATGATGGCCTTCCTCCAGGCGCTGACCTTCACCACGCCCGTAGCACTCGCCGGGCTGCTGCTGCTGCCGGTCATCTGGTGGCTGCTGCGCTTCACCCCGCCCAAGCCCCAGACCGTAAAATTTCCGCCACTGCGCCTGCTGCTCGAACTGGTGAGCAAGCACGAGCAACCCGACAAGACGCCCTGGTGGCTCATGCTATTGCGCCTGGCGATAGCGGCACTCGTCATTCTCGGCGTGTCACATCCTTTCTACGCGCCAGGCAAAACTGCGGCAGGAACCAGCGCCCCTCTCCTCATCATTGTCGATGATACCTGGGCGGCGGCCAAGGACTGGACCCTGCGCCGCACCATGCTGAATGAAATCGTCGCCGAAGCGCGCGAAAACGATGTGACCCTCACGCTTGCCACCACTGCACCGTCTGCCCGCGAAGCGGATATTGTGGCGCGCGATGCCGATGCCATGCTCAAACAGATCGCAGCACTCGAACCCAAGGCCCTGGGCCCGGACCGCGCCAAACTTCTGGCGCGCTTGAAAACCGGTTTTGCGGCCGCCGCCTCATTGTATGTCGTCTGGCTCAGCGATGGCCTGGACCAGGCCTCGGCCACCGCATTTGCCGAAGGCCTTGCCGGCCTTGCAGGCGGCAGCGCCCAGGTCGATGCCATCTTGCCGGATGCCGCATCCCTGCCCCTGGCCCTTGCGGCACCCTCGGCGGAAGGCGGCCAGTTCAAGGTCCATCTCCTGCGCTCTCCATCCGCCGGGTTGCGCCAGGCAAACATCCGCGCCGTGGCCGCCAATGGCCGCAGCCTTGCCGACGTCCGGCTGGAATTTGCCGGCAATGCGGCTGAAGCCGAAGCGGCCCTCGATCTGCCCCTTGAACTCCGCAACGAAGTGCAGCGCCTGGAAATTCTGGGGGAGCGCAATTCGGCCGCAACCTACCTTTTCGATGACCGCTGGCGGCGCAAGACCATAGCGCTCCAATCCGGCAGTTCGCTGGAAGATGCCCAGCCCCTGCTCTCGCCGCTTTATTATGTCTCGCGCGCCCTTGAACCCTACGCCCAGATATCCGAGCCGGAAGACGCCGCACAGTTGAAAGAGCAGCTCGAGGCCGGCCTCTCCATGCTGGTGCTGGCCGACATCGGCGTGATCCCCGCCGAAACTGCGGACGCCATCAATCCCTGGCTTGATCGCGGTGGCGTGCTGCTGCGCTTTGCCGGTCCCCGCATGGCCGGCGCCCAAGATGAACTCGTGCCTGTTACGCTTCGCAGCGGCGGCCGAGCCCTGGGTTCTGCCTTAAGTTGGGAGGAACCACAGAACTTGCAGGCCTTCCCCGATGCTGGCCCCTTTGCCGGACTGCCGCTTGATCTGAATGTTGCCGTGTCGCGCCAGGTGTTGGCCGAACCGGACATGGATTTGCCCGGCCGGGTATGGGCAAGCCTTGCCGATGGCACGCCATTGGTCACCGCCAGGCGCCAGGGCAAGGGCCTCATTGTTCTCTTCCATGTGACCGCCAATGCCGACTGGTCGAACCTGCCGCTCTCCGGCCTCTTTGTGGAAATGCTCCGCCGGATCAATGATCTTGCCCCGGGTGCGGGCGGTGGCGCTGCCGCCGGAGCATCAAGCGGCGATGACCGCGCCGCCGCCTTTGTCCCGCGCCTTGCACTTTCCGCTGCCGGTGAACTCACTGAACCGCTGCCGGACTCCAAACCGATCCCGCCTGCCGCCATGGAAAACGCAAAGCCGACGCCGGAAACCCCTGCCGGCCTTTACAATCGCGGCAGCGCCGAACGCGCCATCAATCTCCTGCCTGATCGCCAGGCCATGAGCGCCATCACCGCACTTCCCGCTGGCGTAACTCTCCGCTCCTTTGCCACGGCGCCGCGCCAGCCCCTGGCGCCCGTGCTCTTTGGCCTCGCTTTCCTGCTATTCCTTGGCGATACGCTGGCCGCACTTGTCCTTGGCGGCGGCTGGCACCGGCTGCGCGGCATGGCGGCAGCCCTTGTCGTTGTCCTCGTCATTCCCAACGATCCAGCCATGGCCCAGCAGACCGATGACTATGCCCAGAAGGCGACAGAGGAAACCCGCCTGGCCTTTGTCCGCACCGGTGACGACACGGTGGACAGCATCAGCGAGCAGGGCCTGGCGGGCCTTGGCCTGATTCTGACAGACCGTACGTCAGTCACCCCTGGCAGCCCCATCGGCGTGAACATCGAGACCGACGAAATCGTATTCTTCCCGCTGGTCTATTGGCCGGTGCTGGATGGCGCTGCCGTGCCAACCCCCGCCACGCTTGCCAAGATGGATGTCTACATGAAGAACGGCGGCACCATTTTTTTCGATCTCCGCGATGATGCCATGGGCCTCGAGAGCCTGTCGGGAGCGGCCACCGGGGCAACCGATGCGCTGCGCCGCATTCTCGCCAAGCTTGATATTCCACCGCTTGAGCCGGTGCCGGAAAACCACGTGCTGACCAAGGCCTTTTATCTCCTGCGCGACTTTCCCGGCCGCTACGCGCGCGGCCAGCTCTGGGTGGAACGCAGCGATTCAACCGCCACCAACAATGTTGACGGCGTGAGTTCCATTATCATCGGCAGCAACGACTATGCCGCCGCCTGGGCCCTCGATGACAACAGCAATCCGCTCTATGCCGTGATCCCCGGCAATGACCGCCAGCGCGAACTGGCGTTCCGCACCGGCATCAACATCGTAATGTATGCGCTCACCGGAAACTACAAGGCCGACCAGGTCCACATTCCGGCCCTGCTGGAAAGGCTGGGGCAGTAGCATGAACTACACCATTTCATTCGCCCCCTTGCTTCCCCTGCTTTGGCTTTCAATACTTGGCATGGCTGGCCTGGTGCTGATCGCGGTTTCAGCCTTTGCCCGCACCCGCGGCTGGTGGTTGCGCGGGCTGGCAATGGCGCTCCTCCTTGCAAGCCTTTCAAATCCCACCCTGCGCCACGAGGACCGCGAAGCCCTCAATGACATTGCTGTCGCCGTGATCGACCGCAGCCAAAGCCAGCTGGCGGGCGCGCGCATGCAACAGGCCGATGAAGCGGAAGCCGCCCTCAAGGCTGCCACGGCAACCCTGACCAATACGGAGTTGCGCGTGGTGACCGTGCAATCCGGCCTCAATCCGCAGGAGGATGGCACAAGGCTGTTTACCGCCCTGAACCGCGCCCTGGGCGATATCCCGCCCGAGCGCTTTGCCGGCGCACTATTGGTAACCGATGGCCAGGTACATGACGTTCCTCCTGATGCCAGCAAGAGCGGTATCAACGGCCCGCTGCACGGCCTGTTGACCGGCAGCCAGACGGAGCGTGACCGCCGCGTGGTGATCGAGCAGGCCCCACGCTTCGGCATTGTCGGCAATGCGCAAATCCTGCGTTTTAGGGTGGATGATGTGGGCGGCGGCGGCGGCGAGCCTGTTGAGGTCACGCTTAAACTCGGCACCAGCGAGCTGCAAAGCCTGACCGTGACGCCGGGCGTCAGCGCCGAAGTGCCGATTACGCTGAACCACGGCGGACAAAACATCGCCGAGATCGTGGCGCCCCCCATGCCCGATGAAATATCGCTGCAGAACAATCGCGCCATCGCCGTCGTCGAGGGCATCCGCGACCGCCTGCGCGTGCTCCTCGTGTCGGGCGAGCCTCATCCGGGCGAGCGTACCTGGCGCAACCTGCTGAAGGCCGATGCCGCGGTCGATCTCGTCCATTTCACCATTCTGCGCCCGCCGGAAAAACAGGATGGCACGCCCATCAACGAACTCGCCCTCATCGCCTTCCCGACCCGCGAACTTTTCGTCGAGAAGCTCGACCAGTTCGATCTGGTGATCTTTGACCGCTATCACCGCGAGGCGGTTCTGCCCGAAGCCTACATCATGCAGATCGCCCGCTATGTGAACGAAGGCGGCGCCCTGCTGGTGGCCGCAGGACCTGAATTCGCCAGGGACGATGGACTCTACAGCACGCCCATGGCCGATGTTCTGACAGCTTCGCCCACCGGCGAAGTTCTTGACGGGGCGTTTCGCCCCAAGGTGACCAGGCCTGGAACCCGCCATCCCGTGACCGGTGGCCTGCCCGGCGGTGAAGCGGCTAATCCTTCCTGGGGTAAATGGTTCCGTGTCGTTGAAACCACAGCACCTGAAATCGAAACCCTCATGTCCGGCCTTTCCGACAAGCCGCTGCTGGTTCTGTCGCGCCGCGGCGATGGCCGCACCGCCCAGCTTCTCTCCGACCAAAGCTGGCTCTGGGCCAGGGGCTATGATGGCGGCGGCCCGCAAACCGAACTGTTGCGCCGCCTCGCCCACTGGCTGATGAAGGAGCCCGACCTGGAAGAAGAAGCCCTGAGCGGCAGGCAACTCGGCCGTGAACTGACAATCACCCGGCGCACCATGGCGGATGCGGCAGAACCGGTGACCGTCACCGCGCCGTCCGGCGCTGCGGCCACAGTGAGCCTGACCGAAAAAACTCCCGGCCTCTGGCAGGGCAGCCTGAAGGCCGATGAGGCCGGCATGTATTCCCTCAATGACGGCAAGCTGCAGGCCGTGGCCGCAACCGCTGCCGGAGATGCGCGCGAGGCGCAGGATATTCTGGCAACGCCAGCCAGGCTCGCGCCCGTCACCCAGGCAACCGGAGGCGGCCTGACCTGGCTCGAGGACGGTCTGCCACGCCTCATCAAAATCTCCGGCGACCGGCAAATGGCGGGCTCCGGCTGGCTCGGCCTGAAAGCCAACGGGGCCTACCGCGTCACCGCCGTGAGCGAGGTTCCCCTGTTCGCTTCCCTACTGGCACTGGGCGCTTTGCTTCTGGCGTTCTGCCTGATGTGGTACCGCGAAGGGCACTGAAATCTCGGCAAAGCGATAGGGCGGCAACACCAGTCCCTGCATCCCCTGCAAAGCACCAGGGACAAGCTCGACATAAAGAAAGCGTGCCGGATCGACGGGCCCCGGCAGGGTCAGCTGGCCTTCCGGCAGTTTCTGGAAGCCAACGCGCGCATAATAGGGCGCATCGCCCACCAGAATCACAAACCTGTGCCCATATCCCTTGGCGAGCCCCAGGCCTTCGCGCATGAGGGTCAGCCCGACACCGATGTTCTGCCGTTTGGGATGCACCACCAGGGGGCCGAGCAGCAGTGCCGGCGTTCCCGTGCTGCCAATGGCCAGCGGCCAAAAGCTGATGGATCCTGCCAGGCCAACCTCCGCATCGCGGACCACCAGTGACAGGCCATCGGCCGGCGTGCTCCCTTCCCGCAAACGGTAGGAGGTTTTCACCCGGCGCTCGATGCCAAAGGCAATATCGAGCAACTGCTCAATGAGGGGCTGATCCGATTCTTTCGTGGTTTCGACGGGAAATGAGGCGGCCATCGTGATTGACTTCCATGATGATTGTTGGGGGCCCGGCCCCACTTCACAGGATCACGAATAAAGGTGAAGGAATCCTATGCGGTCCAGGCAGGCGAAAGGGCTGCAGCAGCGCTGGCTCGTCGTCGTGAGGATATGGTCGCCGGAAGGATCATGGGACGCCGCCATACAAGGCGCGGGCATTCAGGTCAAGGCCTACCAGCGGTGGCCAATGTCTTGCTTTGCGATGATTTCATCCAGGCGCCGCCGGGTTCCGCCCGTCGTGCCGTCCGGGAGCCGGTCTGTCGCGAAAAACTGCCGGTGCGAAATCTCCAGTGAGGGCGCCCAGGGCGCCTGGGTGAATTTGCGCAAGGTGAACACCGCCACGTGGTCTCCCGGGAACAGCTCATCATTCAGGCAAATGCCCTGCAGGACCGGCTCCTCCTGCGCGATGATTCCCGCCTCTTCGCGGATTTCGCGTTTTGCCGATTCAAACAGTGTCTCGCCCCGCTCGACCCCGCCGCCTGGCAGCAGCCACCCCGTCCCGTAGGAGTGCCGCACCAGAAGGACCCGATTTTCATCATCAAATACCGCGGTTCGCGTGCCCAAAGTAAGGCCTCGTGTTTGCCTGTATAATGGCTGCAACACAACCTTTGAGGATAGTTTGAGGAGAATGCTCTTTATCATTCCAAGCAGTTAACCGTGGCAAGCTTGAGTTCGCAAGGCATAGGCCCTATTGCTCGCAAGGCAATCTCAATCGTGTGATCCAACTTCCATTCATGAAGCAGCTTCTCACCATATTCTTCAGAGCCGAAGGGACAAGGCCCTGGATCGTGCTTGCCTGCCTTCTGATTGCCAGCCTGTCGGAGGCCCTGGGCATCAGCACCCTCCTGCCCGCCATCAATACCATTCTGGGTGACAATGCCGCCGATACGCCAGGAATCGGCCGCAGCATAAAGGTGTTCATTGAATCGATGGGAATAACGCCCAACCTTGGCAATCTTCTGATCATCATCGTGTCCCTGCTCGTGCTGAAGTCGGTTATCGTCTTCGGCGCCCTTGCCTATTCCGGAATCACCGGGGCCCGAGTCGCCATCAATCTGCGGCGCAGGCTCATCAAGGCCATCTTCGATGCGCGCTGGAGTTTCTATGCCGAGGAAAGTGGCGGGCGTTTTGCCAATGCCATCAGCAATGACGCAACCCGCGCCGGTGATGCCTATCAGTTCGCCGCCGTTGTCATGGCCGGGGGCCTGCAGCTCATGACCTTTTCGGTGGTCGCCCTCCTGATTGACTGGCGCATCGCCATCGTCGGCGGCGTGGCCGGCCTTTTCATCGCGCTCGTGATGAGCAGGCTTATCCGCGTCCTGAAGCAATCCGGTTACAAGCAGACAGACCGCGTATCCAGCCTCACCGTGGACATGGTGGACATGCTGAACAACATCAAGGCGCTTAAGTCCATGGACCGCTATGGCACGATGGTCGAAGGCCTCTCCGGAATTCTGAAACGCATCAAGCGCAGCCTGATCACCATCCATCTGGCCAAGAACGGCGTGACACAGGGAAGCGACGCCCTGCAAAACCTGATGACGGGGGTCTTCATTTACACCGCCTATGTGCTGTTTGGCTTGAGCCTGCCGGAGTTGCTGGTGACCGGCATCGTGTTTTTCCAGATCGTGAACAACCTCACCAAACTTCAAAAACAACTGCAGGTGGCGGTCGTCGTCGAAAGTGCCTATGTGCGCACGATGGAACTGATCAAACGGGCAGAAGGAGAGAAAGAAGTCCATACGGGCGCTTCCGCGCCGGATCTCGGCACGGGATGCAGGTTCGAGGACGTGACTTTTGCCCATGCCACGGCCCCCGTGGTGGTAAACGCCACATTTGATATTCCCGCAAACCAGATCACCGTGCTGCAAGGACCGTCCGGGTCGGGAAAGACCACGCTCATTGATTTGCTCATCGGGTTGAACACGGCGCAGAAGGGCAGGATTCTCATCGGTGGCAAACCCATTGAAACCATCGATATCAAGGCGTGGCGCCAAAGCATCGGCTATGTGCCCCAGGAACTCATGCTTTTCCATGACACCATCCAGGAGAACATCAGCCTTTCCAACCCCAATGTTTCCACCGAAGCGATCATGGCAGCGCTTGACCAGGCCGGCGCCAGGGACTTCATCGCCTCCCTGCCGCACGGTCTCGAAACCGACGTGGGTGAAATGGGTGGCAGGCTTTCTGGCGGGCAGCGCCAGCGCATCGCACTTGCCCGCGCCCTCGCGACAAATCCCAAGATCCTCATCCTTGACGAAGTCACCAGCGCCCTGGACCCGGACACCGAAGCGGAAATCGTGAACAACATTGCATCCCTGCGCGGGCGCTATACGATCATCGCCATCACCCACCGGCCCGCCTGGACAAAAATTGCCGACAGGCTTTACACGATTTCCAAGGGCCATGTATCACCACCGAAGGCAGCGCCAAAGCGCAAGAGCAGCAAACGATGAGCGTCAGCGTCAGGCCGGTTCTCTCAAAGCGGGACAAAAAACTTTTCCTCGACGTGCCCTTCGCGCTCTATGGCAAAGGCTCCAACTGGGTGGCGCCACTCTATTTTGAGCGCTTCGAACACCTTGATCCGAAGAAGAATCCCTATTTTGAGCACGCCGAAGGACAGCTCTTCCTGGCGGAAATCGATGGCAAGCCAGTGGGCCGCATTTCAGCTCAGATCGACCGTCTGCACCTTGAGCGCTACCGCGATGCCACCGGCCACTTTGGCTTTCTCGAAGCGCCTGATGATCCCGAGGTTTTTGCTGCCTTGTTTGGCGCGGCCGGGAACTGGCTCAAGGCCCGCGGCATGAAAACCGTGCGCGGCCCGTTCAACTTCTCAATCAATGATGAAATGGGCCTGCTGGTCGACGGCTTTGACCGCCCGCCCAATATGATGATGGGCCATGCCCTGCCCTATTACGCAACCCGCGTTGAAGCGGCAGGTTTCACCAAGGCCAAGGACGTCATCGCCTATTATTATGACGACAAGAACCCCCTGCCCAAATTGCTTTCCGTTGCCTATGAGCGGGCCATGAAGTCATCTCATATCAGCGTTCGCCCGATTGATAAGAAAAACCTCGCGCGTGATCTGGAGATCATCCTCTCCATCCACAGTGACGCCTGGTCCGACAACTGGGGCTTCATTCCCTTTACGCCCAAGGAGCTCAAGGCCCTCGGCGACAATCTCAAGTTCCTTGTCACCGGGGAGTTCATTGCCATTGCCAGCTATAAGGGTGAGCCCGCGGCATTTTCCGTAACCCTGCCAAACCTCAATGAATGGATCGCCGGACTGGACGGCAAGCTGCTGCCCTTTGGCTGGGCCAAGCTGGCATGGAATCTCTTTGGCCGCGCCCCCAATTCCGTGCGCATGCCGCTCATGGGAGTGCGCAGGAAATTTCATGGAACGATGGCAGGTTCCTCCCTGGCGCTGGCCGTCATCGAAACCGTCCGCCGCTATCACATCTCACGCGGCACCGGCAGCAGCGAACTCTCGTGGATTCTGGAAGACAACCAGCCCATGCGCCACATGCTTGAGGAGATGGGGGCAATTCCTTACAAGACCTATCGCATCTACGAAAAGGCAATCTAGTGGCAAAGCAGTGGATAGCGATTGTCCTGGCCGCCGGGCGGGGACCCAATGATCCCATGGCGAAAGCCTATTGCGTGAGCCATAAATGCGCCCTGCCTGTCAACGGCGTGCCGATGCTGCAGCGGGTCGTGGACGCCCTGAGGCAATCACGGTCTGTTGCCGCCATCTCCATTTCCATTGAAGATCCAGCCATTGTGCTTGCGGCCCTGGCAAAACAGGATCCCGGCATTTCCATCATGGCTTCGGAACGGTCCGCCCCCCTCTCGGCCATCGTTGCCATCAGGAAGCACGCGACATATCCGGTGCTGCTGACGACGGCGGACCATGCCTTGCTCACGCCCGGGATGATAGATTATTTTTGTGGGGAAGCAGGGCGGAATGGCGCCGATTTTTCCGCCGGGCTCGCACGCGCCGAAACTGTCCTCGCCGCGTATCCGCAATCGGTCCGCACCTTTTTCAGGCTTGGCAGGGACCGGGTTTCAGGCTGCAACCTCTTCGCCATCGGCAATGAGAATGGCCTGCGCATTCTGGAGAAATGGCAATATCTCGAACAGTCGAGAAAAAAGCCCTGGCGCCTGGTTGCCGCCTTCGGCTGGCTTGCCCTCATCCGCTTTGCGTTGGGACTGTTGTCGCTCGATGGCGCTTTCAGGATTGTCTCCACCCGCCTTGGGCTTGCTGCAAAACCGGTCCTCCTGCCCTTTGCCGAAGCTGCCATTGATGTGGACAAGCCCTCGGATCTCGCATTGGCCGAGGCGATTCTGAAACTGCGGAACTAACCCCAGCTGGCAACCAGTTGCCGCGCCTGCTGCAGGTCGACTGGAAAATCAACTTCGCACCATTGCAGTCCGTTAATCGGGATGGTGCGGATTTCGGTTTTCTTGGCAAGCGAGCCGATCGCCGAAGGAAACCACTGCTTCAGCGCCTGCGGATCACGCATGGCGCGCTCGAGTGTCTCGACATAAGCCGTGGAGCCTTCGCCGCGGAAAACATAAAAGCCGATGGCCTCCGCATCCACCGTATCGACCGGCAGGGTCTTGCCGATTTCAGTCAGGCGCCCGCGGTCAAGAATGACTTTCATGTCATCGCTGTCATAAGCCTGCTTGAGATTGGTGGCCACGCCGACCGGACCCGCCGGAGCTGCCAGAAGCTTCTCGACGAGGTCGCTGCGAAACACATTGTCGCCGTTCACCTGGATGAAATCGCCGGACATGGAGGCGCGCGCCATCCAGCAGCTCGCCAGATTGTCGGCAACCGCATAGAAGGGATTATATATGGTGGCAATCGCAACACCGAGGTTCCGGGCAATTCGCGCCAAAGCCTCCTCCATGCGCTGCGCCCCATAACCGGTCACAACCGTGAAGTCCTTGAGCCCCTTTGCCGCGAACGCCTCGATTTGCCGTTCGATCAATGTTTTGCCCCCAATGTCGAGAAGGGCCTTGGGAACTTCCGTGGTCAGTGGCAAAAGCCGTTTGCCCTGGCCTGCTGCAAGAATAACTATACGCACAATGCTTGAATCCACGTCTAACAGAAGGGTAAGTACGGACTGCTCATTCGCACCCGATTCCCCGGAAGTCAACGGAAGCTAAGATTTGGCCCTAACGCTCGCTCATCTGTCGGATGTCCATTTGGGGCCATTGCCGCCCGGCGCCGCCTGGCAGAATTTCGCCCTGAAACGCCTGGTCGGTGCGGTGAACTGGAATTGGAGAAGACACAAACAGCACGACCGTGCCATTTCCAGCAGCCTTGTCGCCGACATTGTGGCAGCCAGCCCTGATCACGTCGCCTTCACTGGCGACCTGCTGAACCTATCGGCCTACGCTGAATTCCCCCGCGCCGCGCGCTGGCTGCAGAGCTTTGGCGATCCCGCCTGGATTTCCTATGTGCCTGGAAACCACGACGCCTACGTGCCCGTGCCGTGGAAATACGGCCTTGCCCATCTCGCCCCTTACATGACCGGAGACATGGCAGCACCCGGTTCGCAGGCGTCATTCCCCTATGTGCGGCTGCGCCGTAATCTGGCGCTGATTGGCTTGAATTCGGGCGTTCCCCAATCCCTGACCCGGGCGGCGGGCGCCCTCGGCCCCAAGCAGCTCGAAGCGCTGCCGGGAATATTGCATGACTTGAAGGCCAAGGGCTATTACCGGGCCGTCATGATTCATCATCCTCCCCTGCCGGGCCTCGCGCCGCCGCGAAAAGCCCTCCGTGATGCCGCTCAATTGCGCGACATTTTGGCAAGCGAAGGGGCGGAACTGGTGCTGCATGGACACAACCACCAGCAAATGCTCAATGTTCTTGCAGGCCGTGACGGCGATATTCCGGTTATTGGCGTGCCCTCCGCGTCCATGAATGAAACGGGCCACGCTGAACCCGCCGCATGGAACCTCTATGAAATCAGCCGCAATCAGGGAACTTGGGTGACCCACGTTTCAATACGGGCATGGGATCCCAAATCCCGCCGGATGCTGGCCAAAAACCACTTCACCCTTCCTTCCTGAGCCCGCTTCGGGGTAAGTTGCCGGCCATGAACGCCACGATGCAGAAATTTGGCTATCCCGGCAGCCTGGTTAAGGAACACCACCACTGGTGCGTCCTGCTGCGCCCGCAACAGGTGACGCTTGGCAGCCTGGTGCTTGCCGCAAAATCCGATGCGACGGCGTTCTCCGATCTGCCGCCCACCGCTTTCGCCGAACTTTCAATCGTGGTTACCGACATCGAGCAAAGCCTGCGCAGGTTCAATCCCTATGACAGGATCAATTATCTCATGCTGATGATGGTTGATCCGCATGTGCACATGCATGTGCTGCCGCGCTATGCCAAGCCGCAGTTCTTCGATGCGACGGAGTTTCCCGATGCCGGCTGGCCCGGCCCTCCCGACCTCAAATCCGCCCCAGTGCTGACTGACAAGCTGCGCAAAAACCTGTTATGGACCCTGCAGCTGCGGATGTCTGGAGAATCATAAGCCTGTGCTGACCATTATCGACCGCTATGTCCTCAGGCAGGTGGCAAAGCCATTGGCAACAGCCATGGCGATCGGTTTGCTCATGCTCCTGGCCGAAAGGCTCGTGCGCCTGCTCGATACAACGCTCGGCAAGAAGAATTCCTTTGGCGTGGTCTTCGAATTGCTCGCTTATCTCGTGCCGCATTATCTCGGAACCGCCATTCCGGCGGCCCTCTTCCTCGGCCTTCTGTTTGGCTTCAACAAGCTGTCAAAGGACAGCGAAATTGACGCCATAATGGCCACCGGAACCGGCCTGCACCGGCTGACCCGGCCGGTCATCTTGCTTTCGCTGGCCCTTGGGGCTCTTTCGCTTTTTATTGTTGGCTGGCTCCAGCCGCAGACCCGCTATGCCTACCGCTCGGTCCTGTTTGACGTGAAGAATGTGGAGGTTTTCTATCTCGCCGAGGAAGGCGTCTTCATGCAGGCAGGCACCCGCACCTTCATTCTTGACAAACTGAATCGCTCAAGCAACACCTTCGATCATGTTTTTCTCTTCGATTACCGTGGCCCATCGGGGCTGGATACACTTACTGCTTCATCGGGAATGCTGATCCCTCTTGACGGCGACCGCCGCCCGGTTCTGCGCCTGGACAACGGCCATCGGCTGAAACTTGACCGTTGGCCCAGCCTGGACGGCAAGGCCGAGATTCCGCAGGCTACCGTTGTTGAATTTGCCACCACTGATACCCCGCTAGGAAGAGTGTCCGACAGCATATTCCGTCCGCGCGGCGAAGATGAGCGCGAACTCACCCTGCCTGAGCTTTACACCCAGCTTGACACGCCGCCCAAAGGTTCCTCTCGCAATTCCATGCTGGCAGAACTGCACAAGAGAATTGTCAATGTCGTCACTTTTTTCATGCTGCCCCTGCTCGCCGTGCCCTTTGCGATCGGTCGCCAGCGCAGTCAGCGCGGCTATCGTTTCGGCTTGGCCATGGTCATCGTTGTGGCTTTCCACGAAATCATCGAGCAGGGGGCCCTGACCACCAGGATGAGCGGGATCACCCCCTGGATAACCATGTGGCTGGCTTTCGGGCTGATCACCGCCTTCGCAATTTGGCGGTTCTACATCACCTGTTTCACCCTGAAGCCGGATCGCATCGGCGGTGTCGTTGACACGTTTGGAGCAGGCATAGGCCGCCTTTGGCTTCCGCTGGCCCGGCGAATTGGATGGGGAACAAGGTCATGACGACCATCGGCTGGATGCTCACCCGGATGATTGTCACCCGCTTTCTCGGCATACTGTTCGGCATTGCCATTTTTGTGCTCACCCTTGAGGTTATCTCCTACGCCAAGGAAATCCTGGCCCTCGACCACGGCAGTTCCAGCATCATTTTCAAATACATTTTGATGCGGGCCCCCGCCACTCTTGCAACATTCCTGCCCATCAGTGTTTTGCTGGCTCTCCTGCTCACCCTTACCGAACTGAGCTACCGCAACGAGATTTCCGCCATCTGGGCATCGGGCGCCTCGCCGCGCCGCCTGATCATCATGTTGTTGCCGCTTGCCTTTGTGACCGGGGGCATGAATTTTCTTCTGAATGACCAGGCCATTCCCGCTGCCGCCCCGCAATTGAAGGAGTGGGGCGTGGCCGACTATGGCGAGAAGAAACTGAAGCTCGGTGAACGCGATCCCATCTGGATGAGATCCGGCACCGACATTTTGCGTGCAGCCTCTTCCAACCCGCAATCGACCATGCTTGAGGACGTCATCATTTTTCGCCGGGACACAAATGGCATCCTGCGCGAACAGATCGTTGCCAAGACGGCGGAACTCCAGGGTGACCGCTGGAACCTCAGGAACGTGATCGTATATTACCGCGAAAACCTGCCTGCCAACCGTCTGGACAGTCTGGTTTATTCCGGAGCCATGAAGCCCGCCGCGGCGGGCGCCCGTTCCGGCGATCCGGAGGAGATGACCATTTCCGATCTCAATTATTTCATTGCCAATTCCGGTTTCGGAATTCGCCCCGTCTGGGTCTATGAAACCTGGTGGCAGAAGCGCATCTCCCTGTTCTTCGCAACCCTCGTGATGATCGCCATCTGCATTCCAATCGCCACCCGCTTCCGCCGCGGCGGCGGCCTCGGTGTGCTGTTTGCCACCGGCGTTGGTCTTGGCTTCATGTATTTTGTGGCGGATGGTCTGGCCCTCACCATGGGTGAATTGGGATTTGTCAGCCCATGGATCGCGGCATGGATGCCTGTCCTGACCTTTGGTGCCCTGGCGACAGCCCTCAGCCTTCGCATCGACAGGGTTTAGCATGACGACGAAGCCAAGGGCCAAGCCCGCAAAGAAGTCGCCAGCGAAAAAGCTGCGGAGAGAGCCCGTCCCGGAAACGGTCAGCATTCCGAAAGCCGAAGTGCCAAGGGCGCCTATTCATTTCAGCCCGGTGCTCTGCATCTTGAATGCCCCGCAACAGAAATTGTGGTCACTGTCCCTGGCGGAACGGCTGAAAAAGCAGTTCGCCGCGGCGGGCCTTGCCAGGACCGTCAGTGAGGCGGAAGCACGCACGCACAATGGCCCGGTCATTCTGGTGCGCGGCGATGCGGTGATCGACCAGCCCCTCATCCCCGTCCTGCTCAAGCGCCCCAATTTTCTGCTCCTCACGGATGAATCAGCAAGCCCTTCGCCCATAGCCGCCAGCGTGCGCGGCAGCGACGTTTCCCGCGCCATCGAAATCCTGCTGGGAACCAAATCCCTTGCTGATGCAAAACTGCTGGCCCGCGCCCCGGCCCAGCTCGACATGGAATTCTGGAAATCCCTGCGCAAACGTGAAACGCCCTATGCCATGGTGGTCACCGCCGAAAACCGCAGCGCCGTCGAGTGGCGCATGTTCATGGGCACTTACAAGGGCGCCACGGACTTCATCACCAAGCACCTGTGGCCCGTGCCGGCATTCCATGCCACCCGGTTTCTCGCACCGCGCGGTGTCTCCCCCAACATGGTCACCACAATTGCCGCCCTCATGACTGTGCTGGCATTCTGGTTTTTCCTGCAAGGCCAGTTCATTCCAGGACTCATCGCCGCCTGGGCCATGACGTTTCTCGATACCGTGGATGGCAAGCTGGCGCGCACCACGTTGACCTCAAGCAAATGGGGCGACTATTTCGATCACGGCATCGATCTCATCCATCCGCCCTTTTGGTACATTGCCTGGGGCTATGGCCTGCTGGCCACCGGAACCCAATGGAGCAGCGAAGTCTTCTGGGGCGTGATGGCGGCCATTCTCGGTGGCTACGTTCTGCAGCGCGCGATTGAGGGCATTGCCATCAAATGGCTGGGCCTAGAGATTCACATCTGGCGCCCGATCGATACCTTCTTCCGCCAGATCACTGCACGGCGAAATCCTAATCTGGTCGTTCTCACATTCTTCACGGCCATCGCAAGGCCTGACTGGGGCCTGCTGGCTGTTGCCGCCTGGACGGTAATTTGCCTCGGCCTTCATGCGCTGCAGTTGCTCATGGCCTTCGCCGAAAAGCGCCGCAACGGGCCGCTTTCGTCCTGGATGACGAAACCGTGAAGCGCGCCGGCCTCCTGATCAATCCAAGCTCGGGAAAATCCAGCGGCAAGGGCTTGAGTCTTGTCGACATGCTGAAACACAACACAGCGGTTTCAACCCGCGTGCTTGAAAGGTTTGAGCAGTTGCCGGGCTTTCTCGATGACTTTGCCAGCGACGGCGTCACCGATCTGTTCATCAGTTCCGGCGATGGCACCATCCATGCCGTGCAAACCGAGCTGGCGGAGCGCAAGCCCTTCAAGGTCATTCCGCGCCTCAGCCTCCTGCCCCATGGCACCACCAACATGACGGCCGCCGATCTGGGCTTTCCCCACCGGGGGCTGCGGGCCCAGGCCGATTACATCACCCACCTGGAAGCAAAACAGATCCGTGAACGCCCTACCCTTCGGGTCGTCAACCCCCGCGATGGCAGGCCGCGGCACGGCATGTTTCTGGGAACCGGCGCGGCCTCCGAAGCCACCCTGTTTTGCCAGCGGGTTTTCAACGCCAAGGGGGTCAAGGGCAACTGGGCCACCTTCGCAACCCTGGCCAGCGCCGCCGGCCGCACCATGTTCACCCGGCCCAACCCCCATGATGTCACCCGTTTTGACCGCCCCTTTCCCATTCGCGTGACCTGCGATGGCCGGGAGTTCAGCGATGGGCCCCAGCTTCTGGCCTTCTCCACCACCCTGGAAAAACTGATCCTCGGGGCAAGGCCTTTCTGGGGGCCGAAACTTGGTCCCATCCGCACCTCGGTTTTCCCCTATCCCGTGCCCAGCATTTCCCGCTGGCTCCTGCCCATCATGTACGGCGGTGAGAACCGCAAAATGCCGGAAGGGGCCGTGAGTTTTTCCAGCGCCCGGCTGGAAGTCACCTGCCCCGTCAGTTTCGTGATCGACGGCGAGTTCTTCGATGCGCCGGAAATCGAGCCCTTGAAGGTGGAAACCGGCACGGTTTTCACCTATCTCTGCGGCTGATGACCGCGCCGGAAAATCTGAAGGAGTTCTGCAAGGCTTCGCTGGCCCGCGAGGTGCCGCCGGAAATTCTTGCGATGGCGGTTGTCCTGCGCCTGAGGCACCCGGGAGCGTTGGCCATTCTGGCCTACGGTTCATGCCTGCGGGGCGTTGCGGCGGCAGACACGCTCATGGATTTCTACGTCCTCACCGAAAATTTCTCCAGCGTCAGCCCGAACATCATCAGCCGCGTCGCCTGCTGCCTCGTTCCACCCAACGTCTACTATGCCGAGACGGAGCTGGATGGCCAGCGCCTGCGGGCGAAATACGCACTCCTCCCCTTGCGGCTCTTTGCCAAATGGATGAGGCGGGATACCAACAACCCCTATTTCTGGGCCCGCTTCGCGCAACCCGCAGCCCTCGTCTATGTGCGTGACGACAAGACGAAAGACAGTGTCGTCGCCAGCATCTCCGACGCATTGCGAACCGCTTTTGCCAATGCCAAAGCCGTGACAGCGGAAACTGATGCGCTGGCCATCTGGACCGCCGGCTTCAACGCCACCTACCAATCGGAATTCCGCTCCGAAAAAACCAATCGCGCCGCCAGCATTGTATCCTCAGCGCCCGATTACTACCGGGAAGCGGCAAGGCTTCTCGCTTCGGAAACACCCATTCACGCCAACCAAACCCTGCTTCGCTTGACGGGCAAAGGCTGGTCGGTGCTGCGCCTCATCAAGGCCGCCTTCAC
>JAEUMI010000301.1 GCA_016792825.1 Hyphomicrobiales bacterium
CCGAATGGTCCGTGGCCGAAAAGCTGCAGCAGTTCCGCAAGGACACCGGCATGCTGCTTGACCTCTCTTTCGACAGCATTGCGGGCGCTGGCCCCAACGCCGCCATTCCGCACTATCACGTGAACCCGGACAATTGCCTGCCACTCAGGATCAATGAAATCTTCCTCATCGATTCCGGCGGCCAATACCAGGACGGCACCACCGACATCACCCGCACCGTCATCGTCGGCGAGCCAACCGACGAAATGCGCGATCGTTTCACCCGCGTGCTGAAAGGCATGATCGATGTTTCATGCATCCGCTTTCCCAAAGGCACCTGCGGCTCGCAGATCGATGTGCTTGCCCGCCAAAGCCTGTGGGCCGCAGGTCTTGATTATGACCACGGCACGGGCCACGGCGTCGGCTCCTATCTCTCTGTGCATGAAGGCCCGGCCCGCATCAACAAGTCGGACCGCACGCCGCTTGAACCCGGCATGATCCTTTCCAACGAGCCCGGATTCTATAAGCAGAATGAGTACGGCATCCGCATTGAAAATCTTCTGCTCATTCACGAAGCCAAGGCCATCGACGGCGGTGAGCGCCCCATGCTGGGCTTCGAGACCCTGACGCTCTGCCCCATTGATCGGCGGCTTATCGATACCAAATTGCTGACCCGTGACGAGCTGCATTGGCTCGACACCTACCACGCCCGCGTTCTCAAGGAAGTCGGCGATCACCTTTCCGGCGATGAACTGACCTGGCTGCGGAAAGCCTGCGCGCCTTTTAACTGAGAACCATCCGCAGCAGCACCACGCTGATCACACCAGTCAGGACTGTGACTACAAGCGGCGCCCGCATGAAGGCCACCGCCGCCGTCAGCACCGCCGCAATGGATTCGGCAAGGCCTGTTGTCAGGATCGTTGGCGCGATCACCGCCATCAGGATAGCCGGCGGCAGCGCGTCAAGCGCTGCCTTCAGCCGCCCCTTCACCACCACGCCGCGCATGAGGTACGGCCCGCTGGCGCGCGTCGCATAGGTCGCAAGCGCCATGCCCAGGATGGCCAGAATCGTCACCGTCATGACCTCTCGCCTTCACGATAGAGAAGTGCTGCAACAAGCACGCCAACAATGCCGCCGATCACGATATACCAGGCGCCGGGCACATACAGCTTGGACAGGGCCGCCGCGACGGCGCTGGACCCCAGAATCGCAGCGGTGCGTGAGCCCTTCCAGAAGCCGACGAGAATGCCGATGAACATCGCCGAAAATGCAAAATCAAATCCGTAAGCCGCCGGATCGCCGAACGACCGGCCGACGATTGCGCCCGTGATTGAAGAGGTTGTCCAGGTAATCCACATGGGGAGTGCCAGCCCGAAATAGTAGCCCAGGCTGAGCGGTGTCTTGAGCGCCCGGCGCTCGCTGAAGGCCCAGTTTTCATCGGCCATCAGGAACATCATGAAGGGATGCCAGCGCCGGCCGATGCCACCCAGGTGGCGTGACAGGGATGCCCCCATCAACACATGGCGGATATTCACAATCAATGCCGTGACCGTGAGCAAGACCCAGGGCACCGGATCGCGCCACACTTCAATGGCTACGAATTGCGCCGCCCCGGCAAAAACCGTGGCGCTCATCAGCCAGACTTCAAAAGGTACGAGCCCCTTGCTCGCCGCCAGGGTTCCCCACAGCAAGCCGATGGGCGCGGCGGCAACCAGTATGGGCAGGACATCAAGCAGCCCCTGCCGGAACTCACGCGCCGTTGACGTCATGCGCAGATCTTGCTCAGGCGGAACCTGCCGGGCGTGATCCCCAGCCGCGACTTGAACACGCGCGTCAGATGGCTCTGGTCGGAGAAGCCGCATTGCGCCGCCACATGGGTGGCGCTCAGGCCGGCCCGCAGCAGGTTGCAGGCCATATGCACCCGCCGGTCAATGAGCCAGTTGTGCGGCGTCATGCCCGTGGCCTTGCGAAACACCCGGATCAGGTGGAAAGGACTGAGACCCGCCGCCCGCGCCAGATTTTCAAGTTCCACCTGCTCGTCGACATGAGCCGCCAGGTAATCCTTGGCCCGGCGCACCGCGAGAGGCTCGCGGCCGGCAACTCCGACTGCATTCAGGCCCCCGGCATGACGGTCTATCATGTCAAGCAGCACCGCGGTCAACGCCTCGTCAACCCCAAGTGGCTCCGCCCCGGCTTCAAGCGCCTCATGGGCGCGCAGGTAACGTGCGGCCAGCTGCTCGTCCCTGATGACCGGGCCATTGAACTGCGGCGCATTGGCCCGCCGGCCGGTCGCCATTTCCACGATGTTCTGCAGCAGCGACGGTTTTGGATAGATCATCCGGTAGCTGTAGCCGTCGCCCTCCGGCACCGCGTCATGAACCTCGCCGGGATGGACAAAGCAGAGCTCCCCCGGCCCCGCCCGCAGCAGCACGCCGCTGATCCGGTAAACATTCATCCCGCCAACCACCGCGCCGATCACATAGCTCTCATGGGTGTGCGGCGGGAAGACATGGGTACGGAAGGTGGCCGACAGGCATTCCAGGGACTCATGCCGGTTCACCCGCCAGAATGACGTTTCATCATTCTCGCCGAGGTCGTCCAGCGTGTCGTCTGGAGCAAGAAGTTTCATCGGTCTAATTTAGCAGGCCGGGCCGGAAAGGCTTGTACAGAATTGCGCCTACTTTTTCTCCCCCACCCGCTTGAACCACTCGGCTTCATCGATGACCTCGACCCCGTGCTTTTCGGCTTCCTTGAGCTTGGAGCCCGCCCCCGGGCCCGCCACGAGAAGATCGGTTTTCTTGGAAACCGAACCCGCCACCTTGGCCCCCAGCCGTTCGGCCATGGATTTTGCTTCTTCGCGGGTCATCAATTCCAGTGCCCCGGTAAACACCACGGTCTTTCCGGAAACCGCTGACGAAGCTGCAACGGCTGCAAGCGCCGCCGGCGTGACATGCTTCAGCAGTTCGTTGACCACCTCGATATTGTGGCCCTCGCCAAAAAATTGCGTGATCGCTTCGGCAACGACTTCGCCGATGCCATCAATCGCGTTGAGCTCCTTCCACGCCTCTTCATCATGATGTGACGCCGCAATCATCTGATCGCGGAAATGCTCCGCCGAGCCATAGGCCCGCGCCAGAACCCGCGCCGTGGTCTCGCCCACATGGCGAATGCCCAGAGCATAGATGAAGCGGTCAAGGGCAATGCTGCGCCGCTGGTCGATGGCGTCGAACAGTTTTTTGACGCTGGCCTCACCCCACCCCTCGCGGTCCTTCAGTTTTTTCAGTGAGCGCTCATTGCGTGCCGCAAGGGTGAAGATGTCGGAAGGCGATTGAATAAGGCCGTCATGATAGAATTCCTCGATGATCTTGTCGCCAAGCCCCTCGATGTCGAATGCATTTCGCGAGGCGAAATGCTTGAGCCGCTCCACCCGTTGCGCCGGGCAAATGAGCCCGCCGGTGCAGCGCCGCACCACATCGGTCTTGCCCGTCTCACGCTCCTCGCGCTCCGCATGGCTGCCGCAGGCCGGGCAGACTTTTGGAAATTCATAGGGCTTTGCACCCCGCGGCCGCTTATCCAGGATAACCGCAACAATCTGCGGAATGACGTCGCCCGCCCGTTGAACCACCACCGTATCACCGATCCGAATATCCTTCCGGGCGATTTCATCCTCGTTGTGCAGCGTGGCATTGGATACCACCACACCGCCAACCGTCACCGGCCTGAGCCGCGCCACTGGCGTCAGGGCCCCGGTGCGGCCCACCTGGATATCGATGCCTTCCAGAACCGTCGTCGCCTTCTCCGCCGCAAACTTGTGGGCAATGGCCCAGCGCGGGCTGCGTGAAACAAACCCCAGTCGCGCCTGCCAGTCCAGCCGGTTCACCTTGTAGACAACGCCGTCGATGTCGTAGCCCAGGTCGGCGCGCCGTTCCTCAATGCTGTGGTAATGGGCAAGCAATTCCTCTTCCGAACGGCAAAGCTTCATCAGCGGGTTGACCGGAAAACCCAGCTTCTTGAAGCCCGTCACCACATCCCACTGGGTCTCCCCTGGAAGCTCCGGCGCTTCGCCCCAGGCATAGGCAAAGAAACGCAAAGGCCGTGAAGCAGTAATCGACGAGTCAAGCTGCCGCAAACTTCCCGCCGCCGCATTGCGCGGATTTGCAAAAGTCTTCTCGCCGTCTTGAATCTGTTTCTTGTTAAGAGCGGCGAAGTCCTTGTGGGACATATAGATTTCGCCCCGCACTTCCAGAACGGCCGGGGCCTTGCCCGCCAGTTTCTCCGGAACATCAGCAATCGTCATGACATTTGCCGTGACGTTTTCGCCTTCCGCCCCGTCACCGCGCGTCGCCGCCTGCACCAGTTTTCCATTTTCATAACGCAGGGATATGGAAAGCCCGTCGATCTTGGGTTCCGCCGTGACCTCGATTTCGGCGCTTTCCGGCAGGTTCAGGAACCGCCTCACCCGCCCGAGAAACTCCGCAACTTCGCTGTCTGCAAAGGCATTGCCAAGTGACAGCATCGGCACCCGGTGCTGCACCTTGCCAAATTTCTCCTGCGGTGCTGCCCCCACCCGCTTTGACGGTGTTTCGGCCAGCACCAGCTCAGGAAAGCGCTCTTCAATCGCCGCATTGCGCAAGCGCAGCTTGTCGTAGTCCGCGTCCGATATGGTCGGGGCATCCTGGCCGTGATAGCGCTCATCATGTTCGGCAATTTCCCTGGCAAGGCGTTTCAACTCCGACTTGGCCTCCGCCAAACTCAACTGGTCAGGGGATTTCTCCGGCATGAATCAGCCTTTGGCCGCCAGCAAGCGGTCGGCCTGGGCGCGCGCCTCATCGGTCACCTGCGCGCCCGACAGCATGCGCGCCACTTCCTCGCGCCGGCTCTTCTCCGACAGCGATTGCACCCGTGTCACCATGCGGTGGCTGCCCACTTCTTCCATCTTTGAAATCAGCATGTGCTCGCTGGCCCGCGCCGCTACCTGCGGTGAATGGGTAACCGCCAGAACCTGCAGGCCCTGCGCCATCCGTGCCAGGCGTCCGCCGATGGCATCGGCGACGGCCCCGCCAACGCCCGTATCGATTTCATCGAAAATCAAAGTGGGGGCCGATCCCTTGGCCGCAAGGATCACCTTGAGCGCCAGCATGAAGCGCGCCAGCTCACCGCCCGAAGCCACCTTCATGAGCGGCGATAACGGCGTTCCGGGATTTGCCGCCACGACAAATTCAACCCGGTCAATGCCGTGCGGTCCCGGCTTGCCCGCATCGCTGGTGATCTGCGTTTCAAACCGTGCCTTCGCCAGCTTGAGCGGCGGCAGTTCCGCCTGCACGGCCTTGTCCAGATTTTTCGCAACCTTCTTGCGGTCCGCACTCAACAGATCGGCTGCCTTATCATAGTCCTTCTGTGCTGCAGCAGTCCGGGCCTCAAGCTTCGCTAGCTGTTGGCCGCCATCGGTGAGCGTCGCCAGTTCCTTTTCAAACCGCTCGCGCGTTGCCGCCAGCGCATCAACCGTGCACTTGTGCTTGCGCGCCGCCGCCCGCAATGCGAACAGCCGCTCTTCGGACTTTTCCAGATCCGCCGGATTGAACGAGAAGGAACGCTGCGCCTCGGCGAGCGCCCGGTTCGCCTCGTTCATTTCAATGAGCACCTTGTCGAGCGCCGCGCAGGCCTGGTCCAGCCTGCCGCCCGCTGTATCCTTGCGCCGTTCCAGCTTGCGCAGAGCCGCATTCAGCCGCGCTTCGACACTGTCGCCGGACAGCACGCTTTCGGCCTCGCTAAGCGCGCCTGCATATTGCTCCGCATGCATCATCACCTGGCGCGCGCTGGCAAGCATCAGTTCCTCATCCGGCTGCGGATCGAGCACCCGCAATTCTTCCACCGCATGTTCGATGTAGTCGCGTTCGGCCTCCGCCCGCGCCATCAGCGCCCTATGCTCGGCCAGTTCATTCGTGAGATCGCTCAACGCCTGCCAGAGTTTTGCAACTTCGCCGGCCTGTCCTTCCAGATCACCGAAGGCATCCACCAGCCGCCGGTGATTGGCCACGTCCACAAGGGCCCGATCCGCATGCTGGCCGTGAATTTCAGCAAGGCTCCCGGCGATCTGGCGCAGCAGGTTCAAGCTCACCGGCTGGTCGTTGATCGTGGCGCGGCTCGGGCCATCGGCATTCTGGATGCGCCGTATCACCAGCTCGCCTTCCGTTTCTATGCCCTGCTCTTCCAGCAGGCGCAGCGCCGCATGGGCCTTGGGCAGCACGAATCCTGCGGTGACCACGCCCTTGGCGGCTCCGTGGCGCACCAGGCCTGAGTCGCCGCGCCCGCCAAGGGCCAGGCCCAACGCATCCAGCAGAATGGATTTTCCGGCGCCGGTTTCGCCCGTCAAAACCGTCAGGCCGCTCTCAAGCGAAATGTCGAGCTTCTCGATAAGCACGATATCGCGGATGGAAAGGGCGGTCAGCATGACCAGACTATAGCTGAGTCTTTTGGCGAAGCGCGAGAGCCTAAATCAGCTGCTGAAGAGGCGGCTGATCCATGATTTCTTGTTTTCAACCGGCTGCTGGCCATCACTGGATACCAGCGTGTAGGCATCCTTGTACCACTCGCTGTTGGGAAAATTCTGCCCCAGCACGGCAGCCGCCGTCTGCGCTTCCGAAACAACGCCCAGCGCCATGTAGCCTTCGCTCAGGCGGTACAGCGCTTCCGGCACCTGACTGGTCGTCTGGTAATCGGTCACCACTTTCTTGAAGCGGTTGATGCCCGCAAGATAGGAGCCCTTCTTGAGGTAATAGCGTCCGACTTCCATTTCCTTGGCGGCAAGATGGTCGCGCGCCATGTCGGCTTTCTTCATCGCGTCCGCCGCATAGGGTGACTGCGGGTAACGTTTGCCCACTTCTTCGAGAGCTTCCAGGGCCTTTTGCGTCCGCGACTGATCGCGGCGCACGTCGCTGATCTGCTCGTATTGTGAAATCGCCGTCAGGTAATAGGCGTAGGCCGAATCCTTGTGGCCGGGGTGCAGGGTGATGAACCGGTTGGCGGCATTGATCGCATCGTCGTATTTATTGTGCTGGTAATAGGCGAAGGCCTGCATCAGCAGGGCCTTGGTGGCCCACTTTGAATAGGGATGCTGCCGCTCAACTTCGGCAAAGCTTTTGGCCGCCGACTTGTAGGAGCCGGATTTGAGCTTTTCGAGGCCGCCATTATAGAGTTCCGCAACCGGATCGCTCCGTCCGGGAGCCTCATCAGTGGGGCTCAATGCTCCCCCGGTCAGCCCCACGCTGGTGCTCGCCGCGGGCGTCGAATCATTGCCGAAAACATCCTTTATGACGCTCGCGGTCGAACACCCGGCAAGCCCCAGGGCAACTGCCGCAATGCCCAGCAAACGCGAGGCCTGCATAAGGTGTTTTCCGGAAAGAACCATTCGCAACTAACTCTCATATCTGATTGGCAGCATATTCTAGCCCATCGCGCCGGGAACATGAAGCAGATAGCGTTAGAAGCACGAAACCCGGCGGAAATGTGACCGCCGGGGTTCTAAAATGCGTCCGTTAATCAATCAGTTGGCCTGGCGCCGCAGGAAGGCCGGAATGGTCAGTTGATCATCGTCCAGATTGGGGTCGATATAGGTCTGGGGTTCCGGCGCGGCCGGCCGTGCCGGCGCCCGGGTCACTTGCACCTTTGGCTCGGAACGCACCGCCATGACCGGTTCGCGCGTAACGGGGGCGGGATCGTCCCTGCGGCCCAGGCCGACATTTGCCAGGCGCTCGAACAGGCCCTTCTTCTTGCGCGCGGCATGCTCGGCAATATGCTCGATGCGGTTTTGCTGAGCCGCTATCTGCTTCTGCGCAATCGGCGGAAACTCTTCAATGGCGGGCATGCGTTGGCCGCGCCCCTTGGCTGAAGCCTTGGCCGCAACCTGTGTCTCATGATCGTCTTCGATGGCGACTTCTGCGGCAGGCTGCGGGGGCGGGGCTGGCGCTTTGTTGGCGACAGGATTTGCCCGGGCCGCCATGGGCGCCGGTTTCACGACCTTCGGAATAATGGTCTGCTGTTTTCCGGTGTAGCCGAAGGATGTGCCGGATGCTTCCGGCATTTCGCCTTCCGCCTCAGCCGGATCGGAGCTTGTCAGAAGCTCCTGGGCAAGGCCCGTTGCAACTACTGAAACTCGCATCGTGCCTTCCAGAGAATCATCAAAGGTGGCACCCAGAATGATATTGGCCTCCGGATCCACTTCTTCCCGGATGCGCGTTGCCGCTTCATCCACTTCATAGAGAGTCAAGTCTGGTCCGCCCGAAATTGAAATCAGAAGGCCGCGCGCCCCGCGCATCGACACATCATCAAGCAAGGGATTGGAGATCGCGGCTTCGGCCGCTTCAATGGCGCGTTTTTCGCCGGTCGCCTCGCCGGTGCCCATCATGGCCCGGCCCATTTCGCTCATGATGGCGCGGACGTCGGCGAAGTCGAGATTGATCAGGCCTTCCTTGGTCATCAGTTCGGTGATCGAGGCAACGCCCGAGTAAAGCACCTGATCGGCCATGGCAAAGGCTGCGGCAAAGGTCGTCTTTTCGTTGGCGACACGGAACAGGTTCTGGTTCGGGATGACGATCAGCGTATCAACATATTGCGCGAGCTGTTCGATGCCGCGCTCGGCGGTCTGCAGGCGCCGCACCCCTTCGAAATGGAACGGCTTGGTGACCACGCCGACGGTCAGGATGCCCTGTTCCTTTGCGGCGCGCGCTATGACCGGCGCCGCACCTGTGCCGGTGCCGCCGCCCATGCCCGCCGTAATGAAGGCCATATGGGCCCCGGCGAGATAATCAAGAATCTCAGGAAGTGCTTCTTCCGCGGCGGCCGCACCTATTTGCGGCTGCGAGCCTGCCCCCAGGCCTTGCGTGAGCGCGGTGCCCATCTGCACCCGGCGGGAGGCTGAATTCTGCAAAAGCGCCTGTGCGTCGGTATTTGCCACAACGAACTCGACGCCCTCGAGGCGGCTTTCAATCATGTTGTTGACCGCGTTGCCGCCGGCGCCGCCGACCCCGAAAACCGTGATGCGAGGCTTGAGTTCAGAAAGGTTTGGAATGTTCAGATTGATTGTCATGACAGCTTCCGGAAGTGTTTTTCCCTACCGTCATCTTTCTTACTCAAACAATAACAAATGGTTAACGCCCGCTAACCAAGTCTCTCAATCTAGCTTAAAATCTGCCTCAAAATGACTCAAAACGGTACTAAAGCGTTAAAACCCGGGGTCCCTGCCGCGAAATTATATTTTTGCTTCAGAAACTGTCGGCAATCCAGCGCCCCACCCGCCGGACATAGCCCTGCTGGCCCTGGATCAGGCTTTTTGCGGCCTGGGCCGGAAGGATGCATTGCCTTTCCGGTTTCAACCCATAGGAAAGCAGGCCGGCGGCCACTGAAAATCCGGGGTTTCGCCCGGCATCCGGCATTCCGGATAGCGGTTGGGGCACGCCCAGCCGAACCTGGCGGTTGAGCCAAAGGCTTGCAACCTCCGCGACCCCGGCCAACTGGCTTGCACCGCCCGAGAGCACCACCCGCTGCCCACCCAGATGGGCCACGGAACACTGGTTCAGGCGCTCGGCCACAAGCTCGAAAATTTCATCGATGCGCGGCCGGATGATACTCGTCAGCATGGCAAGCGGCACCTTTTGCACCGTATCGACGCCGCGTTCGCCCAGCAATGGCACGGACAGCATCTCACGTTCATCGGTACTGGTCGCAAGGGCGTTGCCCCACAGGGTCTTCATCCGTTCGGCATGGGCAATCGAGGTGGACATGCCGCGGGCGATGTCATTGGTGACATGCATGCCGCCAACCGGAATGCTGTCGGCAAAGACCAGCGCCCCTTCGTGAAAAATGCCGATGCTCGTGGTGGCCCCGCCCATTTCAATGAGAATGCTGCCCAGCACCGTTTCGTCTTCCGCCATGACAGACCTGCCGGCGGCATAGGGCGCGATGACATAGCCCGTCACCGAAAGATGGGCCCGCTCGATGGCCAGGGCCAGGTTTCGCAAATGGCCGGTGTCGGCCGAAACAACCCCCAACTCGACAGCCAGGGTTTCGCCATGCATGCCCAGCGGCGCGGCAATGCCTTTGACATCGTCAATCTGGTACTGGATCGGCGCCAAATGAAGCACCGTGCGGCGCGACGGCGCGATCTGCGCCACCGCCTTTGCAATCACCGTATCGACATCGCGCGGGCTGACGCCGTTTCCCTCGATGGCGATCATTCCCGTGTAACAGGTGGACAGCGGCCGCCCGCCGGACACGTTCACATATACTTCCGAGATGGTTTGCTGCGCCATGCGCTCGGCCGCATCGACACTCAGCCGGATGGCGCGCTCCGCCTCATCCACGTCGACTACCGAACCGTTGCGCACGCCGCGCGAAACCTGGTGACCAAGGCCAAGAATTTTCAGGGATTTTTGCTCTGATGCGCCCGGCATCTTGTGTTTTGCCGGCAGCGTCTCGCCAATCAGGCAGGAAATTTTCGACGACCCGATGTCGAGGGCGGCAATTACGCTGCGCCTGTCGGAAACCGGTCCCCTGCCCGCTGATTTACCATGCAATTGCACCACCGTCATTTACCCAACACTTCCCCAACCTGTTATTCACTCTGGCTCAGCTTGACCTTCGCCTTCTCTGCAGCAGTTTCTTCAATCCTGGCAATCGCCACGATCACCCGCCCCGGGAAGCGCAAATCCACGCTTTTAACGCCCTTGGAAAGCAAATGCTGGCTGGCATCAAGCGCCGCAACACGGGCCAGTGCCGCCTCCACCTGTTTCTCGGGCAACAGGACGGTGACGCCGTTGTCGAGATAAAGATTCCACCGGCGCTGCCCGACCCGGGCAGCACCTCGTATTTTTGATGATAGGTGAGGAGAAACTTCCAGTTGGTTAACAAGTCCTGCGACTTCAAACTGCGCACCTTCGCCTGA
>JAEUMI010000140.1 GCA_016792825.1 Hyphomicrobiales bacterium
TCCTTCGCCGTGCCGGTTATGACGGAGCGGCCTTTGACACCAAGGATATGGGATACGGACATGCACACCTCCCGATACTTGAACGTTCTGAGGCTCACTGTACCACGCCTGAGCAGAAGGTAAATCAATTCCGCCTGTCCAGCCAGTAAAAGGCCACTAAGCCTGCCGCAAATCCGCCGAGATGCGCTTCCCAGGCAATACGCGCCTCCTCCAAGAATGAGCCGCCTGTCCAGCCGCTGGCGCCAGAAAACAAAGTGACTGCAATCCACACCAGGGTGAAAATAAGCGCGCGCCGGTTCGTTAGGATTTCCAGGGGCCGCAGGGGCCGCACGGTTGCTATATCCCTGCGGTAGGTATCACCAAGCCGAAGCCCTTCGCCATACATCAGCGGAATGGCCGCTGCCATCAGGCCCGAAACCGCACCCGATGCGCCGATCATGATAGCCGCTTCGCCCCAATGGATGAAAAGCATGGCCGCCGCACCGGCGATGGTAGAGACGCACGTCAGCACGAGAAACCTGAAGGCTCCAAGCCTGCGGGCTACCACCGAACCGAAAACCAGGAACCAGAGGCTGTTGAAGAACAGATGCATCATGTCGGCATGAAGAAATCCGTAGGTCACGAACGACCAGGCCTGTGATCCCCAGATGCCAGGAAAGGGGGCAGCGCCGGAGACCCGCGCCGGAATGAACGAAAAAGCATAGAGGCTCCAGATCTGCCAGTTCTGTCCGCCAAGTTGAATTGCAACATGCACCGCAACCAGGATGGCAATCACAATCAGGACAACTTTTGGCGCCCGGAAAAGTGGCTCCCGTGCCACAGGCTCATCCTTCACCGGGTCTGGCTCGCTCATCAATGCATTTCTCCTGTCGAATGGCATGGCCCCTGCAACACTGGACCTGAAAGTTCACGATTGGCACAGGCAGCGGTGGGCCTCAGCCCTTGGGGTTACGCAATGTTAGTTAACGACTCGAAAGACGCAAGCCAAGCCTATGCCCATATACGCCATCCCGGCACCCGCGCGCTGTTCAGCTTCTGGGAAAAGATCCGTGGCGAAAAGGCGGCCCCCGGCCGGGATGATCTCGATTTGAGGCAGATAAGTCCTATCGTGCCAAATCTGCTCATTCTGGAGCGCGACCACCTCCATCAGAGCTATAAATGGCGCCTGGCGGGCAGCGAAATATGCCAGCTTTACCGCCAGAAACTTACCTCAACCAACGCCTTGGCCGGATGGGGCGGCTTTGAGCGCAATACCCTGAAACAGCTGTTGGATACCGTGGTGACCGGACTACAGCCTTGTCTGGTGCGTTTCCAGCTCTCCACCGATCTCGGCCAGGTGATCGGCGCCGAACTCTTGGGCCTTCCCATTCTTGCCAAAAATGGTACGCGATTTCATGTATTTGGCGGGATTTTCCCGCTCCGCGACATTTCCCAGTTGGGCTATGACAGCGTCACCGGGCTGGAGCTTTCAGCCGCCCGTTCCATCTGGACTGAGCCACTGCCCGGCGACAGGCTGGTTGCCGGCCTGGATAGCCCCCGGATCACCTCGCCCGGCCTGACCCTTATCAGGGGCGGGCGGCCCTAGGCATTTTATGGGGTTTCCTTAACTTGCCCTTTACAGGCAGAGATTAGGGTTACCAGAGCTTGTATGATTGATACCAGAATTGCACACGGCTAACCCCGTGGCAGGAAGCAGCTTGAGGTTCTGAAGTGAGCGCAACCGCCGAGAAACACAGTGAGGCCGCACGCCCTGAACAGGCTCGAACGCTTTTTGGCCGTTACATGCTTCCCGATATGTCCGAGCATCCCTGCCAGGTAACCAATCTGACCACCACGGGCGCCACCTTTCTAACCAGCACGATTCCCGACATTGGGCTGCCGATTGTCGCCTATCTTGAGGAACTCGGCCGCATTGAAGCGGTCTCCGGCAAGGCTGTTCCCGGGGGGTTTCTCATTTCATTCGCGCTCAAGGGCGCGCGCCTCGAAAAACTTGAATCGCGCATCAAATGGCTTGGTGGCGGCTCTCCGAAGGGCGACGAGGGCCGCAGGCACGCGCGCTTTGAGCCGCGCGACAGCCAGTCCCAGATCACCCTTCCCGATGGCCGGGTCTACAACTGCGAAGTCATTGACATTTCCGTTTCGGGCGCTGGCATCACGGTAGACGTGATGCCAAGCCTGGGCACCTATGTCATGCTGGGAAAGATGCGCGGCCGCGTCGTACGCTATCTGGAAAACGGCGTGGCCATTGAATTTGCCAAGCCGGTTGAACAGGCCCACGCCGCCGCACACCGCTAAATATATCGTCTTCCGATGCACCAGGCGTCTTTTCTAATCCAGTGAATTGGGCTTAACTTTCCTCCACTTGAGTGTTGGGGAGAGCAATTTTGGCAAAAGCTGCAAAAAAAACGAAACTTACAAGCCTGTCGGAAATCTATGCCTACTTCCGGCAGAACCAGACGCCCATCACCTTCCTGTCGCCGACACCCTACAACATTCTGGGCCTTGGCCGCTGGATCAACAAGTTTGAATACATAAACTTCTTCGACAGTTTCGATGGCACCCATCCCAAGATCGTGGTGCCGCGCGAACACGGCCCGCACGAATTCAAATCCATTGAGGACGTGAACAATTACCTGCTCCGCCACAAGGAAGTGCGTGCGCGCCTCAAGGAACGCGGTCCCGGACTGCTGATGCTCGTCATGTTCGATGAGGAAACCGAATTCCTGGCTGGCGAACTGGGCCTGAAAATTGCCCTTCCTCCCGCCAAATTGCGCAAACACATCGATTCCAAGATCACCACAACCCAGCTCGGCAACGAAGCTGGGATCCAGAGCGCCCCTAACATCCTGGGAAAAGCCAAGACCTATGAGGATCTCTGCGCCCTCGCCGACGCGGCAAAGCTGGGCCGCGACCTTGTGGTCCAGACGCCCTATGGCGACTCGGGCCGCACCACTTTTTTCATCAAGTCCGAGGCCGATTGGTACACCCACGAGGAAGACCTGGTGAAGGAAGACCTCAAGGTCATGCGCCGCATTAACCATTTGCCCGGCACCGTTGAAGCGGTGGCTACACGACACGGGACCTTGGTGGGGCCCATGCAGACCGATATCACCGGCTTTCCCGAAGTCACGCCCTACAAGGGCGGCTGGTGCGGCAACGACGTTTTCACCGGGGGCATGGCCAGCGAACGCAAGGCCGTCACCGAAATGGCCCAGAAGCTCGGCAACCAGCTCTATAAGTCCGGCTACAAGGGCGCCTTCTGCATGGATTTCCTCATCGATACGGATACCCGCGAGGTCTATCTCGGTGAAATAAATCCCCGTATTTCAGGCGCTTCGCCGCTGACCAATCTGATCACGTCCACCTATGGCGGCTGTCCCATCTACATATTCCACTTGCTGGAATTCATGGGTGTGGAGTGGGAGCTCGATCTCGCCAAGGTCCAGGAGCGCTGGGCCGAGTTCGACAATTGGAGCCAGCTCATCCTGAAATACCCGGTTGACCGTGTCGAGATGATCACCAAAGCGCCCTCGTCGGGCATTTACAGGATGGATTCCGATGGCGCGATCAAACTGGTGCGCAAATCCATCGACTGGTTCGTGGTTTCGGATGAGGACGAGGCATTTTACCTCCGCGTCTATACCGCGGGAGATTACCGCTACCACGGCGCCGATCTCGGCATCCTCGTCTCGCGCGGCCGTTTTCAGACCGATGACCGGCAATTGACCGACCGCGCCAAGGCCTGGGTCAAGGCGATCAACGGCGAATTTGAATCGATTGCGGTCACCGGTTCATCCGCCCCCGCACCACCACCCATGCATGCCGCGAACAAGATGTTCTAGCGAACTACTTCACGAAGCTCCGCCGCACCGGCAAGGTGCTGATATTGGCGGGCGGAGCCTCATCGACACGCCGTGGCGTGGCCAGCGGGCCGAGGCTGTCGAGGTAGCTGGTGTCAAAACCCCTTTCATAAACCGGGAAATTGGCGGGCCGGTCGCGGAAAGCCTTGCTCATCTGGCCAAGCCCGCGAATGCCGCGCTCGCGTGAGCGCGCCACCTGCTCCATGTCGATTTCAAGGGGAATGATCTGCTCGGTGGCATCGCCGCGGTAAAGCGCCCGGCCCGAAGGGTCAAACACGCAGGACTGGCCGTTGCCGCCCGCCCCCAGGCCATTCACGTCAAAAACATAGCATTGCATCATGGATGACGTGGCATGGCTGATCGCTATGTCGACGTCGCGGTCAATCGTATGCGTCATCACCGGATGAAGAATGACTTCAACCCCCATGGCGGTGAGTTGCCGCGAGGTTTCCGGAAACCAGATGTCATAGCAGTTCAGCACCCCGAACTTGCCGACACCTTCAATATCGAAAGCCAGGAATTCGCTTCCCGCCTGCACCCCCTGCTCCAAGGGGCGGAATGGGAACATCTTGCGATAGCGCCCGACGATCTCGCCTTCCGGATTGATCACCGAGGTGGTGTTGAAAATCCCGCCCTCGCGCCGCTCATACATGGAGCCGTTCACCAGCCAGACGCGGTGATGCCGCGCCATGTCCTGGAAATCTGCCTCCACCGTTCCGGGAAGCGGCTGAGCATGCTGCAGAAGCGGGCCAAAAGCGGCAAGTTCCGAAAACATGACCATCTGTACCCATGGATAGAGATGCATTGTGAGATCCAGCCGCTGCCGCATGGCTAGGATATTGGAGCCATGATTCAGATGCATCTGTATGCCGGCAATCGCAAATGGTCTCATGGCGTTCGGGTCTCCAACACGGGCCCATTTGGGCTGGCGGCTTCTCTAACATGAATCGCCCCATTCTAGCCGTTTCGCTGGGAATATAGCAAATCAGCAGCTAATATGGGGTCGCATACCAGCTATTTAAACCACGGCCTGCCAACTCTATGAAACTGAAGCCCAAAAATTTTGTAATGGGATTGTTAACCCTGTGCTCCATGCCGTCGGCGCAGGCGCAAGAGCTTGGCGCGTGGATTTTTGGACAAGCCAAAGCGGAAAATGGCGCAATCATCCATATGGCGACCCTGGCTTCATCGACGCTGATTTCATCCGCCGCAACCGACTATGCGGCTCTTTACACAATTTCCTGCCAGACCGGAGAGCCCATGAAATGGGTCCAGCAATTGAGGCTTGAGGATGCACTTTCAAGTCGCGGCCAGGTCGAGCTCCTCGCCACCATCGACCAAAAATTGCCGCGCGAGGAATTCTGGATAGTCACTGGCAACAAGCGTACTCTCACCCGTGAAAACCTTCCCGATATTGCCGAACTTCGCACCGCCAAGACCCTGAAGCTTGAATGGAACTGGGGTTGGAGCTGGCTGTGGCTTTCCGACGAAGCACATTTTGAACTGGGAGACGCCGGAGCGATAATCTTCACGCTCGCCAAGAGTTGCGGAATTGAAGAGCCGCAATGGTGAAAATTTTGAAAGCTGAAGACTATCGGGAGGGCCGCTGGCTGAATGGCCTTGGCCTGTCATGGGATATTGCCGCCACACCGCCTGATGCAGACGCCCAACACTTTGAATGGCGCATGGCCTTGGCCCGGATCGACTCCAGCGTGGCCTTTTCCTACTACCACAATGTCGATCGCATCTTCATGCTGATCGAAGGTCATGGCCTCGACCTGGTTTTCGATGATCGGGAACTCATGAAAGTCGATCAGCCCTTTCTGCCCCATGAATTTCCCGGTGATGTGAAGACTGATTGTGTGGTGCACAACGGGCCTTGCCGCGCGCTGAACCTTTTCATCCGGCGAGGAGCATGGAAAGCTTCGGTCCGCGTGATGGGCCCCGCCAGCAATCTTAACATCATGTCCGCACACACCACACTCGCCTTCGCGCTGCGGGGCTGCTTCACACTTGCTGAAGGCGGCACGCTCAACAGCGGCGATGCCTTGCAACTTTCGCCAGGTGAAACCGCGCAATTCGAACCGCAAAGCGAAGACGCGTTGCTCTATGTGGCGGTGCTCACGCCCGCTCGCTAGAAATCATGTACATCAACCACGCCCTGGATGGCCTTGATCGCCCCCTTGATCTGCGGCGTGATGGCGAACTTGTTGCCGAGTGCCAGTTCAACCTCGCGGCCCGACTCCAGTTGCAGGATCATCCGCACAGGTGCCTTGCCCCCTGAATTGAGGCGCATGGCGATGGAATCCAGCGGCTTCGTGTCGCGCACGAAAATCGTTAGCCCGGTTACGATCGCCGCAGCCGCCTTGTCAAGAATCTCGACGCCCTGCAGCCGCAGCTTGATCTCTTCGCCGTCCACGTCGCATTCAACCCGTGCAATCACCGCTTTGCCGGGCTCCAATAAATCCCGCGCCACCGCCAGCGTATCCGAAAAGCAGATGGCTTCGAACTGGCCGGTGGGATCGGAGAATCCGATGAAAGCGAATTTGTTGCCGGATTTCGAGCGCCGCTCCTGCCGGTGGGTAATGGTGCCAGCCAGCTTTCCTGCGGTTGCCCCCTTGGTCAGGGCCTTCTGCTGGAAAGCAGCCCAGCTATCCACACCAAGCTTGGCCAGCGGCTTCATATAGTCGTCAAGCGGATGCCCCGAGAGGTAAAAGCCAACCGCCTCAAACTCATGGGAAAGCCGCTCCATCGGCAGCCATACATCGCGCAAAGGCAGCACCAGTTCTTCCTGCGTACCCGTCGCGGCGCCGAACAAGTCATTCTGCCCCGCGTCGGCCTCCGCACTGGTGCGGCTCGAAGTGGCAATAATTGTTTCAACCCCCGCCAAGACCTGCGCCCGGTTGGCATTGATTTCGTCGAAGGCCCCGGCCTTGGCCATGCTCTCCATGGCCCGCTTGTTCAGCATCGAGCCCTGCACGCGCCGTGCAAAATCCCCCAATGAAATGAAGCGCCCACCCACCTCGCGCGTCGCAATGAGATGCTGGATAGCGCCGACGCCGACATTTTTCAGTGCCGCCAGCGAATAGAAAATCTTGCCCTCGCGCACGCTGAAATCAATGGCGCTGTCATTGACCGATGGCGGCGCAACTTTGATCCCCATGCGCACAGCTTCATCGCGGAACACCTGCAGCTTGTCGGTGTTGCCCATGTCCAGCGTCATCGAGGCGGCCAGGAATTCCACCGGGAAATTGGCCTTGAGATAGGCCGTCTGGTAACTGATGTAGGCATAAGGCGCCGAGTGCGACTTGTTGAAGCCGTATTCGGCAAACTTGGCGCAGGCCTCGAAAATCTGGATGGCGATGTTGCGGTCGACGCCCTGATCGGTGGCGCCAGTCAGGAAACGTTCGCGCTGGTCATCCATTTCCGACTTGATCTTCTTGCCCATGGCACGGCGCAGAAGATCGGCTTCCGCCAGCGTATAACCTGCCATGTCCTTGGCAATCTGCTGCACCTGTTCCTGATAGGTGATGACGCCGAAGGTTTCCTTGAGAATGGGCTCAAGCTTAGGATGGAGGTATTCAATCGGCTCCTTGCCCAGCTTGCGCGCGCAGTAGGTGGGAATGTTCGCCATTGGGCCCGGGCGGTACAACGCCACCAGCGCGATCAGATCCTCAAACCGGTCGGCCCGCATCTGGCGGACCGCATCCTTCATGCCGGAGCTTTCCAATTGGAACACCCCCACCGTGTCGCCCTGCGCCAGCATGTGGTAGGTCTGGCCGTCGTCCAGCGGGATTTTGGAGATATCAAATTCCGGCTTGCGCACATGGATGAGCTTCAAGGCCTTGTCGATCACGGTGAGCGTCTTCAGTCCGAGAAAGTCGAATTTCACCAGCCCGGCTTTTTCAACATACTTCATGTTGAATTGCGTGGCCGGAAGGCTCGAGCGTGGGTCGCGGTAAAGCGGCACCAGCTCTTCCAGGGGCCGGTCGCCGATCACCAGCCCCGCCGCGTGCGTCGAGGCATGGCGGTAAAGCCCTTCAAGCTTCAGGCCGATGTCCAGCATGCGCCGCACGGTGGGGTCGCGGTCGCGCTCTTCCTGAATGCGCGGCTCGCCGTCGATGGCCTGTTTCAGCGTCACCGGATTGGCCGGGTTCATCGGGATCAGTTTTGAAATCCGGTCCACCTGCATGTAGGGCATCTGCAACACCCGGCCCACGTCGCGGCACACGGCGCGCGCCTGCAGCTTTCCAAACGTGATGATCTGGGCCACATGGTCCCGGCCATAGCGCTCCTGCACATAATCGATCACTTCGTCGCGCCGGTCCTGGCAGAAGTCGATATCGAAGTCGGGCATCGACACGCGGTCCGGATTAAGGAACCGCTCGAACAGAAGCTGGAAGCGCAACGGATCAAGATCGGTGATGGTGAGCGAATAGGCCACCAGCGAACCCGCCCCCGAGCCGCGCCCCGGCCCAACCGGAATGCCTTGCGCCTTGGCCCACTTGATGAAATCGGCCACGATCAGGAAATAGCCGGGATAGCGCATCTTGATGATCACCCCGAGCTCGAATTCCAGCCGCTCCTGATAGCTCTCAAGCGAATAGCCTTCCGCCATGCCTACGGTGGAAAGCCGGTGCGCCAGGCCATCCCGCGCCTGATTCCGCAATTCCTCTGCCTCATCGCCGTCACTGAAGCGGGGAAGGATCGGCGCATGCCCCTTCACGATATAGGCGCAACGCTTTGCGATCTCGATGGTGTTTTCGATGGCCTCGGGGATATCGGCAAACAGCGCCGCCATTTCCTGCTGCGACTTAAAATAATGCTCCGGTGTCACCCGCCTGCGGTCCTCGGTGGAAACCACCTGCCCCTCGGCGATACAGATCAGAGCATCATGCGCAGCATAGTCGTCGGGCTTTGCAAAATAGACCTGGTTGGTCGCTACCAAGGGCACTTCCAGTTCATAGGCCAATTCCACCAAGCCGACCTCAGCTGCGCGCTCCGCCTCCGTGCCGTGGCGTTGCAATTCAATATAGAAGCGGTCACCAAACAGCCTTTTGAGGCGCTCCGCCAATTGCCTGGCAAGCGGCTCCTGCCCCTGCACAAGCGCCTCATCGATAGGGCCATCCGGCCCACCGGATAAACAAATGAGGCCACCGCCCAACTCCTCAAGCATTTCCCAGGTCGCGTGCGGCAGCTCGTTTTCCGGGGTCTGCAAATAGGCCCGGCTCGAGAGCTTCATCAGGTTGCGGTAACCTGTTTCGTCCTTCGCCAAAAGCACCAGAGGCGGCAGTTTCTTGGAATGAGGCTGGTGCTTCGTCGTCGCCTCAACTGCAGCCGCATGGGTTTCCACCCGCAATGAACAGCCGATGATCGGTTGAATGCCCTTATCGGCCAGCGCTTCGGAAAATTCCAGCGCCCCGAAAAGATTGCCCGAGTCGGTCATGGCCAGCGCCGGCATCCCGGCTTCCTTGGCCAGCACCGCCATCTGCTTGATGTGCAGCGCCCCTTCCGCCAGCGAATAAGCGGAATGCGCCCGCAAATGAATGAATGTAGGAGTTTTTATTTCGGTGGCCATGCCGGAAGACTAGCCCAGATTCGCCCGAGCCGTCAGGCCCTAGGCCAGCCCATCCACAAGAATGCCGGACTGCAGGCTCACGATCCGGCTCATCCGGCTTGCCAGGGGAATGTTATGGGTGGCAATCAGCGCTCCCAGCCCTTCCTCCTTGATAAGCCGCAGGAATTCCACATGCACTCGCGCCGCCGTATCCGGATCAAGATTGCCCGTGGGTTCGTCGGCCAAAAGCAACAAGGGCCGGTTAGCAATGGCCCGGGCAATCGCCACGCGCTGCTGCTCGCCGCCCGACATTTCCGAAGGCCGGTGCTCAAAGCGCTCCGCCAGCCCCAGCCGGTCCAGAAGGTCTTTCGCCCGCGTCACCGCCGCAGGGTTCTTTGCTCCCGCGATCAATTGCGGCATCACCACATTTTCCAACGCCGAGAATTCCGGCAACAGGTGATGGAACTGATAGACAAAGCCAATGCCGATGCGCCGGATGCGGGTGCGCGCTGCATCATCGAGTGCTGTGCAGTTCTGCCCGGAAATGAAAACCTCGCCCGCCGTCGGCGCTTCCAGCAGCCCAGCAATATGCAGCAGTGAGGATTTGCCCGCCCCCGACTGGCCCACCAGCGCAACGATCTCGCCGGCATAAACCTCAAGCGCCAGATCCTTGAAAATATCAAGCCGCCCCGCCCCTTCCGCATAGGAGCGGGCCACATGGCGAAGCTCAAGGGCAGGCGTCATTATTCGTACCTCAGGGCTTCAACCGGATCGAGCTTCGCTGCCCGCCATGAAGGATAAAGCGTGGCGAACAGGGAGAGGACCAGCGACATCACCACGATCCAGAAGGTCTGGCTGTAATCGATGACCGCGGGAAGCTGCGCCAGGTAATAGATTTCCGCATTGAACGGATCAACCCCCGACACCCACTGCACCAGTTGCCGGATGCTTTCCACATTAAGGCAGATAAGAATCCCCAGAATGAGCCCGGCAAACGTCCCTACCACACCGATGGCCGCCCCCGTGATCAGAAACACCCGTTGCACTGCCCCCCGCGTCGCCCCCATGGTGCGTAAAATGGCAATGTCGCGGCCCTTGTCCTTCACCAGCATGATGAGTCCGGAAATGATGTTCAACGCCGCCACCAGGATGATCATCGTCAGCACCAGGAACATCACATTGCGTTCCACCGCCAGCGCATTGAAGAAAGCCTGGTTCCGGTCTTTCCAGGTCTGCATCCAAAGCTCCGGCCCCGCCGCATCGCGCAGTGCGGGAACAAGGGCCCCGATGTCATCAGGGGAATTCACCATCACCTCAAGCCCCGTAGCGCCCTCTTCGGAGACGAAAAATTCCTGCGCGTCGGCCAGCGGCAGATAGGCGATGCCCTCGTCATATTCCGACATGCCGATCTTGAAGATGGCGACAACCGGAAAATCCCGGATGCGCGGCGCCGTGCCCATCACCGTGTCGGGGCCGTCCGGCGAAATGATTGTCAGCATGCTGCCCAGTTTGAGCTGGTGCCGCCACGCCAGCCGCTCGCCGACTGCAATGCCTTCCGACTTGTCGAATCCCGCGAAGGAAGGAGTCAGGTCGGGAACTCCCGGCTCGGCAATCGAGGTTTGCAGATCCTTGTTGTTGATGCTGGAGAGCTTCTCGATATCGGCTTCGGCAATGCCGCGCACCAGAACGCCGGTGCTGCTCTTGAGGGAGGAGGCCATCGCCTGCCCCTCGACCAGCGAGATCACCCGCTTCACGCCGTCAACCTTTTCAAGCCGCGCCTGAATCTCTTTAAAATCCGGAATGGGGCTCAGGTCCTGATGATAGAAAGTCGCGTGCCCGGAAAACCCCAGGATCTTGTCCAGCAATTCAGCGCGAAACCCATTGAGGACCGACATCACCACAATCAGTGTGGCAACCCCCAGCATGATTCCCAGAAATGAAAACAGCGAAATGACCGAGATGAAACTTTCCTTCCGCCGCGCCCGCAGATAGCGCAGCGCCAGCATCCATTCAAAATTGGCGAAAGGCTTCGTGTCGGGAAGGTCGTTTTCCATCAGGCGGTAAAGCGTCCCACAACCTGGTCAAGCGCCACGTTTTCTCGCGCGCCCGTCTTGCGGCACTTCACCTCGGCAATCCCGTCCTTCAGGCCACGCGGCCCGATGATCACCTGCCACGGCAGGCCTATGAGGTCCATCGCCGCGAACTTGCCGCCAGCTCCGCCGTCCTTGTCATCAAACAAAACGTCAACGCCTTTGGCCTGAAGCGCCTGGTAGATTTTTAGGCAGGCCTCATCGCTCGCCGCGTCACCCACCTTGAGATTGATCAGGCCCACCTGGAAGGGCGCAACCGCCTCCGGCCAGATGATCCCCGCATCGTCATGGCTCGCTTCAATGATGCCGCCCACGAGGCGCGACACGCCAATGCCATAGGAGCCGGATTGCACCGCCACCTTCTTGCCGTCGGCCCCCTGTACTTCGCACCCCAGGGGCTCCGAATACTTCGTTCCGAAGAAGAAGATGTGGCCCACTTCAATGCCGCGCCCGGTCATCCGTTTGGCGGCAGGCACCCGGCGCTCGAATTCCGCCGCGTCATGCTTTTCGTCGGTCGCCGCATATTTCGAGGTGAATCTCTCTACCAGCTTGGCAACGGCCCCTGCATCGTCGTAGTCAACCTCAACCTTGCCCCAGTCCATTTCATGGAAATCACCGTCGAAGAAAACCCCGCTCTCGCCGGTGTCCGCCAGCACCAGGAACTCGTGGCTGTCCGAACCGCCGATGGGACCGGTTTCGGCCCGCATCGGAACCGCTTTGAGGCCCAGGCGGGCGAAAGTGCGGAGGTAGCTCACGAACATCTTGTTGTAGGAATGCTGCCCCGCCTCGCGGCTGACATCGAAGGAATAGGCATCCTTCATCAGGAACTCTCGCCCCCGCATCACCCCGAAGCGGGGCCGCACCTCGTCGCGGAATTTCCACTGGATATGGTAAAGGTTGCGCGGCAGATCCTTGTAGCTCTGCACCCCCTGGCGGAAGATGTCGGTGATCATTTCCTCGTTGGTCGGGCCGTAGAGCATCTCCCGGTCATGCCGGTCCTTGATCCGCAGCATTTCCTTGCCATAGGCATCATAGCGCCCTGATTTCTTCCATAATTCGGCCGGTTGGATGGTGGGCATAAGCACCTCCAGGGCCCCCGCCCGGTCCTGCTCTTCCCGCACGATTTGCTCAATCTTCTTGAGAACCCGGAAGCCCATGGGCAACCAGGAGTAATTGCCCGCCGCCTCCTGCCGGACCATGCCCGCCCGCAGCATGAGTTTGTGGGACACGATTTCCGCCTCCTTCGGGTCATCTCTCAGGATGGGCATGAAATACTGCGAAAGGCGCATGAGAATCCTCGTTTAACCAGTGATGCGCCCTTTTAAGGGAAACAAACGGGAACACAAGCCGGGCACTTTCAAAGTCAAGACACACTTCCGTAATATTTCACGTGACACGGGGAATCTTTGTGCTAGCTTCGCCGCCAATCAAGAAAAAGACCGTCGGTGTTTACTCTTAAAGTGGACCCAGGTCTGGGGAGGATACTTCCGGGCGCGCATACGGGAAACCGTAAGACAGCGGCCCCGTTGATCTCTAGGGATCAGCAGGAAAATGGAAGGCCAACTGACTTAGAAAGGGCGAGGTGAAAGCTTCGCCTTTTTTTATTGGCTCAGTTTGGATTGGGCATAGTGTTGTAGAATGGCAGGCTGCCGAGGTTCAAAAAGCCCCGCGTCTGCGCCACATAAAACGCCGCAAAGATCACCGTCGCCAATATCGTTGTGATAGCCGCTTTCCGCACCAGGCGGGGGTTGACCGGCGCCCCCGGCTCATTGCCCTCTTCCACCGCCTCGCCCGATTCATGGGCATTACGGATGCCGAAGGGCAGCACCAGAAAAAGCACCAACCACCAGATGATGAAATAAATGGCAAGAGCGCTGGCAAGGCTCATGCCTGTTCCAGTTCAATAAGAGTTCCGCAGAAGTCCTTGGGATGCAGGAACAAAACCGGCTTGCCGTGGGCCCCGGTCTTGGGTTGGCCGTCGCCTAGTACCCGCGCGCCCTCCGCCACCAGCCTGTCGCGCGCCGCCATGATATCGGCCACCTCGTAGCAGACATGATGCATGCCACCCGAAGGGTTTTTTTCAAGGAATGCCTTGATCGGGGAGTTTTCACCGAAGGGTTCCAGCAGTTCAATCTTGGTGTTGGGCAATTCCACGAACACAACCCGCACCCCATGCGCCGCCTCCGTCTGTGGCGCCGAAACCCTTGCCCCCAGAACCGAAGCATAGATTCGCGCTCCGGCCTCAAGGTCAGGCACCGCAATCGCCACATGATTCAATCGTCCGAGCATGCACTATCCTTTAAGCAGCAAGACAGAGGCGTCAATGCGTCCTTTGGGCCAGATCGGCAAGCATCCGCTGGCGCTGCTCAGGCATATCAAGCCCGCGCGGTTCGAAGATGTGGCGCTCAAGGAAATGCCCCGTGAGCTTGAAGCCATCGAGAATGTCTTCGGCTGATTTCACCTGTTGCCCCAAGAGGAATCCGGGAAGCTTGAGCAGTTTGTCATGGTAAAGCTCGCCCGCCTGCAAAGACGCTGCGCGACCGGTTTTCGGGGAAACATAACACAGATTCTCAACCGTTCCGGTAACCGCGCACTTGCTCAGGTCAAGGCCAAAGCCCAATTCCTCCAGGAGACCCAGTTCCCAGCGCACCAATAGTGCCGGCCAATGCGCGTCATTGTCGATGGCATCGAGCACGATCTGGAACGCATCGTAGAGACGCTGATGCGGTTCACGCTCCGGCAGGGTCTGCGACAGGCTGGTGAGCGTCGTGAGCCCCGCCAGCCGGAACGAGCTTTCCATGATGGTTCCCGCCGAAAGCTTCAGCGGCTCGAACACAAATGTACCGAGATGGTCTTCAAGACGGGC
>JAEUMI010000313.1 GCA_016792825.1 Hyphomicrobiales bacterium
AGCTCTACGCCCTTCAGCGTCTCCGCTTCGTTGCGATCATTCACGTTCTTGAAGCTTGCAATGAAATCACCCTTCGCCGCCTTGAGTTTGGAAATTTCAAACTGCTTGCCGGATGATGATTGCAGCGGGCCATAACGGCCGATGCTCAGGGGATCGGAGGTGAAGCTCTTCAGCTTCACCTCGCCCTTGATTCCGTGGGCTCCCACAATCACGCCGACGAGAACAAAATCGCGCGCGGTGCCCATAACTTCGCTTAAGCCTGTGGGGCCTCGGCGGCAGGTGCCTCAACAGCAGCGGCTGCGGCAGCGGCAACCTTTGCGGCGGCATCGGCCTGCAGCTTCTCGCGCTCCAGACGCTTCTTGCCGGGAAGGGCCTTCTGCGGATTGTTGCGGGCTTCGCGCTTCTTGATGCCGGCCTTGTCGAGGAAACGCAGCACGCGGTCGGTGGGCTGGGCGCCCTTCTTGAGCCACTCGGCGGCCTTAGCGCCATCGAGCTTGACGCGGGCTTCATCTGTCTTGCCCAGCATCGGGTTGAAGGCGCCGATCACGTCGATGAACTTGCCATCGCGCGGGGCGGCATGGTCTGCCACCACGATGTGGTAGTAAGGGCGCTTCTTGGTGCCGGCGCGCGCCAGCCTGATTTTCATTGCCATGTCTCATTTCTCCTTATTGTTCGAGATCATCGTTTTTTACCCGGAAGGCCCGGGAATCCTTTGAAGGGTGGTACTTTTCCGCCGAGGCCCGGCAGGCCACCGAGGCCGGGAAGTCCGCCGCCGCCGAGTCCTGGAAGCGACTTCGGCATTTCGGGAAGCGAGCCGCCTGACATCATGTCTTTGAGGTCGGCAGGGATTGCGTTGGGGTCGAGGGCTGCCAGTTCGGCCTGCATCTTTTCGAGCTCTGCCGCATCGGGGGCACCCTTGCCGCCCATCAGCTTGCCCAGCATGCCCTTGCCCTGGCCCATCTGCTTCATCATGGTTGCCATCTGCTGGTGCATCTTGAGCAGGCGGTTGATTTCCTCGACCTTGGTGCCGGAGCCCGCCGCCACGCGCTTCTTGCGGCTGGCGTTCATGATTTTCGGATTGCGTTTCTCGTAAGGGGTCATGGACGAGATGATCGAGACCTGGCGCTTGAGGATGCCGTTGTCGAGATTGGCGCCGTCCATCTGCTTCTTGATTTTGCCCATGCCGGGCAGCATGTTCATCATGCCCGCCATGCCGCCCATCTTCTGCAACTGCTTGAGCTGGTCGGCGAGGTCATCGAGATCGAAGGCGCCCTTCTTCATGCGCTCGGCGATCTTTCGGGCCTTGTCCTGGTCGATGTCCATGCTGGCGCGTTCGACGAGGCTCACCACGTCGCCCATGCCGAGAATGCGGCCGGCGATGCGCGAGGGGTGGAAATCCTCAAGACCTTCGAGCTTTTCGCCGGTGCCCATGAGCTTGATGGGCTTGCCGGTGACGGCGCGCATGGAAAGGGCGGCGCCGCCGCGGCCATCGCCGTCGATGCGGGTGAGCACGATGCCGGAAATGCCGATCTTCTCGTCGAAGGCGCGGGCGAGGTTCACCGCGTCCTGGCCGGTCAGGGCATCGGCCACCAGCAGGGTTTCATTGGGCTTGCAGATATCGCGGACGGCTGCCGCCTCGGCGAGCAGCTCTTCATCAATGTGAAGCCGGCCGGCGGTATCGAGCATCACCACATCGTAACCGGCGATGCGGGCTTCCGACATGGCGCGCTTGGCGATCTGGGTTGGCGTTTCGCCCTTGACGATTGCGAGAGTAGCGACTTTCACCTGCTGGCCAAGGATGGCGAGCTGCTCCTGGGCGGCGGGGCGGCGCGTGTCGAGGGAGGCCATCAGCACTTTACGCTTTTCGCGCTCCTGCAGGCGCTTGGCGATCTTGGCAGTGGTGGTGGTCTTGCCGGAGCCCTGCAGGCCCACCATAAGAATGGCCACGGGGGGTGCCGCACGGAGGTTGAGGGCGGACTGGTCGGATCCCAGGGTTTCCACCAGCACGTCGTGAACGATCTTCACCACCATCTGGCCGGGCTTGATCGACTTGACGATCTCGGCGCCCACGGCGCGTTCCTTAACCTTGTCGATGAAGCCGCGGACCACTTCGAGGGCAACGTCCGCCTCAAGCAGGGCGCGGCGCACTTCGCGCATGGCCACATCGACATCGGCCTCCGACAGCGCACCACGGCCGGTGAGCTTGTCGAAAATGCCTGACAGGCGATCGCTTAAGGTTTCAAACATCCAGTTTCTCTCTTGGCCAAAGCCCAAACGAAAATCACACCCGGGAACGATACTCGTTGCCGGATGTTGGCCGCCTCATCTCCCGAAAGGTTAACTTTCATGTATGAAGTGGCGCCAGATCGTTCAAGCGTCTGACGGAATTGACGGGGACATAGGGGAAATGGGGGGAGAAGTCAAATTTGGGATGTGTACCCCCAGCAATCCCGATCAAATAGCCTTCGCAAAAATCCCCTACATCCCTCCGCGTCCTTGTGAGAGAATTTGACCATGACACCGGTCGGCAAAGCGCTGTGGTATATCGAGAGCCATTTCAACGAGGCGATATCGCTGGAAGATATCGCAGGCGTTGCGGGGGTTTCGCGGTTTCACATGTCGCGGGCTTTCAGCTGGGCCATGGGGCAATCGATTGTGACCTACATCCGGGGCCGCAGGCTTACGGAGGCGGCGCGGAAACTGGCTGGGGGTGCTCCCGATATTTTATCGGTGGCGCTTGAGGCCAGCTACAATTCCCACGAGGCATTCACCCGTGCCTTCGGCGTGCAATTCGGCATGACACCGGAAGTTTTGCGTGTCCAAGGCACACTCGAAAACCTCGAACTTGTGGAGCCTAGTTCCATGTCTCAATCAGCCAAGAAAACGAAACTCGAAAACCCGCGCCTGGTGGAGGGCAAGCCCCTGCTGGTGGCGGGCCTCAGCCAGCGTTCATCGGACAACAAGGGCATGCCGGCGCAATGGCAGCGCTTTGGGCCTTATCTCGGCAATATCCCGGGCCAGGTGGGGCGCAAGGCTTACGGCGTTCTCTATAATGGCGATGACAGCGGCAATATCGATTACATGTGCGGCGTTGAAGTGAAGGATTTTTCCGACCTGCTGGCGGGCTTTGCCAGTCTGCGCATTCCGGCGCAATATTACGCGGTTTTTCCGCACCGCGAGCATATCTCGACCATTCACAGCACCTGGATGGGGATTTTCAATGAGTGGATACCAGCGTCCGGCCATGAGCTCGCCGATGGGCCGGAGTTTGAGCTTTACGGCGAAGACTTCGACGGCGTGAAAGGCATCGGCACGGTTGAAATCTGGGTGCCGATTAAAAAGTGAGACTAATGGGCGGCGGCGGGCACGAGGTCCTTCGCCGTCCGGTTCTCGCGCAGCATAAACACCATTAGGCCTGCAAGAATCGCCGTGCCAAAGGCGAACCACCACATTTCGGTGTAGCGGGCGAAGAGATCGAAGAGGTAGCCGCCGAGGAAAGCGCCGAGCGCACCGCCGAGGGCATGGCCGCCGGATATGAGTCCCATGGCAAGGCCCATGATCTTCAATCCGAGGTGCGAGGCGACGAGGCTGGCGGTTGGCGGCACGGTGGAATAATCAAAGATGCCGTAGATGACGGCGAAGAGGAACATCATTTCGTAAGAAGTGCCCACGTTCATCAGCACGATGAAGGAGAGCGAGCGCACGAGATAGATGGAGCCGAGCAGCAGCGGGCGGTTCACCCGGTCAGTGAGATAGCCGGAGGCGAACATGGCGGCGAAGTTGATTGCCGCGGTGAGGCCGTAAATGCCGGAAGCCGGCACGGGCGGGAAGCCGCAGTAGGCCGCATAGGGCAGGAAATGGGTTTCAATGGCCCCGGTGGTGGTTATGCCGCAGATGAAGAAGCTCCAGTAGAGAATGTGGAAGGTGGGATTGGTGAGCAGGAACTTGAGGCGGGTCCACAGGGGCTCGTCGGAAATGGTTTCGGATTTCTGCGCCGCTGATTCTTCCTCGGTGGGTTTCAGCATGATCCAGATGACAAGGGCCATCAGGGCGCAGGCGGCGGCGGCTGCGATGATGCTCCAGCGCCAGGAAAACAAGGTAAGGCCGATGGCCAGCAGCGGCACGGTGATGAACTGGCCCGCGGTTGCGCCGGAATTGGCGATGCCGGTGGCAAGCCCGCGGTTTTCCTTGAAGAGTTTGGCCAGGGCCGTGGAGATGAGATGCATGTTGGCGGTGGCAAAGCCCACCCCGGCGATAAGCCCGTAACCAATGATGAAAATGGCGGCGACGGGCACCACGGCGAAAGCCAGCAGTCCGGTTCCAACCAGCAGGAGGCCTGCCACCAGCATGATGCGGGCGCCGAAGCGGTCCGCCAGGTTGCCGGCCACGGGGGAGAAGATGGCCACCATGATCAGCGCCACGGACTGGCCGGAGCCGATGAAGGTTTTTGACCAGCCCAGGGTGTTGGCCCATTCGTCGGTCATGACGGAAACGGACTGGCGGGCGGACATGACGATGGAAAGGGTGGCAAAACACAGCCACACGATGATCCAGGGATTGATGCGGGGTTTGGTGATCATGGCTCATGTTGAGCATGGCGCGGGGGCCTTGGGCTAGTACGATAATTGTACCGGCAGGCCCGCGGCCCCCGATTCCAAGGGGGTACGGAGTTGCGGCTGGCTTTTTGGGCCGGTTTCACCATATAACCCCCTGAAATGACCCAGACAGGCGCACTTCCCTTTCGCAAGATGAACGGGCTCGGCAATGATTTTGTCGTGCTTGACGGGAGGGTGCACGCCGTTTCCATGGACGACCGGCGGGCCCGGGCCATCGCCGACCGGAAAACCGGCATCGGCTGCGACCAGATCATCATCCTGGAGAAATCCGGTATTGCCGACGTGCGCATGCTGGTGTGGAACAGCGGCGGCGGCCAGGTTGAAAGCTGCGGCAACGCGGCGCGCTGCATTGCCGACATGCT
>JAEUMI010000329.1 GCA_016792825.1 Hyphomicrobiales bacterium
CAGGCGTTACGATGGCTATGTTGCGCTGGGCTGTGTGTTGCGCGGTGAAACCACCCATTATGAAATCGTCTCCGGTGAAAGTGCCCGCGGGCTCATGGATCTCACGCTGAAAGGCCTTTGCATCGGCAACGGCATTCTGACCTGCGAGAACGAGGCGCAGGCCTGGGCCCGCGCGAAGACCACAGAAGGCGACAAGGGCGGCGGTGCGGCAGATACGGCCCTCGCCATGATCCGCTTCAAGCGCGCCATGAAGAAGAAAGCCGCGCGATGACCGGCAAGCGCCCCAAACCAGTTGAACGCGCCGCCGCCCGCCTGGGCGCGGTGCAGGCCCTTTACCAGATGGATCTGGCGGGCACCGATGTGGGCGAAACCCTGGCGCAATTTTCCGTCCGCGCCACCGGCGAAAACTTTGACGACGGCCAGTGCGGCGAGGCCGATTACAAATTCCTCAAGGAAGTTGTTGATGGCGCCGTGCGTGAGCAGGCAACCATCGATCCCGCCGTCGATGCCATACTCGACAAGGCCTGGCCCATGCACCGCCTGGACGCCACCGTGCGCGCCATTCTCCGCGCCGCCGCCTTTGAAATCATGTTCATGGAAAAAGTGCCGACCCGCGTTTCGATCAGTGAATATCTCGATGTGGCCGGCGCTTTCTTCGGCGAGGAAGAGCCGCGCTTTATCAACGGGGTGCTGAATACCCTGGCGCGCAGCTGCCGCCCCAACGAGTTTGCCGCGTGACCGATATTGCCCGCGCCAAACGCAACATCCTGTTGCTGGCGATTTCCCAGGCTCTTTACTCCTGCTGTGTGATTACGGTTTTTGCCACTGCCGGACTTGTGGGCCTCATGCTGGCGCCAAGCCCGGGGCTTGCCACCACGCCGATCACCACGTTTGTTCTGGGATCGGCCATCACCACGATCCCCGCATCCCTCATGATGCAGCGTTACGGCCGCATACCAATATTTGTGTTTGGAGCCATGGCCTGCGTGCTGGGCGCTGGAATTTCAGTTTACGCAATTTACTCACAGAACTTCGTCCTGTTCTGCCTCGCCACGGGATTACAGGGCATTTTCCAGGCGACCAGCGGGTTCTACCGCTTCGCCGCAGTTGAAGGCGCCACCCCTGGTCTGAAGCCCATTGCAATTTCCTGGGTGCTGGCCGGCGGCGTTGTCGCTGCCGTTGCAGGCACCCTGATTTCAAGCGGAACGGCTGACTTGTTTGCACCTTTTACCTTCGCCGGATCCTATCTTGCATCGACGGTCATTGCCCTGGTCTCGATTTTCGTTCTGCTGATGCTGAGCCTTCCGAAGCCGACGGCGGAGGAAATCAGCGGTGAGCGCCGGCCCTGGAAAGAACTGCTGCGCCAGCCGCGGCTGATCGTGGCCATGGTGACCGCGATCATTTCCTACGCCATGATGAATTTCATGATGACGGCCGCGCCTGTTGCCATGATAGGCTGCGGCTTCACCAAGTTTGATGCGTCATGGGTCCTGCAATGGCATGTGCTGGCCATGTTCGTGCCCAGCTTTTTTACCGGCCACCTGATCAAGGCCTGGGGCGTGGAACGGGTCATTGCCATCGGCATGGTTCTCCTGTTTGCCGCAGGCGTGGTGGGCATCTGGGATATAAAATTCGGGAATTTCGCCGTTTCGCTCATTCTCCTGGGGCTTGGCTGGAACTTCGGTTTCATTGGCGGCACCACCATGCTGACCACAACCTATACGCCCGCCGAACGCGGCAAAGTGCAGGCGGCAAATGATTTCGGCATTTCAGCGCTCATGGTGGTGGCCTCCTTCAGTTCCGGCAAGGTATTGGATAGCCTGGGCTGGGGCGCCGTTGGCGTTGCCATGTTCCCCGCCGCATTGCTGACCTTGCTGCTGCTGGGCTGGCTTGTCCTGAACAGCCGCAAAACCGCCTGACACAACAGTAGCCAGACCAAGGTCCCGGCCCCAATACTAGCCATTGCTTCTTTTTGCCTGATTTGGCATATCCCAGCCATCAATCCGGAGCAGGGGACGGACACGGGAAGATTCGCGTGTCTGGATTGCACCGGGGCAACACAAACAAAAGGGTTAATTCATGACCTCCACTCTCTGGCT
>JAEUMI010000019.1 GCA_016792825.1 Hyphomicrobiales bacterium
TGCCACTGGGGGATCTCAGCCATTGTGCCTTCCTGTGTTGAGGCTTCCCATGTAGGCACCCGCCCAATGAAAGAAAAGCCATTATTTTGATAAACTTAACGATTCCGGCAGGTCGATATAGTCATATATTGCTGCATCTGCTAAGAGGCCAGCCTGAAAGTGGACACCCATGCGCAAAGCCAGTTTAGACCGCAAAACCACGGAAACCCAAATCGCCGTTTCCATCAATCTGGATGGCACGGGCGCCTATGACGTGAAATCCGGCGTGGGCTTCCTCGACCACATGCTGGAGCTGCTGGCGCGCCATTCCCTGATCGACATCAAGGTCCGCGCCAAGGGCGACACCCACATTGATTTCCACCACACCACGGAAGACACAGGCATCGCCCTGGGCCAGGCCTTTGCGAAGGCGCTGGGCGACCGCAAGGGCATCCGCCGCTATGCCGATTGTTTCCTGCCCATGGATGAAGCGCTGACCCGCGCGGCAATCGATGTCTCGGGCCGCCCCTTCCTCATCTGGAAAGTGGACTTCGCGCGCCCCAAGATCGGCGAGTTCGACACCGAACTGGTGCGCGAATGGTTCCAGGCCTTTGCCATGAATGCCGGCGTGACGCTGCATGTGCAAACGCTCTACGGCGACAATTGCCACCACATCGCCGAATCCTGTTTCAAGGCGCTGGCCCGCGTGCTGCGCGGGGCCATCGAGATTGATCCCCGGCAGAAGGATCGCATTCCGTCCACCAAGGGTTCGCTCAAAGGCTGATGACGACGTATTCCATATATGCAAGGCCCGATGACCGGGGAGCCGCCGACGCGATTTTCCTGCCCGACGGCTTCTCGTGGAGGGCCTTTGTCTTCACCTGGATTTGGGCCCTGTGGAACCGCATGTGGATTGTGGCCCTGCTGGCTCTGTCGGTGATGCTGATTGCCTCTGCCTTGCCGACCGTGCCGCAGTTTTTGCTGTCGCTTGCCGTCAGCCTTGTCATGGGCCTCCATGGCAATGACCTACTGGGCTGGTCGCTCATCCGGCGCAAATATGCGGAAATCGCTCTGAGCAATGGCGCCAGCCTGGAAGAAGCCGAACTGCGCTTTTATGCGGGCGATGCCGATGTCCCGGCGCATCACGCGCCCACGGTGCTGCCGGCAGCCCACGATGTGCTCGGCCTCTTCGGCGCCAGAAGCTGAACGCCATGAAAGTGGCGATTATCGATTACGGTTCCGGCAACCTGCACTCCGCCCTGAAAGCTTTCGAGCGCGCGGCGGGCGCCAGCGGGCAAATCATTGTCACCGCTGATCCGGATGTGGTGCGCAAGGCCGAACGCATTGTCCTGCCCGGTGTCGGCGCCTTCAAGGATTGTTATGAAGGATTGATGGCGGTGCCCGGCATGCGCGACACGCTGCAGGAGCAGGTCATCGCCCGCGGCAAACCTTTTCTCGGCATCTGTGTGGGCATGCAGCTCATGGCCACGCGCGGCCTTGAGCATGACATAACCCCGGGGCTGGGATGGATCGCCGGTGACGTGAAACTGATCACGCCCGCCGACAGGACTCTGAAAATTCCGCACATGGGCTGGAACACGCTCGATGTGAAAAACCCCCACGCCTTGCTCGACGGCATAGCGCTGGGAGAAAACGGCCTTCACGCCTATTTCGTCCACTCCTACCAGCTCGAAGCAACCCTTCCTGAAGATGTGGTGGCCACCACCGATTACGCCGGGCCCGTGACCGCCATGGTGGGTTATGACAATGTTGCCGGCACACAGTTCCATCCGGAGAAAAGCCAGGTTCTCGGCCTGGCGCTGATTGCTAATTTCCTGCGGTGGAAGCCATGATCCTGTTTCCCGCCATCGATCTGAAGGACGGCCAATGCGTGCGCCTGAAGCTCGGCGACATGGAGCAGGCCACCATTTTCAATGACAATCCCGCCGCCCAGGCGAAGAGCTTTGAGGACCAGGGCTTCGCATGGCTGCACCTCGTCGACCTCAACGGCGCCTTCGAGGGCAAGCCCGTCAATGCCCGGGCCGTGGAGGAAATCCTGAAAGCCATTTCCATTCCGGTGCAGCTCGGCGGCGGCATCCGCGATCTGGCAACCATCGAGCGCTGGCTGTCGCGCGGCGTGACCCGTGTCATCCTCGGAACCATAGCACTTCGGAATCCCGCCATCGTGCGCGAAGCCTGCAAGGAGTTTCCGGGCGAAATTGTTGTCGGCATTGATGCCAAGGCGGGCCACGTCGCGGTTGAAGGCTGGGGCGAGAGCTCGTCCCTCACGGCTATCGAGCTCGGCAAACGCTTCGAAGATGTGGGCGTCACGGCAATCGTCTTCACCGACATCGACCGCGACGGCATCCTCAAGGGCATAAATTTCGAAAAGACCCTGGAACTCGCCAACAGCGTGAGCATTCCGGTCATCGCGTCGGGCGGCCTTGCCTCCATCAGGGATGTGCAGCGTCTATTGGAACCGGATTGCGCCATTCTCGAAGGCGCCATCTCCGGCCGCGCCATTTATGACGGCAGGCTTGATGCCAAGGCCGCTCTCAAGCTCATCCGCGAGGCTGCATAATGCTCAAAGCCCGCATCATTCCCTGCCTCGACGTGAAGGATGGCCGCGTGGTGAAGGGCGTGAATTTCGTTGACCTGCGCGATGCGGGCGATCCCGTGGAAGCGGCCAAGGCCTATGACGCGGCCGGCGCCGATGAACTGTGCTTCCTCGACATCACCGCCACCCATGAAAATCGCGGCACCATGCTGGATGTCGTCAGGCGAACCGCGGCGCAATGCTTCATGCCGCTCACCGTGGGCGGCGGCGTGAGAACCATTGACGATATCCGCCAGCTCCTGCTGGCGGGCGCCGACAAGGTTTCGATCAATTCCGCCGCCGTGAGCAACCGCCAGTTCGTCCGGGAGGCGGCGCAGAAATTCGGCAGCCAGTGCATTGTCGTGGCCATTGATGCCAAGGAAGTAGCGCCGGGCCGCTTCGAGATTTTCACCCATGGCGGGCGCAATCCCACCGGCATCGAGGCCGTAAGCTTTGCCAGGGAAGTCGTGGAGCTGGGGGCAGGTGAGATTCTCCTCACCTCCATGGACCGCGACGGCACCGGCAGGGGCTTCAACCTGGCGCTCACCCGCGCCATTGCCGATGCGGTGACCGTGCCGGTTATCGCCTCGGGTGGGGTCGGCACTCTTGACCATCTCGTTGAAGGCATCCGCGACGGCCATGCCACGGCGGTTCTCGCCGCATCGATATTTCACTTCGGAACCTATACAATCGGCCAGGCAAAGCAGCACATGGCGGCGCATGGCATTGCCATGCGCCTGGCTTGAGGAGCAGGGGGTAAGTAATGAGTCATGATCTTCAGGCCTTGGCCGACCTCGCCGACGCTATTGCCCAGCGCCGCGGCGAAAGCCCCGAACACTCCTACACTGCAAAGCTCCTGTCGCAGGGCGTGGAGAAATGCGCCAAGAAATTCGGCGAGGAAGCGGTGGAGCTGGCACTGGCCAGCTTGAAGCAGGACAAGGCCCATATCTCGGCCGAGGCCGCCGACGTGCTTTATCATTTAGTCGTATTGCTTGCGGCGTCCGATGTGCCTTTAAGCAGCGTCATGGATGAACTGGAACGCCGCAAGGGCGTGAGCGGGCTTGCCGAAAAGGCCGCACGCGGAAAAAACGACTGATGGAAACGCTGGCCCGGGAAGTCTCCCCCTTCCGCCGCTTTGACCGCGATGAATGGTCCATGCTCCGCGCCGACACGCCCATGACCCTGACGCAGCAGGATCTTGATGAGCTGCGCGGCCTCAACGACAAGATCGACCTCCAGGAAGTGGAGGCCATTTACCTGCCGCTGTCGCGCCTGCTCAATCTCTACGTGGCGGCAACCCAGAAGCTGTTCCGCGCCACCAACAGTTTCCTCCACAGCGAAGACCGGAAAGTTCCCTATGTCATCGGCATTGCCGGCAGCGTGGCCGTGGGCAAAAGCACCACGGCGCGCATTCTTCGAAGGCTCCTGTCGCGTTGGCCGCATCACCCAAAGGTTGACCTTGTCACCACCGATGGTTTTCTCCTGCCCAATGCCATGCTGGAGCGCGAAGGCTTGATGGCGCGCAAGGGTTTTCCGGAAAGTTACGACCTGCCGTCAATCCTGCGCTTCATGTCCGACATCAAGGCGGGCAAGCCCAAGGTCACGGCGCCGCTTTATTCGCATCTGACCTATGACGTTCTGGCCGGCGAAACCGTCACCATTGACCAGCCGGACATTCTTATCCTTGAAGGCATCAACGTATTGCAAACCGGCCGCCCGCCGAAAGACGGACGCGGCATCCCGAACGTTTCCGACTTCTTCGATTTTTCAATTTATATAGATGCCGAAATCGCCGATCTCAGCGACTGGTACATCACCCGCTTCTTCTCGCTCCGCGACGGCGCCTTCAAGGATCCCAAATCCTACTTCCACCGCTACGCCTCCTATTCCGATGCCCAGGCCCGCGAAACCGCCACGCGCATCTGGGAAACCATCAACCTCGTGAACCTTCGCGAAAACGTCCTGCCCACCAGGCCCCGCGCCGACCTCGTCCTGCGCAAGGGCGCGGACCATGCGGTGCGAAGCGTGTTTTTGAGGAAGCTGTAGGAAAACTGCAATGCGCAAGTGTAGAATCGCTCCGGTCTAACGCCGCCGCAAGGACTCCTCGACCGACCTCAGCAAATCATCCGCCGCATTGCCGCTGCGTGGGGAACTGCGGGGTGCAGCGGTTCCGCCGCTGCCTCCACCCAGAATGTCTTTCAGGATGTCTTCAATTCCGCCGGTCGACTTCGGCTGCGGGGCAGGGTTCCGGCTGCCGCCAAGGATATCACCAAGAATATCGCCGAGGCCGCCGCCCGAAGAACCGCCGCGCGATCCCATCTGCTTGGCCACTTGCGCCATGACGATCGAGGCAATGATCGGCAGCATTTTCTTGAGGATGGATGAGCCGATGCCCGATGTGGCCGAAAGTTCATTGGCGACGCCGCGGCTGACCTCCTTCGAGCCGAATATCTGGCCGAGAATGTCATTGCCCTGGCTGGTTGCGGCGTCCGTTTCTTCCGGAGCCCCGCCTTGGGTGATCGACCTGATGATGTCCTCGAGCCCGCCAGCCGACGGGCCATTGCGCCGCATGCCCGCCGCCACCACCGGGGTGAGCGCCTCGACTGCGGCCCGCGTCTGCGCTTCGTTGAGGCCGAACTGCCGGCCGATTTCTGAAAGATCCATGTCTGCCTCCGGGTGTTATTTGCCTGAGAGTATCTGTCCGAAAATATCTTCCAGCGTCGGTGCTTTGGCGCGCCGTTTGCGCCGCGCAGTCTTTCGCCGCTTGGTGCCGAAATAACTGGTGTAGTTCCGCCGCCGCCGCCGTCTTGGCGCGAACTTGCTCCGCAAGGCTTGCAGCAGGCCCGCGATGAGCGCCGCCATGATCGTTGCCATGAGTCCGCCACCCTGCGGTGCCTCATCCGTGCTGCCCGCAAGCGTTGCCGGAGCCGTATAGGATTTCGCCAGCACCGCCAGAACACTCGTGGCTGCGATGGCTGAAATGTTTTTGCATTGCGCATCGCTCAATCCGGGAGCGAGCTTTTTCATCTCGGCAAGAGCCGCTGGCGTTGAACCATAGAGATCCGCAAGCACCGCCTGGCCGTCTGCGATGGCTTCGGCGTCCATGAGGCCGGTGAAATCATCGCCTTCATCCAGAAGGTCAAGCAGCGCCTCGAAGGCATTGTTATCATTCGCGGACTTTTCCTTGAGCCGAAGCGCTATGGCGGGGCACAGACGCGCCAGCGAGGCTTCCGCGGTGGCGGCACTCATGTTGCACGCCAGTCCGACCCGGCCGAAATAATCGCCATTCTCGGTTTTTGAAAGAAGGCTCATCATTGTCATGGGGTGATTCCTGCGATTGCAAAGCCCATGCTTTTGACATCCTTCGCCAGCGCCTCGTAGGAGCGGAAATGATGCGCCTTGAGGCCGGCGAGTTTCGCCCCCTGCACGTTCGAACGCTTGTCGTCGATGAACCAGGTGTCGGAGGGGGGAATTTTTATCTGGGCCAGCAACTTGGTGAAGCTGTCGGGATCGGGCTTCTTGGTGCCGAACTCATAGGAGCAGTAGCGCTCCTTGAAAATGGCAGCGGCTTCCGGGAACAGCTCATCCAGCGAAGACTTAACGATGGGGCCGTTGTTGGTGTAGATCGCCAGCCGTGAAACCTTGCCGATGGCTTCCGCCAGGGCCAGCACATCGCCGGACGGGATCATCGATTCACGCCGCGCCGCAATCCACTGCTGGCGCGTAATGGTGTGGCCAATGCGGTAGCTGAATTCGGCGAGATAGACATCGGCATCCGGATAGCCGCCCGAGTCGGCGTCATCCTCAAAGCCTGAATCCCAGATGGCGGCCCGGATGTCGCGCGGGGTCTTGCCCGATATCTGCGAAAGGGCGCGAAGCCGGCGTCCGAGATCGTAATGGCACAGCACGTCATCCATATCGAATATGACGAGGCGTGGCGGCATCGCTCAAGCCGCCGTTCCGCCAACCGTGAGCCGGTCAATGCGCAGGGTAGGCTGGCCGACGCCCACCGGAACCCCCTGGCCCTGCTTGCCGCAGGTGCCGATGCCCGGATCGAGCGCCATGTCATTGCCCACCATGGAAATGCGGGTCAGCGCATCAGCACCCGAGCCGATAAGGGTGGCGCCCTTCACCGGCGTGGTGATTTTGCCGTCCTCGATCAGATACGCCTCGGTGCAGGAGAACACGAACTTGCCCGAGGTTATGTCCACCTGGCCGCCGCCGAAGGATTTGGCATAAAGGCCCTTCTTGATGGATTTCAGGATCTCGTCGGGATGCCTGTCGCCCGACAGCATGTAGGTGTTGGTCATCCGCGGCATGGGCGCGTGGGCATAGGATTGCCGCCGGCCATTGCCCGTAGGCTTTACCCCCATGAGCCGGGCATTGAGCCGGTCCTGCATGAAACCCACCAGCACGCCGTCTTCAATCAGCGTTGTGCAGTTGGAAGGCGTGCCCTCGTCGTCGATGCTGAGCGAGCCGCGGCGGTCGGGGATAGTGCCATCATCCACCACGGTGATGCCCTTGGCGGCAATGCGCTGGCCCATGAGCCCGGCAAAGGCCGACGTGCCCTTGCGGTTGAAATCACCTTCCAGCCCATGGCCGATGGCCTCATGCAGCAGGATGCCGGGCCAGCCCGGCCCGAGGAGCACATCCGTCTCGCCGGCTGGCGCCGGTTTGGCGTCCAGTGATACCAGGCTTTGCCGGTAGGCTTCGCGCGCCGCCCCTTGCCAGAGCTCTTCGGTCAGGTAGGAGGCGGGATCGCCGCGCCCGCCCAGCCCATGGCTGCCCTGGCCCTGAATGCCGCCACGGGCCGACACGATCGACACGCCAAAACGCACCAGCGGCCGCACGTCGCGGTAAATGCTGCCATCGCCCCGGATGATTTCAACCGACTGCCAGTCGCTGGCAAGCGAAACCGAAACCTGCGCAACCTCCGGGCCAAGGGCGCGGGCAAAGCCATCAACTTTTTGCAGAAGGCTGATCTTCTCGGCAAAGCCGATAGCCTCAACCGGGTTGTGGGCTGAATACAGTTTCTGGTTGGTGCGCTCCGGCGACGCGGCGATTTGCCCGCCGGACATCGCCATTGATTTGCAAAGCGCCGCGGCGCGCTTGAGGGCTGCCGCCGAAATCTCGGTTGAGTGGGCATAGGCCGCGGTTTCGCCGGTCACCGCGCGCAGGCCGAAGCCCTGCGATTCGTCGAAGCTGGCGGCCTTCAGTTTTCCGTCGTCGAAGGAGAAGCCTTGCGTTTCACGCTTTTCAACAAACAGCTCGCCATCGTCGGAGCCCGCCAGGGCTTGCGCCACAAGTTCGGTCGCCTGTGCCTGGCTGGTGTCGCTGTTGTCAAAAAGTGAGAGGGCCAACGCAAATGTCCTTATCCAAAAGTGTCATACCCAGATAAGCACCGGCCACCTGCGCCGCCAGTCAAATTTACAGGGTATTGAGATTTTCCAGCGCCGCCGAGAATCCTTCCAGAGACACTTTCAATGGAATGCCAAGTCCGGGCGCCTCGTAGATGATGAAATTTGCGGCCGAACCCTTTTTCATTTTGGCAATGGACTCCGGCGATACCTCGGCGAAGGCTTCGCAGATCTGCGGCCGGCAGCGCACGAAGGGCGCGCGGCCCACGGCTGAGCCGTCAATTTCCAGGGCAACCCCGGTGGGCAGGTAGACCCCGATGGGCACCAGCATGCGCATTGTCGTCACGTCTTTTTCGCCCTGTTTGGAATGCTGCAGGATGAGCGAGAGAGCGACTTTTGCATTCTTTTCGCTGCGCGCCACCTGGATCATGCCGCAGGACTTCTTGCCGGCCTGCGCCCCAGTCGCTGCCGGAGCGCTGCATTGAATTTGCCAGGCGCC
>JAEUMI010000045.1 GCA_016792825.1 Hyphomicrobiales bacterium
CAGCAGGATATTTCCCTGCGGCTGATTGAATTGGCCCGGGCCGGCAAACGGGTCTTGCGCCTTAAGGGCGGCGATCCCTTCATGTTCGGCCGCGGCGGCGAGGAAAGCCAGGCCCTGGCCAAGGCCAAAATCCCCTTCCGCATTGTCCCGGGCATAACAGCCGGTGTCGGCGGCCTGGCCTATGCCGGAATCCCCTCAACCCACCGGGATACCAACCATTCCGTGATCTTTTTGACCGGCCATGACGCCACCGGCAAAATGCCGGCCAATGTCAACTGGCAGGCTGTGGCCACCGCCTCCCCCGTGATCGTAATGTATATGGCGGTCAAGAACTTGGGCGAGATTGCTCAGGCTTTGCTGGAAGGCGGGCGCGCAACCGACGACCCGGTAACCATCATTTCCAACGCCTCCCTCCCGCATCAGCAGGTGGGAGCCACGACGCTGGATCAGGCCGGGGCCTATGTGGCCAAGAACGATCCGCCCACCCCGGCCATCGTCGTCGTGGGCCATGCCTCCGACTGGCGTGAAATGCTCGATTGGTACAGTCCGGCCCTCCGGGAGAACGCCATTGGCTAAGGCCTTCGTCGTCGCGGCCCCATCCTCAGGCAGCGGCAAGACCATGCTCACCCTTGGCCTGCTCCGCGCTTTCAGGAACCGGGGGCTGCGCGTTGCCTCGGCAAAGGTCGGCCCCGATCATATCGATCCCCGCTTCCATGAAGCCGCCAGCGGCAGGCCCTGCCTCAACCTCGACCCCTGGGCCATGAAGCGCGAAGTCGTCGCCAGCCTCTTAACTGATCTTAACCATGATGCGGACCTCGTCATCGTCGAAGGCGTCATGGGGCTGTTCGACGGCCCCCAGAGCGGCAATGGCTCCACCGCCGATCTGGCGCAGGATATGGAGCTGCCCATCGTCCTGGTGCTCGATTGCGGACATCAGGGCCAATCCATCGCCGCCCTTGCGGAAGGATTCATTAACCATCGCAAGGGCCTCACCTTCGCAGGGTTGATTTTGAACCGCGTGGCCAGCGACAAGCACGCCGCCATCCTGACGGCGGCACTGGACCCTCTCGGCGTACCGCTCCTCGGTCTCGTGCGGCGCAGTGACTCACTGAACTGGCCCTCACGGCACCTCGGACTGGTGCAAGCACAGGAGAATCAAGAGCTTGAATTGTTTATTGAAACCACAAGCTTAGCAGTTGCACGTGAAACAAAACTTGACAAGCTGTTAACAATTGGCGCGGAAATCCGCCCCGAATCAGTTCCCGAGCCAATCTTACCTCCTCTCGGCCAGAAAATTGCGGTAGCCGAGGACCTCGCCTTCAGTTTTGCCTACCCGCACGTTCTGCGAGCCTGGAAAAAAGCTGGGGCGGAAATCTCCCTCTTTTCTCCCCTGAAGAGCGAAGCGCCAAACCCGGAGTCCGATGCTGTCTTCCTGCCGGGAGGCTATCCCGAGCTTCACGCTGGCTTGTTGTCCCAGAACCACACCTTTCTCAGGGGCCTGAAAAGCTCCAAATCGCTGATTTACGGCGAGTGCGGAGGCTTCATGGTCCTCGGTGACGCCCTGATCGACGCCCAGGGACAGTCACATGCCATGGCGGGCCTCCTGCCGTTAACCACAAGCTTCGCCACCCGCAAGCTTCACCTGGGCTATCGCCGGCTCATGCCGCTTGGCGGGCCTTGGACAAAGCCCCTGCGTGGACATGAATTTCATTACTCATCAATCGAAAGCGAAGGAAAAGCAGATCGGCTGTTCAAGGCCATCGATGCCGCGGGGGACAATCTGGGCCAGATCGGTCTCAAGCGCGGCAATGTCATGGGTTCCTACGCCCACATCATTTGCGAGGCGTCATGAAACCCCGCGCCTTCATGCTCATGGGCACCGGCTCCGATGTGGGAAAATCCCTGGTCGCCGCCGGCCTCTGCCGGGC